>NZ_JBEXKX010000051.1:0-65296 GCF_040609695.1 Amycolatopsis sp. NPDC004625
TGAGTGAGAAACAGTGTTAGAACACTGTTTCTCACTCACGACCAGCTGCGGCAGGGCTTCAGCGGATGATCAGGCCGTGCGCGGCGGCGAACGCGATCGCGGTCTCGACGTCGACCTCGGCGCCCCTCAGGTCGGCCTGCACCAGGGCGTTCGCGTCGAGGCGCGCGCCGCGCAGGTCGGCGCCATCGAGCTTCGCACCCTGCAGGCGGGCACCGGTCAGGTCGCTGCCGCGCAGGTCGGCGCCGGCGAGGTCGGCCTCGGTCAGGTTGGCTTCGCGCAGCCGCAGCCCGGAAAGCCCGAGCTTGCGCAGCCGCGCCTTCGCGAACGACGCCAGCGACAGGTCGCATTCGGTGAGCGCGATCCCGCCGAAGCCGCAGTCGGCGAACGACGTACCCAGCAGCGAGCACGCGGTCCAGCGGCTCTCGGCGAGCACGGTCCGCTCGAAGGTGCACGAGCGGAACGCCGAAGCGTCGTGCCGCGAACGTGACAGGTCGGCCCGGCCGAACACGCAGTCGTCGAAGGTGCAGCCCCGGGTCCGCAGCCCGCTGAGGTCCGCCCCGCTGAAGTCGCAGCCGGTGAACCGCCGCTTTTCCCACCACTGCCCGGACAGCACCGCTTCGCGGTAGTCCTCCCCCGTCTCCAGCACGGCCCCAGGGTGTCACACCGGCTACCGGCCCAGCACACCCTGGACGTAGTTCATCGCCTCGACGTACTCCGGCAGCTGCGCGCGGCGCGCCATCCCGGTCTCGTCCAGGTCTTCCAGGCGCGCCCGGATCCACCACAGGTGGCCGATCAGTTCCTGACCGCTGCCGAAAACGGGATGATCTTTCGCGGCCCGCTCACTACCGTGGCGCCGTGCCCGACCACGACTACGTCGATCCGTACCTCGCCTCGCTCTACGACACGCTGAACCCGCGCGAAAGCAGCGGCGACTTCGCGTTCTACCTGCCGATGATCATGGCCGCGGAATCGGTCCTGGACGTCGGCTGCGGCACCGGATCCCTGCTGCACTGGGCGCGCGAGTCCGGCCACCCAGGACGGCTCGTCGGGCTCGATCCCGCCGAGGGCATGCTCGTCCAGGCCCGCCGCCGGGACGACGTCGAGTGGGTGCACGGCGACTTGTCGACCGCGTCCTGGGACGCCGAGTTCGACTTCGCGGTGATGACCGGGCACGCGTTCCAGGTGCTGCTGACCGACGACGAGCTGCGGACGGCGTTCTCGGCGGTCCGGAAGGCCCTGAAACCCGGCGGCCGGTTCGGCTTCGAGACGCGCAACCCGGCGGCCCGCGCCTGGGAGCGTTGGACGCCTTCGAACGTCTGGGAAGCCGGCGAGGTCCGTTCGTGGAACGACGCCGGGCCGTTCGAGAACGGGTACGTCAGCTTCAAAACGACGTACGAAAGCCCGAACTGGAACGCGCCGAAGTACAGCGAAAGCACCTTGCGCTTCCTCGATGTCGCCGCCCTGAACGAGTTCGTCGAGGCAGCCGGGCTGGTCGTCGACGAGCAGTACGGCTACTGGGACCGCACGCCGGTGACGGATGCGGGCCCGGAGATCATCACCATCGTGCGGCGCCCCCTCACCTGAAGTCGCGCGACTTCGCCTTGATCCGCATCGGCAGGGCCTCGACGCGGTCGGCGAGGACGCTGACCACGCCGTCGGCCTTCTCGACCACGCCGCGGATCAGCAGCGCCGAGCTGCCGCGCGCGACGCGGTGGTAGCGCTGCCACAGGCCGAGCGTGCAGATCACGTTGACCATCCCCGTTTCGTCCTCGATGTTGAGGAAGGTGACCCCGCCCGCGGTGGCCGGGCGCTGCCGGTGCGTGACCGCGCCGCCGACCAGCACGCGCGCGCCGTCGTCGAGGTCGGCCAGGCCGCTCGCCGGGACGACGCCGAGCTCGTCGAGCCGGTCGCGGATGAACTCGGTCGGGTAGCTGCCGGGCGAAACGCCGGTGGCCCAGACGTCCGCCGCGGCGACGTCGAGGCCGTCCATCCCGGGCAGCACCGGTGCGTCCACCCCGACCAGGCCGGGCAGCTTCTCGGGACGTTCCCCGGCGACCGCACCCGCCATCCACAGCGCCTGCCGGCGGTCTCCGCCGAAACCGGCGAAGGCACCGGCGGTGGCCAGCGCCTCGATCTGCGGCGTGGTCAGCCGCACCCGGCGGGCGACGTCGGCCATGCCGGCGAAGTCGCCGTTTTCCTGCCGCTCGGCCACGATCCGCTTCGCCAGGTCCTCGCCGATCTTCCGCACGGTGCTCAGCCCGGTGCGGACGTCGTGGAACTCGCCCGGCCCCGCCTCCAGCGTGGCGTGCGGCAGGCTGCGGTTGATGTCCGGACCGTGCACGGTGACGCCGTGGCGCCGCGCGTCGGCGACCAGGGACTGCGGTGAGTAGAAGCCCATCGGCTGGGCGCGCAGCAGGCCCGCCAGGAACGCGTCCGGGTGGTAGAGCTTGAAGTAGGCGCTCGAAAAGACCAGGTGGGCGAAGCTCAGCGCGTGGCTCTCCGGAAAGCCGAAATTGGCGAACGCCTTGAGCTTCAGGAAGATCTTCTGCGCGAGGTCGGCTTCGACGCCGTTCGCGGCGGCGCCGTCGAGGAACCGCTGCCGCAGCCGGTCCATTTTCCGGTCCGACCGCTTCGAGCCCATCGCGTGCCGCAGCTGGTCGGCCTCGGCGGCGGTGAAGTTCGCGACGTCCAGTGCGATCTGCATCATCTGCTCCTGGAACAGCGGCACGCCCTTGGTCTTGTGCAGCGCCTTTTCCAGCAGCGGGTGGTCGTAGGTCCACTTCTCGCGGCCCTGCTTGCGGCGGATGTACGGGTGCACCGAGCCGCCCTGGATCGGGCCGGGCCGGATCAGCGCGACCTCGACGGCGAGGTCGTAGAACTCGCGCGGCTGCAGCCGCGGCAGCGTCGCCAGCTGCGCGCGGCTCTCCACCTGGAAGACGCCGATCGCGTCGGCGCGGCACAGCATTTCGTAGATCTTCTCGTCGGCGAGGTCGAGCTCGGCCAGGTCGACCGTTTCGTGCTTGTACTCCTCGACGAGGTCGATCATGTAGTGCAGCGCGGACAGCATGCCGAGGCCGAGCAGGTCGAACTTGACGAGCCCGGCGGCGGCGCAGTCCTCCTTCTCCCACTGGATCACGCTGCGGTCGGCCATCCGCGCCCACTCGACCGGCACGACCTGGCTGACCGGCTCGGCGCACATGACCATCCCGCCGGAGTGGATACCGAGGTGCCGCGGGAAGTCCTCGAGCGCGAAGGCGAGCTGCACGACGTCGTCCGGGATGTCGTGGTCGTGGTCTTTTTCGGTGCTTTGCAGCGGGCCCCAGCGGTCGATCTGCTTGCTCCAGGCGTCCTGCTGGCCGGGCGAGTAGCCGAGCGCGCGGGCGGCGTCGCGGACGGCGGAGCGGGCGCGGTAGGTGATCACGTTCGCGACCTGGGCGGTCCGGAGCCGGCCGTGTTTCCGGAAGACGTACTGGATGGCCTCTTCGCGGCGGTCGGACTCGATGTCGAGGTCGATGTCGGGATAGCCGTCGCGGTCCGGGGCGAGGAAGCGTTCGAAGAGCAGTTCGTAGGCGACGGAGTCGACCTTCGTGATGCCGAGCGCGTAGCAGACGGCGGAGTTCGCGGCGGAACCGCGGCCCTGGCAGAGGATGTCGTGCTCGCGGCAGAAGCGGACGATGTCCCAGACGATCAGGAAGTAGCCGGGGAAGCCGAGTTCCTCGATGATGGCGAGCTCGTGCTTGATCTGCTGGTTCGCTTTTTCCTTGTGCGCCTTGCCGTTGAACCGTTCCTTCGCGCCTTCCTCCGTCAGGTGGCGCAGGTAGGTCGTTTCGGTGTAGCCCTCGGGGACGCCGAAGGGCGGCAGCTCGGGCGCGATCAGCTTCAGCGGGAACGCGCACTCCATGCCGAGCAGGGCACTGCGCCGGACGGCACCGGGGTACCGCCGGAACAGGACGTCCATTTCGGCCCCACTGCGCAGGAACGCTGTCCCGGCGGCCGGCAGCCAGCCTTCGAGTTCGTCGATCCCCCGCCGCGCGCGGATGGCGGCGAGGGCATCGGCGAGCGGAGCGCGTTCGGGCCGGGCGTAGTGCGCGGCGGTGGTGGCGACGGTCGGAAGTCCCAGCTCTTCGGCGAGTTGCGTGAGGAGGTCGTTGTGGGTGCTGTCGAGCGGCTGGCGGTGGTCGGTGAGTTCGACGTAGACGTTGTCGTGGCCGAAGCGGTCTGTGAGGAGTTTCAGCTGTTCGGCCGCGGCCGCCGGGCCGTGCGCGACGAGGGCCGAGCGCACCGCGCCTTTGCGGCAGCCCGTCAGCACCACACACTGCCCGGCGACCTCCTCGGCGACCGCACCGAGGTCGTAGATCGGGCGTCCCTTTTCGGCGTGGTGGTGGATCTGCCCGGCGGTGATCGCGCGGCAGAGGGCCCGGTAGCCCTGGTCGCCGCGGGCGAGCAGGAGGAGGTGCTCGCCTTCGGGGTCGGGAACGCCGTTCTGCGGGCTTGGGAGCCCGAAGCTGAGCTCGGTGCCGAAGACGGTGTTGACCCCGAGTTCCCGCGCGGCCTCGGCAAACCGCACGACGCCGTACATGCCGTCGTGATCGGTGAGCGCGATGGCGTCCAGCTGCAGGCGAGCGGCCTCTTCGACGAGCTCCTCGGGGTGGCTGGCACCGTCGAGGAAGCTGAAGTTGGAGTGGCAGTGAAGTTCGGCGTAGGGAACGCGGACGGCCTCACCGCCATCATCGTTGCGGCGGGCGGGAAGGTCATCGGGACGGTGGTAGCCGTCCCGGCGGCGCCCCCAGGCGGGACTGTCACCGTGATCACCGGGCGGCAGCCCCCCGGCGAGGGTGCGCGCGAGGTCCTTCCAGCGGACGGGTGGGTTGTTCCAGCCCATTCACAGGCCCCGAGGCTGATCGAGACCCGGCCCACCATCGCGGCGGCGGCGGTGCCAGTTGGAGGGGTGGTTCCAGCGTGACCGGGCTTCGGCTTCGCTCATGGGGGCTGATTCCGGGGGTTGGGCGGGGTGGTTGGCACGGCTACGGGCTTCGGTCATGTGGCTCGCGTTCGGTGCTGGGGTGCGACGGTCCGCGTTCGTCGGGTGGTTCCGGCGGCTTCGTGCCTCGGCCTCGCTCATTCGGCAGCCGTTCTCGCGCGACGGGCGTGGGACTGGTAGCGCGATCACCGGGCAGACCCAGTCATCGTCGTCGGGGGTGTCCGGCAGGTAGCCGCGGACCGTCCAGCTGGCCGGATCCGGCTCGCCGGCCGCCGGAACCCGGTCGTGCGGCGTGCGCTCGGCCGGACCCGAGTCGCCGGGTCGGTCCTGCGCCGCACCCTGGTTCGGGTCGTCGGCTGCCGGGAGGCGGTCGTGGGCCGCGCGGGCGCCTGGCTCCGGGACTTCCCGCAGCCACTCGCGTTGCGCCGCGGCTCGGCGCGGGGTTGCCTCCGGCTCGGCTTGCAGCCAGTTCCGGAGCCGTTGTGCGTAGTCCTCGTCCATGCTCAGTCGTACACTCCCTCGACCGTCCACAGTGGATTTTCCGTGCCCGCGCAATGCACCAGCACCGCCTCGGGTGGCTCTTCTCCTTCGCCGGCCAGGACCAGCTGCAACCGCGCGCGTGGCGTGCCCGGCCGCCGGCGATCGCCCGTCAGGGGCCACGGGCCCGCCCAGCCCACGACCTCCCGCCCCGGCGCACCCGCGATGCTGAGCCGTCGCGGGGGCGACGTCACCTGGTCGCGGGCCGTGATCCCGACGGCCCGGCCGCCGTCGTCGAAGACCTGCGCCGGGACCGGCCGGACGAGGACCGTCGCCGGGGACGGGGACGGCAGCCGTCCCGGCCAGGTCGCGTCCGGGGGCGTCGTCCGCTCGCGCGGGTCGCCCCACGGCACCAGCCGGACCCGGCCCGCGGGGTCGCGGCCGCCGTCGAGCAGCGGCGTCACCACGCCTTCGGGCCCGAGCAGGCCCTGGACCCGCACGAACGCCCGGGCGGCGCGCTCGTCGTCCGCGTCGGAACCGCCGTTGCGCCACAGGTCGAGCTGCAGCGAACGCCCGTCGACGATCTCCTCCGGCTCCAGCCGCAGCCGCACGACCCCGGACGTCGGCCGCTGCCCCGGCGAAGCGCGCAGCCAGCCTTCGAACTGCCAGCGCACCCGATCGGCGACCCCGGACGGCGTCAGCGGTTCGGCGCACCGCCACGTGCGGCCGAGGTGTTCGCCGTCCTCGGTGACGGCGTGGATGCCGAGCCGGGTGCAGGCGAGGCCGTGCCCGGCGAGTCCGGCACAGAACCGCGTCGCGAGCCCCTTGGCGAGGAACGCGGCGACGTCGACCCGCTCGACAACCGGGTCGAACTCCTCGGTGAGGGTCAGTTCCGGCGGAGGCCGCCGACGCAGCGGCGGCCGTTCGGAGCGGCCACGCGCCAGCCGGTGGGCGAGGACGCCGACGGTCCCGAACCGGTTCACAACATCACGTTCCGACAGGGCGGCAAAGGCCCCGAGCGTCTTCAACCCGAGACGGCGCAACAGGTCGACGAGCTCAGCGCGTTCGGCACCGGGCTGGTCGAGTTCGGTGACGGGCAGCGGCGCGAGGAACTCGGCAACACACCCGGGTTCGACAAAGGAACCGAGCCGAGCGGCGAGCGTCGCGGCGAAGAGACCTTCGGCCACGCCGACCTGACATTCGACCCCGGCGACGGCGGCAATCTCGTCGAGAAGCCGTTCGACGAGGGCATGTTCCCCGCCGAAGTACGCCGCAGCACCGGAAACGGGTACCGCGACGAGGCCCGGCCGCACGACTTCGACCCCGACGACGAGCCCTTCAACCGCCCGCGCAACGGGCTCGAAAAGCCTCGCATCCCGCCCGTCATCCGCGGCGAAGACGGCAAGTTCCGGACAGTTCGACTGCGCCTCCCGCCGCCGCATCCCCCGCCGCACCCCACTCCGCCGCGCGGGGGCGTTGCAGGCAACGACCCGGTTCGCAGTGAAGACGGCAAGGGGCTGAGTGAGGGCAACGCCCCCGGCAGCCACAGCGGAGACGGCGGGCCAGTCCGGGCACCACAGGACGAGCATGCGGGCGGGGACGCCGGAGGCACCCCGCTGAGCTGGGACGGTCACGCGACCTCCCGCAGCAGGAGTCTCGACGGTCGCCTCGCGTACCGGAAAGGTCGGTCGGCGCACCCAGACGGTCGGTTCGCGTACCCGGCCGGTCGGCTCGCACATATAGGCGGCCAACTCGCGTACCCGGACGGACGACACGCGTCCCCAGACGGCGGGCTTGCGCACCCAGGCGGCCAACTCGCGTACCTGGACGGACGACTCACGTCCCCGGAGGGTCGGTTCGCGTACTCCGAAGGTCGGTTCGCGTACCTGAACCGTCGGCTCGCGCGACCGGGGGCGCAACTCGCGTGATTGGCGGGGCCACACGCGTGACTGGCGGGGCATCTCACGTGACTGGAGGGGCCACACGCGTGACTGGCGGGGCATCTCACGTGACTGGAGGGGCCACACGCGTGGCTGGAGGGGCATCTCGGGTGGTTGGGCGGGGGGTATGGGGGCGAGGCGGGGGTCCGCTGGCGGCGTGAGGGGGTCATGCCGTGGCCTCGCGGAGCGTGCGGGTGGCGGGGGTGGAGGCGGGGGTGGGGGTGGGGAGGGGGTGGGTGAGGGTGCCGGTGGGGGCCGGGAGGGCGAGGGAGGCCGAGAGTGGGCGGGCCGCCGCGCCGCGGCCGTGGGCACGGACCGTCGCCTCGCGTGAGCGGAGGTGACCGTAGCCGTCCGACACGCCCGACCACGCCGAACGACGGCAGGACAGCTCCACGTCCGCCCCCGGCCAGGCGCCGGCCGACAGCAGGACCGCGCCCCGGTGCCGCGCCCGGGCCGACAGGCGGCGCGCCACCGATGGCTGCAGGGTCTCCGCTTGGACCGCCACCACGTCGACGCCGTCCAGCAGCGCCGCCACCACCGCCGGGAGCTCCGCACCCGGCCGCGGGATGAGCGCCACCCTCGCCAGGTCCACGCCGTACTCGGCCGCCGCCGCCAGCCCCAGCGACGGCAGACCGACCACGGCCGCCCACGAACCCGCGTTCGTCGGCGAGGCGAGCAGCGCGAGCAGCAGTGATGTCCCCCCATGGACCGCCACCGTGCTCCCGCGCCGGAGCCCCGCGCCGGGCAGCAGCCCGGCCAGCGCCGGGACGACCGGGAGCACCCTTCCCGTCGCCCTGGCCCGCTCGGCCTGGGCCGCCACGCGGCTCGCCGTGCTGACCCCGGGCAGGGCCGCCAGCCGGGCCACCGGCGGCTCCACCACAGCGGTCACCGCACGCACCTCCCCACCACGGACTGAGCCGGCGGCCGGGCCTCTCCCAAAACACGACCGACAACTCTGGTTCGCCGCGGGGAAGGCGGCGGTGTTCATGTCGAACACGTGTTCGACATGAACAAGTCAACCGCGAACCCCCCGAGGTGTCAAGTCACCCGATAGGTGACGAGCCCCCCGAAACCCGAGCGAATCGCGTAATGAAGTTGCCGCGGCCCGGGCCGGTCACTAGACAGACGGCGTGGAGCTCACCGACGCCCGCCCCGAAGACGCCCCGGAACTGCTGGTCCTGCAACGCTGCTGCTGGGTCCAGGAAGCCCTGCTCAACGACACCCTCGACATCCCCGCGCTGCACGAAACCCTCGAAGACGTGCGCGACTGGACGAAGACGTGGTCGGTGTGGGTGCTGCGGCAGGACCACCGGCTGGTCGGGGCCGTGCGCGCCCGCCTCGACGGCGATTGCTGGGAGGTCGGCCGGCTGATGGTCGCGCCGGACTTCGCCGGGCGCGGCCTGGGGCGGCGGCTGCTCGCCCACGCCGAGGCGCAGGCGCCCGCCGAAGCCCGCCGGTTCGCGCTGTTCACCGGGGCGCGCAGCACCCGCAACATCACGATGTACCAGCGGGCCGGCTACCGGCTCACCGATCCGCCCGCGGCCGGCGGGCACATCCGGGGCGCGGTGTACCTGGAGAAAGACGTCACGCTGCGCGAAAAATCCGGTCCGGCCGCCTGACGCTGCGGCGTCGGCTAGATTGCCCCGTGGACTTGGGGGTGACGATGACCGGACCGCGAAGACGGCCGATCCTGTGGGCCGCCGGCGCGCTCGCCGCGGCGGGCGCGGTGGCCGCCGTCGTGCTGACCGCCGGCGGCGCGGTGCCCGGCGCCACGGCCGCGGCCCCGGGGCCGACCACCATCGGCGCGGAGTGGCGCTCGTTCCGCGCCGACGTCACCGGAATCCGCCCCGGCCCGGACGAGCACAGCCTGTTCGTGCAGGTCGCCCTGCCCGGCAAGGACCCCGGCTGCGTCCGCGAGCCGCGGATCGAGCAGCTCGTGGAGGCGAAGACCGACATCCGCGCCGACGTCGTCTACTCGACCCGGCCCGCGGCGGGCGGCTGCCAGGACAAGGTCCCCGCGGAGCTGCGGCTGACGACGACGGGCCCGGTCGCGGACCGGACGGTGATCCTCAACTCCGACACCGGCAACGCCTGGCACAAGCTCGGCGCCGGCTGGGGCCACTGCGACCGCCAGGGCACCTGCGCCCCGCCCGCCGACCATTGCGACCCCGCGTGGATCGGTGCCGCGGTGACCGCCGCGGGTGCCGAAAGCGCCGGGACGACCCGCGCCTGCGACCCGGCCTGGCTGCTCGTCGACCTCCTGGTGCGCCAGACCGAGCCGCCCTCGCGCACCGCGTTCCGCTGGAGCGACGCGGGGTGGACGTCGTTCGCGCAGACGCGGGCCGCCGGTTGCGCCGACATCCTGGCGGCCGACCGGAAGTTCCCGGTCGCGCTCTGCAAGACGCTGCCCGCGCCCGCCTAACGCAGCTTCTTGACGATCTCCGCGCCGACCGCCTGCACGGCGGCGTCGGTTTCCTCCTGCGGCATCGGCGAGTTCGAGAAGAACCCCTTGTCCCAGCCGGACACCTCGAGGACGACGACCGTCGTGCCCTTCAGGACGTGCAGTTCGGACCCGCTGAACGCGCTGTCGGTGGCCAGCCGGACCAGGACCGCCCTGTCACCGATGCCGCGCACGTCCGTCGGCGGGATCGCCGGCGCCTTCGGCTTGAACAGGTCGTTGGCCTGCTCCCGCGCGCTCTCCCCGGAGTACCGGGTGATCTGGACGTGCATGGTGGCGTCGCGGACGTTCTCGTCCGGCCCCGGCTTCCAGCTGCAGCCCTGCTGCTTGACACCCGGCAGGTCCTGGGCGCCCTGACCGGCCAGGACGAAGCTCGGGAAGCCCGCCTTCTCCAGCACCGGCGCCGGGACCTGGCACTCGGCAGGCACCGGCGACGACGACGGCGCCGCGCCGGTGCTCGCGAAGTAGCCGCTCGCGAAGATGCCCAGCGGGATCCCCGCGCCGAGCAGCACGACGACGGCACCGACGATCCCGAGGATCAGCCCGGTCCGCTTCTTCTTCGGCGGCGGCATCGGCGCGCCGTACCCGGCCGGCGGATATCCCGGCGGCGGGTACCCGGGCGGATGTCCCGGCTGCGGCGGGTACCCGGGCGGCTGGTGCGGATAGCCCGGGTACCCCTGCTGACCGTGACCGTACGGCGGTTGCTGCATCGAGCCCTCCCTCTCGAAGCGAAGCCCGGGTCAGTGCGCGAAGTGGCGCGTCCCCGTCAGGTACATCGTGACGCCCGCCTTCTCCGCGGCCGCGATGACCTCGGCGTCACGGACCGAGCCGCCGGGCTGCACGATCGCGCGGACCCCCGCCTCGACCAGCACCTCCAGGCCGTCCGGGAACGGGAAGAACGCGTCCGACGCGCCGACCGAGCCCTTCGCCCGGTCGCCCGCCCGCGCGACCGCGAGCCGCGACGAGTCGACCCGGTTGACCTGGCCCATGCCGACGCCGACGGTCGCGCCGTCGGCCGCCAGCAGGATCGCGTTCGACTTGACCGCGCGCAGCGAGCGCCACGCGAACTCGAGGTCGCGCAGGGTCTGCTCGTCGGCCGGGGTGCCGGTGGCCAGCGTCCACGCGGCCGGGTCGTCGCCCGGGGCGTCGATCGCGTCGGCGGTCTGCAGCAGGACGCCGCCGGAGATGGGGCGGAACTCGACCGGGAACGCCGGGGCCGCGGGCAGCTTCAGCAGCCGGATGTTCTTCTTGCGCTGCAGGATTTCCAGCGCTTCGGCGTCGAAGTCCGGCGCCAGCACGACCTCGGTGAAGACCTCGGCGATCTGCTCGGCGGCCTCGCGGCTGACCGGCCGGTTCGTCGCGATGACGCCGCCGTAGGCCGAAACCGGGTCGCACGCGTGGGCCTTGCGGTGCGCCTCGGCGATGTCGGTGCCGACCGCGATGCCGCACGGGTTGGCGTGCTTGATGATCGCGACGGCGGGCTCGGTGAAGTCGAACGCGGCGCGGCGGGCGGCGTCGGTGTCGACGTAGTTGTTGTAGGACATGGCCTTGCCGTGCAGCTGCTCGGCGTGCGCCAGGCCCGGGTTCTGGCTCTTGTACAGCGCGGCCTTCTGGTGCGGGTTCTCGCCGTAGCGCAGGACGTCGGCGCGTTCCCAGGTGGCGCCGAGGAAGTCCGGGAAACCGGCGTCGACAGTGTCCTCGTCGGGGGCGTACGCGCTGGCGAACCACGAAGCGACAGCGGTGTCGTACGCCGCCGTGTGCGCGTACGCCCGCGCCGCGAGGCGCTTGCGGTCCTCGAAGTCGAAGCCGCCGTCGGCGACGCGCTCGATCACCCACGCGTAGCGGGCCGGGTCGACGACGACCGCGACGCTGCCGTGGTTCTTCGCCGCCGCGCGGACCATGGCCGGGCCGCCGATGTCGATGTTCTCGACGCAGTCCTCGGCGCTCGCGCCGGAGGCGACGGTCTGCGCGAACGGGTACAGGTTCACGACCAGCAGGTCGAACGCCGCGATGTCGAGCTTCCGCAGCTGCTCGACGTGGTCGGGGTTGCCCTGGTCGGCCAGCAGGCCGGCGTGCACGCGCGGGTGCAGCGTCTTGACCCGGCCGTCGAGGGACTCGGGGAAGCCGGTGACCTCTTCGACCGGCGTGACCGGGACCCCCGCGTCGGCGATGACCTTCGCGGTGCCGCCGGTGGAGACGATCTCGACGCCGGCCGCGTGCAGGCCGGTCGCGAGGTCCAGGAGGCCCGCCTTGTCCGAGACGCCGATCAGCGCCCGGCGGACCGGACGCCGTCCCAGGTCAGTGCTCACGAAATGTCACCTTTCGTCCGTCCACGGTGCAGCCACCGCGGCCGAGTCGCTCGATCGTTTCCACCAGCAGCCTGCGTTCGACGGCCTTGATCCGTTCGTGCAGGACGTTTTCGTCGTCGTCGCTCTCCACGACGACCGCCTCCTGGGCGATGATCGGCCCGGTGTCGACCCCGGCGTCGGCGAAGTGCACGGTCGAGCCGGTGACCTTGACGCCGGCTTCGAGCGCGTCGCGGACCGCGTGCATGCCCGGGAACGACGGCAGCAGCGCGGGGTGCGTGTTGATCACCGTGAAGCGGCCGAGGAACTCACTCCCGAGGATCTTCATGAACCCGGCGGAGACGACCAGGCCCGGCCGGTACGCCGCGACGGCCTCGGCCAGCGCCTTGTCCCACGCGGCGCGGTCGGGGTGGTCGGCGACGCGGACGGTGAACGCCGGGATGCTCAGCCGCTCGGCGCGGGTGAGGGCCTCGATGCCGGTGCGGTCGGCGCCGACGGCGACCACCTTGGCCGGGAAACCGGACCGCCCGGTGGCGTCCAGCACCGCCTGCAGGAGGGTGCCGGAGCCCGACGCGAGCACGACGAGCTTCACCGGGGTGGGCAGCTCCAACCGTTGAGACAGAGCGGGCTCCTTGCCGCGGGCGGTGCGCAGCCGGGCGCACGGCGCTTCACCAGGACACGTAAACCCTAACGGTCGCCCTCGTCCGGCTCGACGTCGCCGCAGGTCTCGGTGCCTCCGGTCACAGCTTCGCCGTCTTCGGCCGGCTCGTCGAGGCCCAGTTCGGCGTCGGCTTCGGCTTCGAACTCGGCGTCCTCGGCGGAAATCTCCTCGTCCTCTTCGGACGCTTCAAGCCCTTCAGCCGCTTCGAGTTCCTCGACGGCTTCGGACGCTTCTTCGGTGTCGACCTCGTCGGCGTCCTGGAACGCTTCGTTGTCTTCAAGCGCTTCCGGCGGCGGCGCGGGCGGCTCGTGCTCACCCGCGAAGAAGGCGACGAACGAGCCCGGGATGACGATCCAGCAGAAGGCGACCACCGAGGCGACGCCGACGGGGACGCTCACCGGGTCGAACGGGCCGTCGCCGAGGCGTCCGCCGGACAGCGTGCCCAGCACGACGCAGCCGAGCGCGACGACGGCCCCGGCGACCGCGACCGCGCGGATGCGCTGCGCGGGATCGGCGTCGGCCCTGCGCAGCGTCCAGCCGGCCAGGACACCGGCCGCCGCGGGCAGCACCAGCAGCGCCGGCCACCAGCCGGCGTGGTGCTCGGGCAGGCCGCCGAGCAGCGGGACGCCGGGCACGGCGCCGCCGCGGTAGCCGAACACGCCGACGTCCAGGGCCCCGATCGAGAACCCGGGCCCGGTGACGAACGACAGCGCGGCGGCGACGGCGTTCGGCAGGTACAGCACCGAAAGCAGGAAGAGCCCGAAGCTGGTGCCGAAGCCGGGCTCGTAAACGTCGGCCACGGTCTTCCAGGACGCGGCCGTCGCGACGGTGAACACGGCCGCACCGCAGGCCACGAGGACGGCCAGGCTCAGCGCACCGGTCCGCAGGCCGCGCAGCGCCAGCGGGTCGAGACGCTCTTCGACGGCGTCCGGCAGCCCGCACGTCCGGGTGATCCCGACGCACGCCGCCGCCGCGGCGAGCAGCCCCGGCACGACGAAGGCGGTCACCGGGTCGGCCGTCACCGGCGAGCCCTGGGCGAGGAGGGCCACGACGAGCCCGAACACTGCGTGCGCGCCGGTGATCGTCACCAGCACCGGCAGCGCTTCGCGGAACGACCGGCAGCCGAGGCGGCGGGCGGTACCGGACGCCGTCCGCGCGGCCAGCGCGACCGCGCCCAGCGTCGGCAGCAGCGGCAGCATCCCGAGTGGGTGACCCCCGATGGCGAGGCGCACCTGGTGCGCGGCGAGCCAGCCGGGGCCGGCGGCCAGCAGCACGCCGGTGTCGGAGAAGACGGCCCGGCCGGCGGTGAGGGTGATCAGCGCGAGCACCGCGGCGACCGCGGTGTAGCCGGTGACCAGCGGGCCGAGGGCCGCGGCGAGCAACACCCGCACCCGCGCGGGCCGGGAGGGTTCGACGCCGGGTCCGGGGTCGCTCACCGGCTCCTCGGGGGCGTCGGTGAGCAGGTCCATGCTGCGCACCCTGACATCCGGGCTGCTCCGTCCGGGTGAGGCACGCCGTCGGCGGGGCGCGTGACGAACCCAACCCACCCGGTCGGGTAACCCCCGGACGCAAAACACCCGCTGTGACACGGAGGGTCACAGCGGGTGTCGGCGGTGCGGGTCAGCTGGACTTGCCGAAGCCACCGGGCGGGGTGCCCGGGTTGTCCGGCGGCGGCTGCTGGAAGAACTGGCCCTGCTGCGGGGCGTACGTCGTGGCCTGCTGCCCCGGCGGCGGCGTGGTCGACGGCGGGTTCGGCGAGCCGTACTGGCCCGGCTGCGAGAACGGCGCCGACGGCTCACCGGTGGCGGCGACCGGACCCGGCCCGTGGCCCGGCTGGCCGAACTGCTGGCCGGGCTGGCCGTACTGCTGCTGACCGGGCTGGCCGTACTGGCCGCCGCCGTAGGACGGCGTGGCGGGCTTCGGCGACGGCGGCTTGATGACGTCGTGCTCGATCAGCAGCGCGCCGACCGCGACGATCATCTGCAGGATGCCGAGGATCAGGATGACGGTGACGATGCCCGGGGTGGTGGGCAGCGCGACCAGCGCGTCCAGGGCACCGAGCGCGCCCAGGACGCTGAACAGCGCCGCGAACGGCAGCGTCTTCGGTCCCTTCGGCAGCACGTGCAGCCCGGCGAGCAGGCCGGCGCCCAGCAGGAACGTCGTCGCGAGGCCGACGTCGGCGTTGTCGGAGAAGCCGAGGAAGTACTGCACGAGGCCGAAGACGGCGACGACCAGGGAGAGCAGCACCGGCAGGTTCTGCGGCAGGCCCGCCGGGCCGGACGGCGCCTGGTGCGAGTGCGGCTGCTGCGCGGGGAAACCGCTGGACGGCGGTCCGGGGGGTTGCTGGCCGCCACCCTGCTGGGGGTAGCCGGGCCCACCGCTGGGGAAGGTCATCGGATGCACTCCTGTCGGTTCGACCGGCCCTGGCGGGCGCGCGGGCGCCCGGGGAAAGACGAGGCGGCTTGTGTGCGCAGAACGCTAGCGCACTCGAAGGCCGTCAGCCCACCAGACGCATGAATCCCCCGCACGGTTTCATCCCGGAACGAGGAAAGGCCGGGCACCTCGCGGGTGCCCGGCCTCACCAGGAGTTACTTCTCGGAATCAGCCGAGATTGTTGTACAGCTCACGTGCCAGGACGGCGGTCTCGCTCGGGGTCTTGCCGACCTTGACGCCGGCGGCCTCGAGGGCCTCCTTCTTGGCGGCGGCCGTGCCGGAGGAACCCGACACGATGGCGCCCGCGTGGCCCATGGTCTTGCCCTCGGGCGCGGTGAAGCCCGCGACGTAACCGACGACCGGCTTCGTCACGTTCTCCTTGATGTAGGCCGCGGCGCGCTCTTCGGCGTCGCCGCCGATCTCGCCGATCATCACGATGACCTTGGTCTCGGGGTCGGCCTCGAACGCCTCGAGGGCGTCGATGTGCGTGGTGCCGATGATCGGGTCACCGCCGATGCCGACCGCGGTCGAGAAGCCGATGTCCCGCAGCTCGTACATCATCTGGTAGGTCAGCGTGCCGGACTTCGACACGAGGCCGATCTGGCCGGCCTTGGTGATGTCGGCCGGGATGATGCCGGCGTTCGACTTGCCCGGGCTGATCACGCCGGGGCAGTTCGGGCCGATGATCCGCGTCTTGTTGCCCTTGGCGACGGCGTGCGCCCAGAAGTAGGCCGAGTCGTGCACCGGGATGCCCTCGGTGATGACCACGGCGAGCGGGATCTCGGCGTCGATCGCCTCGATGACCGCGTCCTTGGCGAACTTCGGCGGCACGAAGATGACCGACACGTCGGCGCCGGTCTCCTTGATGGCCTCCTCGACCGTGCCGAACACGGTGAGGTCCTTGCCCTCGATGGAGACGGTCTGGCCGGCCTTGCGGGCGTTGACGCCGCCCACGATGTTCGTGCCGGACTTCAGCATCTTGGTGGCGTGCTTCATGCCCTCGGAGCCGGTGAGGCCCTGGACGATGACCTTGCTGTTCTCGTTGAGGAAGATCGACATCTCACGCACCTGCCGCGGCGAGCTCGGCAGCCTTGTCGGCCGCGTTGTCCATTGTGTCCACCACGGTGACCAGCGGGTGGTTCGCGTCGGCCAGGATCTTGCGACCCTCCACGACGTTGTTGCCGTCCAGGCGGACGACCAGCGGCTTGGTGGCCTCGTCGCCCAGGATCTTCAGGGCCTCGACGATGCCGTTCGCCACCGCGTCACAGGCGGTGATGCCGCCGAAGACGTTGACGAAGACGCTCTTCACGTCGGTGTCGTTGAGGATGACGTCCAGCCCGGCCGCCATGACCTCGGCCGACGCGCCGCCGCCGATGTCGAGGAAGTTCGCCGGCTTCACGCCGCCGTGCTTCTCGCCCGCGTAGGCCACGACGTCCAAAGTGGACATGACCAGGCCGGCGCCGTTGCCGATGATGCCGACCTCGCCGTCGAGCTTGACGTAGTTGAGGTCCTTGGCCTTGGCCTTGGCTTCGAGCGGGTTCTCCGCGTCCTTGTCCACCAGGGCCTCGTGGCCCGGCTGGCGGAAGGAGGCGTTCTCGTCGAGGGTGACCTTGCCGTCGAGGGCGATGATCTTGTCCTGCGGGTCGCGGACCAGCGGGTTGACCTCGACGAGGGTGGCGTCCTCGGAGACGAAGGTCTCCCAGAGCTTCACGACGACGTCGGCGGCCTCGTCGATGATGTCGGCCGGGAAGTTGCCGGCCTTCAGGATCTCGAGCGCCTTCGTCTTGTCCACACCGGCGATCGCGTCGACGGGGATCTTGGCGAGCGCTTCGGGCCGCTCGACCGCGAGCTGCTCGATCTCCATGCCGCCTTCGGACGACGCCATCGCCAGGAAGGTGCGGTTCGCCCGGTCCAGCAGGAAGGAGAAGTAGTACTCGGACGCGATGTCCGAGGCCTCCGCCACGAGCACGCGGCGCGTGATGTGGCCCTTGATGTCGAGGCCGAGGATGGCTTCCGCCTTCTCCTTCGCCTCGTCCGGCGTCTGGGCCAGCTTGACGCCGCCCGCCTTGCCACGCCCGCCGACCTTCACCTGCGCCTTGACGACGACCTGGGTGCCGATCTGCTCCGCGGCGGTCTTGGCTTCTTCGGGGTTGCTAGCCACGGCTCCCGGCAGAACCGGTACTCCGTGGGCGGCGAAGAGATCCCTCGCCTGGTACTCGTAGAGGTCCACTACTCCAGTCTCCTGACGACACGCCACTGTGGTGGTCCGTTGCCGGACCGCGCTGTCGGACCTGTCGAGGTTAGCGACCTGCGCAGACGCAGGGGACTCCGCACCTGGTGAAGTCGGTCACCGTCCGCGGTCAGACGGTGTTCCCGCAGTGTGAGACCGCCCACCGCGAAGGTCTTTCAGCGTTTCCTCGGCCGTTTCGGCGGCGAAAAGGCGGACGTCGCCGAGGGCGCGCGCGAGGTCTTCGGGCGGCGCGGCGCCGAGCACGCCGACGGCGTCCGGGTCTTCCTGTTCGGCGGTGCGGAGGATCTGCTCGGCGGTGTCCATGCGCCCGGCGTGGACGACCTCCACGCCGTCGTCGCGCAATCGGCGGGCCAGCGCGACGGCGGCCGGGTCGGGCCGGGCGAACTCGACGAGCAGCACCCGGGGCCGGTCACGCCCCACGACGTCCCCCGGCGGCCGCCGTCCCGCCCGCCATCCCGGCCGCGGCGAGCAACGCGGCCGTGGCGGCGAGCGCGAGCCAGAAGCCGGCGGCCGGGCTCGCACCGCCGAGCGAGCCGCCGACGAGCGGCAGTTCGGCGGCGTGGAGCGCGGTGAGCAGGGCGGCCCCGGCGAGCAGGGCGGCGGCCGGCCGGGGCCGGGCCCGCGTCGCGAGCGCGGCGGCCCCGAGGACGACCACGGCGGCGGTCAGCAGTCCCCACGAAGGCGTGTCGAAGCGGGACCAGAGCCCGGCGGCGACGTAGCCGGCGACGTCGAAGACGGGCAGCCCGAACGCGGCGACGGCCAGCACGGCCCCGGCGACGACGAGGGCGAGGTTCTTGCTCGGGGGTGTCCCGTCCCCCGCGTCTTCGCGTTCGACGACCCCGGTCCCGGCGGCGGCGAGCGCGGCCAGGGCGGCGAGCACGAGCGCGGCGAACGTCCAGGCGGCACCGGCCCCGAGGTCGTAACCGAAGACGGGAGCGGCGGCCCCGCCGAAGCCGGCGAGGTTGCCGGCCTGGGTGGCGGTGAGCGCGGTGTTGAGGACGGCGGTGCCGGCCAGCACGATCCCGGCCCAGGCCACCCCGAGCACCGGCCGCGCGAGGGCGGCGGTCTTCGGCACGAGCACCCCGGCGGCGGGAACGGCGAGCACGACGGCGGCAACGAGCAGGAACCACCGCGCGGGACTGTCGGCGGCGGCGCTGACGGGCACGGTGGCACCGGGGTTCAGCGCGGTGACGGCGACCTGCGGGGCGAAGGCACCGATGAGCGCGGCGACGGCGGTGGCGAGGCCGAGCAGCCCGGTGGTGAGCCGCCACCAGAAGAGGCCGGGCAGGGTCGCGGCGTCGGCCAGCTCCGGTTCGGCTCGTTCGGCGAGTTTCGTGTTCGCGAGCCCGGCGACGATCGCCGTGGCGACGAGGGCGAGCACGGGCCCCCAGGTGACGTGCAGATCGTCCCGGAAGAGCCCGGCAAGCACGGGCGGCAGAGCAATGCCGAAGGCCGCGGCGGCGAGCCCGCCGAGCGCACCCCGGGCGACGTCCTCGGAGGGAGCGGCGAGAGCGAGAACGGCGGCCAGCGGCAGCGCGGCGGCGAGCAGGAGGTAGCCGCCGAGGGCGGGCCAGGGCCCTTCGAAGGCGGCGCGGGCGAGGAGGAAGCCGTTGTCGGACTGGACGGGAGCGGTCAGCAGCCCGACGGAGGCGACGACGGCGAGCAGCGGGACGAGGAGGCGCCACCGCCGCCGTTCGGGTTCGTCGTGACTGCGGAGGGCGCGCCAGGCGAGAACTCCGCCGGCGAGGGTGAGTACGTGCCCGGCGACGAGCAGCCAGAACCCGGCCCCGACGGCGGAGCCGCCGAGGAACCGGTCGGGGAGGTAGAGCTCGGGCCGGATGGTGAGGGGTCCGTTGACGGCGAACTGGAGGTCGAGCACGAGCCGCCCGGGCGCGAGGGCGGCGAGGCCGAGGACGAGGCCGCCGCCGAGGGCGGGTTTCCGGAAGGAGAGCCGGACGGCGAGGGCGACGGGGGCGAGGGCGAGGAGGGCCAGCCAGGGCCAGCTGGTGAAGCCGGGCGAGGCGGCCGGGGAGACGGGGGCGATGGCTCCGGCGGTCAGGGCGAGGGCGCCGAGGGTGGCCAGGGCCAGTGCGGGGGTGAGGGAGGGGGTTTCTTCGGCCCAGGATGGGGGTTCGGCGGGGGCCTCGGGTTGCCGTGGTTGGGTGGCTCGGGGCTTGCTGGGGGGTTTCGGGGTGGCTTCGCGCGGGGCCCGCTTTGCGGCGACGGTGGGCTCGGCGGGTTGGGCTGGGTCGCCGGAGCTATCCGCGGCATCGGGTGCGCTCCCGGCGGAAGGCTGGGGCTGCGCCGGGTCAGCAGAGCCGCTCGCGGCACCTCGCCTCGCGCCAGGCGCCTTCCCGGCGGCGGGCTCAGGCTGCGCCGGGTCAGCGGAACCACCCGCGACACCTCGCTTCGCGCCAGGCGCCTTCCCAGCGGCGGGCTCGGGCCGCGGTAAGTCGCCGGAGCTATCCGCGGCATCGCGCGCCGAATCACGTTCGCTCCCAGCGGCGGGTTCGGGCTGTGCCGGGCCGCCAGAGCCACCTGCGGCCGCGCCAGGTGCACTCCCGGCCGCAGGCTCGGCGGAATCAGCCGAGGTGGGCGGCTTCCGGCCCGGCTGCTCGGGGGCGCTTTGCGCGGGCTGGCCGATGCCGTACTTCGGCGTGGGTTCGCCGGGGGCCGGGTCCTGGCGGGGGGTGGGGGTGCTTCCCGTGGGGGGCTCTGAGCGTGGGGGCATATTGCCCGCGACGCTAGCAAGTTCGGGCCGTCGCGGAGCCGTCGGCGGGGCGCGAGTCGTCGAAAGGGCCTCAACCTCCCGTCGCAATCGCTTATTCCCCGTCGTGACCGTCGCGGAGGCCGTTTTGGGCTCCTTGGGAGGTGTTCACCGGCCCGCCACCCTGTAAGGCAAGTCACACCGAACGCCGTAAACCCCCTCTAACTTTGGGTGATTGACACAGGTGAGAGCGCTGCAGACTCCACCCGAACGGCCGAGGCGGGGGGCACGTCTTGCCGACAGCGGTACCCCTTCGTTACTGTCCCGGGGTCCCCATTACAGTCAGGTCACGAAGTAGGACGCCGAGCAAACCACCCCCGAGGTTGGCTCACCGGGTTCCCCCGCCCGTAGTCCTCGACCCGGCTCCCCGACGATGGAAGGCCCTGTCTTGGCTTCACACCGCTCCCCCGGCGGCCAAGCTCCTTCCCCGGCATTGAAGGACGCACTGGAAGGTGCGGTCGTTCGTGTCCGGGGTGCGCACCGCATCGCCCCGCCCTCTTCGGCCCTTCGCGGCCGTGTCGTCGTTGCCGCCGTTGCGGCTGGTGCGTTCGCTGCCGCTGCTGCGGGTTCGACCCTCAAGACGGTCACCGATTCCGACGCCGCCTTCACGCCCCTGGCCAACAGCCAGGACGCCAGCGCTTCGCTGACCGCGGGAGGTGCGGGCACCGGGGGCGCCCCGGAACTCCTGCCGACCGGCCACGCCGTCGACGCCTCCGCCGAAGCCGCGAAGCTCGCTGACAGCGCTTCTGTCACGCAGGCCCGCGAGCAGCGCGAAGCCGACGCCGCCAAGAAGGCCGCCGACGAAGCCGCTCGTCCCAAGACCTGCCTGCCCGCGCACGGCACCTTCACCTCGGGCTTCGGTGCCCGGTGGGGCACGAGCCACCTCGGCATCGACATCGCCAACGCCATCGGCACCCCGATCTACGCCGCTTCGGACGGCACCGTGATCGAGGCCGGCCCCGCCAGCGGCTTCGGCCTCTGGGTTCGGGTGCAGCTCGACGACGGCACGATCCAGGTCTACGGCCACATGAACAGCTTCTCCGTCAAGGAGGGCCAGAAGGTCAAGTGCGGCCAGCAGATCGCCGAGATCGGCAACCGCGGCCAGAGCACCGGCCCGCACCTGCACTTCGAGGTGTGGCAGAACGGCACCAAGAAGATCGACCCCCGGCCGTGGCTGGCCGCGCGCGGCATCGTCGTCTGATTCACCCGCACATCGCCCGCGAGCCGGCACGTCCAGCAGCGGGAACCCGGCCGTAGCGCACCGCTCGGCCGGGACGCCGAGGGCAGCGGCAACCGGCGGAAAGCGCTGAAGGCACGCGCTCCGCCAGGCCGCCGAGCTGGAACCGGTCACAAGATCATGGTTCACCGCTTCGGGCCGGGAACAAACACAAACGCCCGGATCGGGTAAGGCTCGGCTCGCAGGGAACTCTCGGACATCGAGCGGCCAGGTGCGCACGCCGACGGACTCAGCGCCGCCGCCCCGCTGACCGGCGGAGGTCAGCGAAGAAGATTTCCACGGCTCCGGCGAGCTTGCGGCGCCGCGGAAGCCGGCCGGGCGGCCGCTCCGCGAACTCGGGTCAGACTCGAACCAGCTCCACCAACTCAAGCCGATCCCGGACCAGCCCTGCGAACCCAGGCCAATCCCGGCCCATTCCCGCGAACCCTGGCCAGGCCCGAAGCCGATCGCACCCGGCAGCGAGACCCTGGCGGCACAGCCCCCCACCGAAGGCCCGGCAACAACCGCCCCAGGCCGAGCCGGAACCCGACGGGCGACCGGAGCCACTCCCCGGCCGGGAAACACCGTCCACAGGCGCCTCAGCGCCCGCAACACCCACCTACCGCTGCCCGCCGGGTAGCCGGCGGATGAAGTACGCCACCGCGACCTGCCACACCGTGCACAGCTCCGCCGGGCGCCGCACCGGCAGCCAGCCCCAGGGGACCGCGCCCCCCGCGGAGCGGACACGCGCGGCGCTTCGGGCCCTGGTCGTCCAGCGGCGTCCCCGGCCGCAGGTGACACAACGCCCGTCCGCGCCGAGCTCGTGCTGCCTGAGCAGCGCTCGCCAGGCGGCGGCCAGCCGGCACGCCTCCGCTCCCGCGAGCGGAGCAGTTCCCGAAGCCCCCGAAGGCTCCCGACCCCGATCCGGAACCCTCGTCTCCAGGACTCCCCGCAGGTAGTTTCGTACCCCTTCGGCCAGCAGCCCAAACAGCACCGCGTCCACACCACACTACCCCCTCCGTCGAACCTTTGTTCGAGTGCAGGGTCCGTTCTACCGGGTGGGTACGACGATTCCGGCGGCGATCGGGGAGATCGCCGCCGGATTCACTCGGACGAGTGGCGCTAGAGCTTCACCATCGGCACGCTGCCGATGAGCATCAGGCGGACCTTGCCCGCCTGGCCGAAGTCGATCGTGGCCGTCGCGCGCGGGCCGACGCCGTCGCAGGAGATCACCGTGCCGAGGCCGTACTTGTCGTGGCTGACGCGGTCGCCGACGTCCAGCTTCAGCGCCACCGTGTCCTTCCAGCCCTTGCCGAACGACGGCGTGCCCGACGAAGACGGCGAGGACGACCGGCGGCCGCCCCAGGTGGTCGCCGCGCGCGGGGTGCCGCGCGAGCCGGAGCCGAACGAGCCGAAGCCGCCGCTGGACGGCTCCAGCCGCCGCCAGTCGACGAGGTCCGGCGGCAGCTCGTCGAGGAACCGGGACGCCGGGTTCATCGACGGCTGGCCCCACGCCGAGCGCGTGATCGCGCGCGAGACGTACAGCCGCTTGCGAGCCCGCGTGATCGCGACGTACGCGAGCCGCCGTTCCTCGGCCAGCTCCGTCGGGTCGCCCAGCGCGCGCATGTGCGGGAAGACGCCGTCCTCCCAGCCGGTGCAGAACACCACCGGGTACTCCAGGCCCTTCGCCGTGTGCACGGTCATCAGCGTGACCACGCCCGCGCCGCCGTCGCCTTCCTCGCCGCCGTCGGGCGAGGGCACCGAGTCGGCGTCCGCGACCAGCGACACGCGTTCGAGGAACGCCGGCAGCGAGCCCGGCGCCGGGACGCCCTCCTCGACGACGAGCTCGGCGTTCTCGTCCGCGACCACCTCGGCGGTGATCTCGGTGAACTCGCGCGCGACCGTCACGAGCTCGTCGAGGTTCTCGACGCGTGTGTGGTCCTGCGGGTCCTCGGACTCCTCGAGTTCGATGCGGTAGCCGGTCTTCTCCAGCACGGCTTCGAGGACGTCGTGCACCTCGGCGCCCTGCTCGACCAGCAGCCCCAGCTCGTCGAGCAGGCCGACGAACCCGCTGATCGCCTTGACCGAGCGCGGGTTCAGCAGCGGCACCTTGCCTTCGACGGCGTCGCGCAGTGCCGCGGCGAACGAAATCCGCTCGCGCTCGGCGTGCGTCGCCACGACGGCTTCCGCGCGGTCGCCGATGCCGCGCTTGGGCACGTTCAGCACCCGCCGCAGGCTGACCGTGTCCTCCGGGTTCGCCAGCACGCGCAGGTACGCGATCATGTCGCGGACTTCGCGCCGCTCGTAGAACCGCACGCCGCCGACGACCTTGTACGGCAGGCCGAGCCGGATGAAGATCTCTTCGAAGACGCGGGACTGGTTGTTGGTGCGGTAGAAGACGGCGACGTCGGAGTAGTCGGCTTCGCCCTTCTCCGCCAGCGCGTCGATTTCGCCCGCCACGAAGGCGGCTTCGTCGTGGTCGTTGTCCGAGACGTAGCCGACGATCTTCTCGCCGTCGCCCGAATCCGTCCACAGCCGCTTCGCGCGGCGGTTCGGGTTCCGCTCGATGACGGCGTTGGCCGCGGACAGGATCGTCTGCGTGGAGCGGTAGTTCTGCTCCAGCAGGATGGTGTGCGCGTTCGGGAAGTCGCGCTCGAACTCCTCGATGTTGCGGATCGTCGCGCCGCGGAAGGCGTAGATCGACTGGTCCGCGTCACCGACGACGACCAGCTCGGCCGGCTCGACACCCGCGTCGTTCGGCGCCGTCCCGGCCAGCTCGCGGACCAGCGTGTACTGCGCGTGGTTCGTGTCCTGGTACTCGTCGACCAGCACGTGCCGGAACCGGCGCCGGTAGTACTCGGCGACGTCCGGGAACGCCTGCAGCAGCGAGACCGTGCGCATGATGAGGTCGTCGAAGTCGAAGGCGTTGGCCTGGTTCAGCCGCCGCTGGTACTCGCCGTAGACCTCGGCGACGCGGCGCTCGAGGTCGTTGCCCGCGTTCGCCGCCGCCGTCTCCGGGTCGGTGAGCTCGTTCTTCAGGTTCGAGATGTGCACGGCGAGCGTGCGGGCGGCGTACCGCTTGGGGTCGATGTCGAGATCCCGGGCCACCAGGGTGATCAGCCGCTTGGTGTCGTCGGAGTCGTAGATGGAGAAGCTCGACGACATGTCCAGCGTTTTGGCTTCACGGCGCAGGATCCGCACGCACATCGAGTGGAACGTCGAGACCCACATGGCGTTCGCGCGGCGGCCGACGAGCGCGGCGACGCGCTCGCGCATTTCGGCGGCGGCCTTGTTGGTGAACGTGATCGCCATGATTTCGCCGGGGTGCACGCGGCGTTGCCCGAGCAGGTAGGCGATCCGGCGGGTCAGCACCCGCGTCTTGCCCGAGCCGGCGCCCGCCACCACCAGCAGCGGGCCACCGGCGTGGGTGACGGCTTCGCGCTGGGCGGGGTTGAGGTCGTCGAGCAGCTCGGCCTGCCCGCCGGCGGCGGGCTTGCGCACAGGGGTCGCGGCGGGGAGATCGAAGAGGGTGTCCATCGTGGGTCCACGCTACCCCGGGTGGGCAGGAGTGCGGCAGAGCGTGCCGGGGCGCCGCGGCGGGTACGGCGCCGGGCGTACCGGGAGGTGTCGCCTGCCGTCCGACGCGCCGGTCCTCCCGCGCGCGGAGCATCGGCGGACATGGAAGACAACCACGCCGCCCGCCTCCGGGCCGCCGACGCCGACCGTGAACGCGTCGCCACCGCTGTCCAGCACGCCGGTTCCGAAGGCCGGCTCACCCTCGAAGAGGTCGAAGAGCGCCTCACCCGCGTGTACGCCGCGCGGTTCACCGACGAACTCGCGGAGCTCACCACCGACCTGCCGCGACCGGCGCCACCGCGGCCCGGCTTCCCCCTCACCCGTGACGCGCTGCGGCGCCACCCCGCGCTGCGGCTGCACCTCGCCGTCGTGGCGGCGATCGCGGCCGTGGCGATCGTCCGCTGGGTCGTGCTGGGCGCCGGGTTCTTCTGGCCCGCGTTCCCGATGTTCTGGCTCGCGGTGAGCCTCTTGGTTCATGCTCGGGTGCGCGCGTTCCGGGAGCGGACCGGCTCCGCTGTGCCATACTGACCGCGTGCGGCACCACGCAGAGCGATTTTTTTACGGGACCCGGACTCCGGCTCCCGTGATCGCGTAGTGCCCCGACCGCCATCACGCCAGCCCCGGAGTCCACGGACCCGGGGCTGTCGCCGTCCCTGGGACCGGGTCCGGGCTTCGAGAAAGAGGTCCCGATGAACGCACACGCCACGAACGCCGACGGCCAGCCCGCCGAGCACACCCCCGCGGGCGATGACATCGCGTCGCTGCGCGAGGAGATCGACTGGCTGGACAAGGAGATCCTGCGGCTGGTGAAACGCCGGGTCGAGGTGTCCAAGACGATCGGGGCCGCGCGGATGGCCGCCGGCGGCACGCGCATCGTCTACAACCGCGAGATGGACGTGCTCGCGCGCTACCGCGAGCTCGGCCCGGAAGGCCGTCAGCTGGCCATGGCGCTGCTGAACCTGGGCCGCGGGCGGCTCGGCCGGTAACGGTTGCCCGAATTCGGGGTCTTCCCCGAGGCCGCCGCGGCCCCGGTGCGGGCAGACTGGGGTCATGGACTGGCTCGTGAACCTCATCGCCGTCATCGTCGCGCTCGCGAGCGTGCTGGCCGCGCTGGGCCATGTGGGGTATCTGGCGTTGCTCAACAACGCGGCGGGTAAGCGTGCCGGGGGCACTCCGGTCGCGCAGTACGTCCGAAGCCGGTGGGCCGTTGCCGGGGGTACGACCGCGGCTTCGCTGTTCGCCTGGTTGCTCACGGCCGGGGGACCGACACTGGACGTCTTCGCGATCATCGTCGCGGCGGGTAGCGGTGTCGTGGCGACGAAGGCGCTGCAGTCCACTCGGGACCGTTACCGTTCGGGAGGCTGAAGGGCCTGATCAGGGGCGATATCCCTGCGTGAAACTTCGCAGCGTCACCATCGCCCGTTCGGTCGCGCCCGACCGAGTGAAACCTCTGCAACTTGCAGGTTTGGGGGCGACTTTCTCCGCCGGATGCTCCTAGGGTTGACGCCGTGAGGACCCTTGCGTCTGGGTCGGGCAACGCCCGCAGGACGCGCGGGGGCACTGGCCCCGCGCGCCCACTGTTGCGTGCGCGTGCATTTGCGCAGGATTCCGAACAGGATTCCGCGCGTGAGGGTGCTCCGATCGGGTCTTCCGGCCGCCGGATGGCGTCAGGAGTCTTCCGCCGGGTGGTCGAGCCCACATGAGCCAAGGCACGGAGTACCCCGGACGCGCCGCCGCGCCCGGGCATCCCGGACGGCACCGGCGCGGCGGCGCGGAGAGCTGGACGCCACCGCTGCCGCAGCACCGCCCGGTGCGCCACCACGCGACGGGCCGGCCGGCCGATCCGCCGGTCGGCGGGGTGCTTCCGCAGCAGGCCGACCAGCGCCGCGGCGGTGGGGCGGCTGGTGCACGGGACTATTCCGCGCGGTGCGCCGGCGATGCGGTGGCTGATCCGGCAGGGGTTTTCACGCCGCAGTACCACCTGCGGCAGACCAGCTCAGTGGCCGGCGATGCGGTGGCTGATCCGGCAGGGTCGTTCGCGCCGCAGTACCGCCTGCGGCAGGCCGGCCCCGTGGCCGCCGATGCGGCGATGGCCGGATCGCTTCACTCCTTGCCGCACGTCGGCGATGGCCTGGCGGGCGATGCCGTGATGTCCGGGGGGCTCCCGCCGCACCCGGCCGTGGTGTCCGGGTCGCTTCCGTTGAACCACCCCTGGCAGCGCCGCACCGACGAACCCGCTCCGGCGATGTCCGGCTGCCTTCCGCTGCCGCAGCCGCGGGACGGGCGGCCCGTTCCGCTCTTCCCGGCCGTGCACGGGAGCCTGCCCCTCGACACCTTCGCCGATGCCGACGCCGACGACGCTGAAGACTTCGAGGACGACGACCCCGAAGGGCCGCCCGCCGAGTCGCACGCCGAGCAGGCCGCTCGGCGCACCCGGGTGTCGCTGGCCTCCCCCGCTCCGCGCTGCGTGGACGTCGACGAAGACGACGCCCGCGTCTACTCCGCTCCCCCCATCGACGGGCTCGGGGGCTTCACCATCGGGTCCGTGCCCGCCTCCGTGACGCCGCCCAAGACCTGGCGGAAGGCCGCCTGGTTCGCCACCGGTGCGTCCGGGGCCGTCGTCGTCGGGCTGCTGTGCGCCGGGTCCTTCCTCGTCGGGAAACCGCCGGTGGACCAGGCCGTGCAGGGTTCGTGGCCCGGCTACCAGGGCGTGCCGACCGTCGCCGATCCCACCTCCGGGCACCGGCCGCCCACCGAGGGTGGTTCCGCCGCCGGGCCGGAAACCGCCGCCTCCTCCTCGGCGCGCGTCCCCGGGACGACCAGCGGGGGCGGTGGGGCCGGGCCGGTCGACGGCGTGCCCGCGCCGCCCGCCCGCAGCACCGAGGCGCCGTCCACCGCGACCACCGGGCCCGCCACCGCCGACGGGACGCCGCGGAAGCCGCCCGTCACCCCCGCCCAGCGCGAGACCCCGGTCAAGCCGCCGTGGTGGTACTCCTTCCCGCCGGACGCCCAGACCATGGGGGACAACTCGGAGAAGTTCTTCAACACCGTCACCACCGATCCCACCGCGGCGTCGTCGGTGACCACCGGCGAGCTGCACGACCAGGGCCCGCAGGCCCTCGCCCGGCGGTACGCGGGCATCGCGTACTTCGAAGTCAAGAAGGTCAGCATCGACCAGCAGCGCGGCGTCACCGTCAACACCGTCGAGGTCACCCACACCGACGGGACCAAGACGGTCGAGCAGCGCACACTGACCTTCGGGGACGGCGACAAGATCACCGCTGACGGTCAGTAGCCGAGCCTGCACGTGCGGTTCGCCCGTTCCGATGCACGTGCGGTGCGCCGAGCGGTTATGCCTGGTCCGGGTGGGTGACATAAGCTGCCGCTCGTCGTATCGCGACGGCATTCCGGCGACAGAACCTGGTGATCGCCGTCCGCACAGGGTTACCTGACGACTAGCGGATCCGGAACCGGCCACGAACCGGCCAACCGGACCAGCGGGCACCGGCCGAACGGCGGATGCCCGTCCCCGGAACCCCAGAGCGAGGACTTTCGTGCTTGATCGGCAGCGCACACGGCGGGAGTCACCCCACGCCGTCCGCGTCGAGGACATCATCCCGGCCGAGATCCTGGACGGCGTCGCCGACGCCGACCGCGACCACCTCGAGCAGGTCGTCCGCGACCCGCAGCGGTTCCTGCCGCGGCGGACCGAGCCCGCCCGCGAACCCGAACTGGCCGATGAGGACGGGGAGCCGGAAAGCCGGCTCGCTCGCCGCGCGAAGCTGGCCGGGCTCGTCGCCGCCAGCGCCCTCGTCGCCGGCGCGGTGATCGCCGCACCGATGCTGACCAGCTCGCACCGCGCCGTCTCTTCGGGCGGCCAGTCCACGCCCGCCGGGTTCACCGGTGCCGCGGAGCTCGGCGGCCTCGCCGTGCCGCAGCGCCAGGCCGGCGGCGGCGCGCCGGAGCAACCCGGGACGACGTCACCGGGCACGCACGCCGAAGACCAGCCGGCAGCCGACCGGCCGTCGAACGGCACCCCGCGGACCCAGGCGGTACCCGCCGAAGCCACGTCGGTCCCGGACAAGGCGGCCGACGCGCGCAGCGCGAGCCGCAAGATCCAGGCGGTCAAGGACTTCTACGCCGCCATCGCGCGGAACTCGGCGGGCGCGCTGGCGCTGCTGAGCCCGTCACTGGCCGACGGCTCGGCGGGCGAGCTCGTCCGCACCT
Source organism: Amycolatopsis sp. NPDC004625 (assembly GCF_040609695.1). Taxonomy (NCBI): domain Bacteria; kingdom Bacillati; phylum Actinomycetota; class Actinomycetes; order Pseudonocardiales; family Pseudonocardiaceae; genus Amycolatopsis; species Amycolatopsis sp. NPDC004625. The sequence continues at coordinate 29,294 of NZ_JBEXKX010000051.1, forward strand.
GGAGCGCGATGGACGCCATCGACGTCCAGGAGGCCGACACGCAGATCAAGCCGGACGGCTCGATCCTCGCGGTCGCCACGCTGCACCGGCCGGACGGCGCGTTGGTGCGGGTCACCCAGCTGTTCCGGGTCGCTGACACCGGTGGGCTGATCACCGAAGCCGAGCTCGTCTCGGCCCAGTACATGTAGCCCTCGGCGATCACCCCTTCACCCGTGGTTCAAGTGCCTGTACCGGATTCGTGTGCGCAGAGTGAGCGCCTAGCCTTGTCACGGGCCGGTCTCCGTGAAGCCGGCACGCAGCCCACGACATGTGCATACGCTCCAGCGAAGCGGCGTACAGGTGGCCGCGTCACCAGGCACCGATCCTCACGCCCTGGTGAAGTCGGAGCCCAAAGGGAGGTCGCGTGAGCGACGAGGGTCGTCTGGTCGCCGATCGATACCGCATCGTCGGCCGGATCGGCACGGGCGCGATGGGGGCCGTCTGGCAGGCGCACGACGAGGTCCTGGGCCGCACCGTGGCCATCAAGCAGCTCCTGCTCCAGCCGCACCTGGACCAGCACGACGCCGAGGACGCCCGGCAGCGGACGATGCGCGAGGGCCGGATCGCGGCCCGCCTGCACCACCCGAACGCGATCTCGGTGTTCGACGTCGTCACCGACGACAACGGGCAGCCGTGCCTGATCATGGAGTACCTCAACTCCACCAGCCTGGCCGCCGTGCTGCAGGAACGCCGCACGCTGCCGCCGACCGAGGTGGCGCGCATCGGCGCCCAGGTCGCCGCGGCGCTGCGCGAGGCGCACGCGGTCGGCATCGTGCACCGCGACATCAAGCCGGGCAACATCCTGCTCGGCGGCAACGGCGTCGTGAAGATCACCGACTTCGGCATCTCGCGCGCCAAGGACGACGTCACGGTCACCAAGACCGGGATGATCGCCGGCACCCCCGCCTACCTGGCCCCCGAGGTCGCCATCGGCGGCGAGCCGGGGCCGGAGTCCGACGTCTTCTCCCTCGGATCGACGCTGTACGCGGCGTGCGAGGGCCAGCCGCCGTTCGGGCTGTCCGAGAACACGCTGAGCCTGCTGCACGCGGTCGCGGCCGGGCAGATCAACCCGCCGCGCCAGTCCGGGCCGCTGGCCAGCGTGCTGGCCGTGCTGCTGCACCCGGACGTCGAGCACCGGCCGACCGCCGAAGAGTGCGAGGAGCTGCTCGCGGCCGTCGCGCGCGGCGAGACGCCGCTTGGCGGCCCGTCGGACGAGACGATGCTGGCGCCGTCCGCCGGCGTCCTGGGCGCGGCCGCCGTCGCCGACCCGAACGCGACGCAGATGTTCGACGAGATCCCCGCGGGCCACTCGGGCACGCTGCTCGGCGGCGGCGGGGCGCCGACCCAGGCCGTGCCGTTCTACGACGAGGACGACTACCCGGAGGCCACCGGCTACCCCGAGGACGACTACGACGGGTACGGCCACTACCGCGAGGACGACCGCCACGCGGCCGGGGGCGTGCCGCCCGGCTTGGCCGCGACCCGCGCCGTGCCGGTGCCGCCGCACGAGCAGGGCGGGTACGAGGACGACTACGACGATTACGACGACGAGCCCGCCCCGCCGCCCCCGGCGCGGTCGCGCCCGCAGATGAGCCCGGTCGACGACGACGAGGGCAAGCCCGGCGCGTGGAAGCGCCCGGCGATCATCGGCGGGGTCGTGGTGGTGGGCCTGGTCGCGCTGGTCGTGTGGCTGCTGAGCCCGAACAACCCGGAGGCGCCGGCCACGCAGATCTCCAGCACCAAGCCGTCGCCCGCCGCGACGTCGGACTCGGTGCCGTCCACGACGGACACACCGTTCAGCACGGCGGACGTGCCGCCGCCGGCGACGGAGCAGACCTCGTCGTCGAAGAAGGCGACGACGTCGCGGAGCTCCGAACCGCAGGAGACCACCACGCCGAAGACGACGCCGCCGACCAAGTCTTCGACAGCCGAGTCGACACCCAAGACGACGCCGACGTCATCCCCGCCGGAGTCGACTCCGGCGACCGGCACCTGATCATCCGAGGTCAATCTTGAGTTCTGAGGGAACCATCGTCGGCGGCCGGTTCCGGCTGGACCAGCCGATCGGCCGCGGCCGCGCCGGCATCGTCTGGCTGGCGTTCGACACGCGGCTGTTCCGGACCGTCGCGATGAAGCGGATGTACCTGCCGGTCGGCGCGGGCGACCGCGCCGAGCAGGCGCGCGCCGCCGCCATGCAGGAGGGCAAGGACGCGGCCCGGATCGAGCACCCGTGCGCGATCAAGGTGTTCGACGTGCTGCCCGACGGCCAGGACGTCTGGCTGGTGATGGAGTACATCCCGTCGCGCAGCATGGCGACGTTCCTCGCCGAGCACGGCCGGCTCACGCCCGACCAGGCCGCGCAGCTCGGCATCCAGCTCGGGAACGCCCTGGCGGCCATCCACGCGGCCGGGTTCGTGCACCGCACCCTCGAGCCGGGCACCGTGCTGCTGGCCGACGACGGCGGCGTGAAGCTCACCGACATCGGCATCAGCGGCGGCGGGCCGCACGCGGCGTACGTCGCGCCCGAGGTCGCGCGGGGGCTGCCGCCCACGCCGGCGGCCGACGTCTTCTCCCTCGGCGCGACGCTCTACACGTCGGTCGAGGGTGTGCCGCCGTTCGGGGACGACGGCCAGTCGTCCGAACGCCCGCCGCAGAACTCCGGCGTCCTCACCGAGGCGCTGCGCAAGATGCTGCGCGCGGACCCGACGACCCGGCCGACGATGGCGGACACCGTCCGGTCCCTGCAGGCGATCACCGAAGGCCGCGAGACGGCGTTCATCCCGCCGACCGCGCCCGGGATGCCCCCGCCGCCGCCCCCGCCCTTCAACCCGGGACTGGCGCCCGCGGGGCCGCCGATGCCGCCGTCGGGACCGCAGTTCCAGCAGCAGCCCCCGGTCGCCGCGCCCGACTTCTCCGCGGCGGAGCAGACGCAGCGGATGCAGCCGGTGCCGCCGCCGACGCAGTACGCGCCGCCGCTCGCGCCGGGCGCCCAGGCCCAGGCTCAGGGCCAGGCGTGGAACCTGCCGGTGTCGAAGAAGGTGCTGATCACCGTGGCCGCGATCCTCGCGGCCGTGCTGGTCGGCATCCTGGTCTCGGAGCTGTTCTTCGTCTAGGCGACCTTGGCGGTCGCCGCGCGCATGGCTTCCAGCAGCGTGCGGACCGCCGGGTGTCCCCACGCCCGCGACGCCACCGCGGCGTGGATCGCGCGCACCGGCTCCGGGTTCCGGATCCGGCGGACGATCACCCCGGGGTGCTGCGCGCCCAGCCCCAGCTCGGGGATCAAGCCGACGCCGATGCCGGCCGCGACGAACCCCTGAGCCGTCTGGTAGTCCTCCGACTCGACCACGATGTTCGGGGCGAACCCGGCGGAGGCGCAGGCGCCCTGCAGGATGTCGCGGCAGACGCCGGGCAGGCCGTCGACGCCGACCCACGGCTCCTCGGCGAACTCCGTCAGGTCCAGCACGCGCTTGCGGGCCAGCGGGTGGGCCTTCGGCAGCACCGCCCGGTACGGGTCGTCGAGCAGGTGCACCAGCTCGACGCCCTTGGCCGGCGGGGTCTTGCGCGGGAAGACGGTGATGGCGACGTCCGCGTCGCCCGATTCGACGTCCAGGATCGGGTCGTCGAGTTCGACCAGCTTGAGGTCGAGGTGCACGCCGGGGTGCTCGCGCCGGACCGCGGCGATGGCGGGCGGGACCAGCGACGCGCCCGCCGTCGCGAAGTAGCGGATCGCGACGCGGCCGGTGCGGCCCTCCTTGAGCTCGGTCAGCGCCGCCTCGGCCTTGGCGAGCTCGGCGCTGAGCGTTTCGGCGTGCTCCGACAGCAGGGCGCCCGCCGCCGTCGGCCGGACGCCGCGGCCGACGCGTTCGAGCAGTTCGGTGCCGGCCTCGCGTTCCAGCGCGGACAGCTGCTGGCTGATCGCGGACGGCGTGTAACCGAGGTTGCGGGCCGCGGCGGTGATCGACCCGCTGGTGATCACGGCGCGGAGAACCTGCATGCGGCGGACGTCGAGCATGCCAAGATCTTACAGCTCAGCTTAAGTGTCCCTGCAGTTATTTTCGCTTGTCCTTACGTCTCCACCGGGCGAAGCTGACCCTGGTTGTCGAAGGAGGACTGGGGTGGGCGAGACGAAGACCCTGCTCAGGATCGGTGCGCTGGCGCTGATGTGGGGCTCGAGCTTCTTCTGGATCAAGCTGGGGCTGGGGATGTTCTCCCCGGTCCAGCTGGTGCTGGCGCGGCTCGTGCTCGGCGCGGCCATGCTGCTGGTGCTGTGCCGGCTGCAGCGCGCGCGGCTGCCGCGAGACCGCCGGATGTGGGGACACCTGGCGGTCGCGGCGTTCTTCCACAACGCGCTGCCGTTCCTGCTGTTCGCGATCGGCGAGACGACGGTGGATTCGGGGATCACCGGCGTGCTGAACTCGACGACGCCGTTGTGGGTGCTGCTCGCGGCGCCGATGATGGGGACGTCGTCGCGGATGACCGGGACGCGGCTCGCCGGGCTCGTCGTGGGCCTCGGCGGCATCCTGCTGATCTTCGCGCCCTGGCAGGCGTCGGGCCTGCTGAGCTGGGGCGCGCTGGCGTGCCTCGCGGCGGCGGCCAGCTACGGCTTCGCGTTCGTCTACGAGGGCAAGTACCTGTCGGACGCCTCGCTGTCGCCGTACGCGACTTCGGCCGGTCAGATGCTGCTGGCCAGCGGGATGCTGGTGCTGGCCCTGCCGGCGGGCGGGTTCACGCCGGTCCACGTGTCCACCGGGCCGCTGCTGGCGATCCTGGTCCTGGGCATCGGCTCGACCGGCATCGCGTTCGCGCTGAACTACCAGCTGCTGGCGAGTGAAGGCGCGGTCGCGGCGTCCGTCGTCGGCTACCTGCTGCCGGTGGTGTCCGTGCTGCTCGGCGCGGTGTTCCTGGGCGAGCAGCTGCACCTGCGGGTGATCGCGGGCATGGTCGTCGTGCTCGGCGGCGTGGCGCTGACGCGGATCCCGAAGCGCGTGCCGGCGGCGGAGCCGGCGCTCGAACGGGTCTAGACGAGACGGCGGTCGGAGGCCCAGCGGGAGAGCTCGTAGCGGTTCGACAGCTGGGTCTTCCGCAGGACGCTCGACACGTGCGTCTCGACCGTCTTCACCGAGATGAACAGCTCGGACGCGATCTCCTTGTAGGCGTACCCGCGCGCGAGCAGCCGCAGGACGTCCCGCTCGCGCGGGGTCAGCAGGTCCAGCTCCGGGTCGTTGATCGGGGCCGAACCGGGGCGGTCGGCGAACGCGTCCAGCACGAACCCGGCCAGCCGCGGCGAGAACACCGCGTCGCCGTCCGCGACCCGGACCACCGCGCGGACCAGCTCCTTCGACGAGATCGTCTTCGTGACGTACCCGCGCGCGCCGGCGCGGATGACCGCGATGACGTCCTCCGCCGCGTCGGACACCGACAGCGCCAGGAACACGACGTCCGGCAGCTCGGGCCGGACGCGGCGCAGCACCTCGGCGCCGCCGCCGTCGGGCATGTGCACGTCGAGCAGGACCACCTGCGGCTTCGTCCGGGCGATGCCGGCGACCGCCTCGGCGACCGACCCGGCCTCGCCGACGACGCGGACCTCGTCGGTGATCGAGTCGAGCTCGGTGCGGACCCCGGCGCGGAACAGCGCGTGGTCGTCGACGAGGAACACCTTGACCGGTTCACGCTGGCTGTCCGTCACGTCGTCGAGCATAGCCGCCTCACGCCGCTCCCTTGCCCGCTTTCACCGGCATGGCGAGCTGCACCTCGGTGCCCTCGCCGGGCGCGGTCCGGACCTTGCACGTGCCGCCGTGGCGGGTCATCCGGCCGCGGATCGAGTCGGCGAGGCCGTGGCGGTCGTCCGGGACGAGGTCGGGGTCGAAGCCCTTCCCGCGGTCGCGGACGAACACGGTGACCGACGTCGGCTCGACCTCGGCGTAGACGCTGACCTCGTCGACCCCGGCGTGCTTGGCCGCGTTGACGATGGCCTCGCGGGCGGCCTGGACGAGCGCGGCCAGCGATTCGTCCAGCTCGGCGTCACCGACGACGACCTGCCCGACCGAAATGGCGAAGGTGTCCTCGACCTCGCCGCACGCGGTGGCGAGCGCTTCGGAGAGCTGGCCCGAGGCTTCTTCGGTCATCTCCGAGGGCTTGCCGTAGCCGTTGGGGCCGTAGAGCCAGCCGCGCAGCTCGCGTTCCTGGCTGCGGGCCAGCCGCGCGACCTCGCGGGGCTGTTCGCTCTGCTTCTGGATCAGCGCGAGCGTCTGCAGCACGGAGTCGTGCAGGTGGGCGGCGATCTCGGCGCGTTCGTCGGTGCGGATGCGGGCCTTGCGCTCGTCGGAGAGGTCCCGGACCAGGCGCAGCCAGAACGGCACGGTCAGCACGGCGACGCCGATCAGCGTCGCGAGGACCGCGATCAGCGCGAACTGGACCTGGTCGAGGGTGCCGCTGCGCAGCACGACGACGGTGATGCCGGTGATCACCAGGGCGACGCCGGCGACGATCCGGATGGCGGCCGACCAGCCGCCACCGCCGAGGAAGGCGCCCGCGAAGCCGTCCTTCGCCCCGACCCGCCAGCGGCGGCGCTGCGACTCGTCGGCCTCGCGCCAGACGACGGCGAGACCGATCATGGCGACGGCCAGCGGCACGGCGACCCAGCCGCTGATGAACCCGGTGAGCGTCCCGCTGGCGACGGCGAGCCCGACGCCGAGGGCGATCAGGCCGAACGCCTGCTGCCGTTCCTTCGGCTTCGGCGCGTCCGCGGCTTCCTCGGACTGCTGCTGGACGAACACCCAGAGGAGGCCGTAGGCGAGCAGCCCGGCGCCGTTGAGCGCGGCGAGCAACGCGAACGCCGTCCGCACCCAGAGGACCGGCACCCCGAGGTGATCGGCGAGCCCGCCGGCGACCCCGGCGATGGCCCGCCCGGACCGGCGCCGGAACATCTTGGGCGTGGCCGGGCCGGTGGTGGCGATCGCCTGCTCGGCGGTGATCTTGTCGAGGGACTCCTGCACGCCGTCCATGGTCACACGCACCCGCGGACGGTTCCATCGGGGAAACCCCTGATCCGCTGAGGACCCGCAGCCCCAGGGGAACATCAGGGACCATCCCGGATGTCCCGCCGCCGCCGGTACCGCATGCTTCTCGGTATGAGTGGTGCGAGTGAGAAGCCGGGGGTCCTGAACGGCTTCGAGGAGACCGTCAAGGATTTCTGGGCCAGCCGGCCGCGGCGGCCGCACGCCGGGCGGAAGGTCGCCGGGGTGGCGGCCGCCATCGGGTACCGGTACGGCGTCGATCCCGTCGTCGTGCGGATCGCCCTCGTCGTCACGACGATCTTCGGTGGCTTCGGGGTGCCCTTCTACCTGCTGGGGTGGCTGTTCTTCCCCGGCGAAAGCGACGAGGTCTCCGGCTTCGAGAGCCTCATCGGGCGCGGCCGGTCGTCGGTGTCCCCCGCCTTCGCCGTCGTGCTGCTCGTGCTCACCGTCGTCAGCACCGGGGGGTCGATCACCGGCTCGTGGTTCGACGGCGGGGGCCTCATCAGCTGCGCGCTCATCGCCGCCGCGCTCTACCTGCTGCACCGCAGCCGCGGTCACCTGAACCGGCCCGCGCCCGTTGCCGCGCGGACGTCCTACCCGGCTTTCACCGGAAACGGAGCCTTCACCATGACCGACACCGCCGAGGCGCCGTCGCCGGCCCGGGGCTGGGATCCCCTCGCCGCCGACCCGGCCGGCTGGGACCTGCCCGACGCGCCGCCCGCCCCGGAGCCGTCGCCCACCCCGCCGCCGCGGGCGTCGCACCACCACGGGACGCAGCGCGGCCCGCGGTCGAAGGTCGGCTCGGCCACGTTCGCTCTCGCCGTGGTGACCGCCGGGGCCGGCGTGCTCGCCGCGCTCAACGGCGCCACCTGGTTCGACGCGCAGCACATCGTCGGGCTGGTGCTCGGCGTGGTCGGGATCGGCCTGGTCGCCGGCGCGTTCGCCGGGGGCGGGCGCGGCCTGATCGGGCTCGCGGTGCCGCTGGCGATCGTCGGCATGGTCCTCACCAGCGCGCCGTTCAAGAACTTCGACGTCCGCGGCGGCGTCGGCGACCTCACGCGGACCCCGCAGTCGCAGGCCGAGCTGCTGCCGCTCTACCAGCACGCGGCGGGCGACATCCGGCTCGACCTGACCGAGCTGCCCGCAGGCGCGCCGTACTCGACGAACGTGTCCAACGGCGCCGGCGACACCACGGTGATCGTGCCGGCGAACGCGGACGTCACCTTCGACTGCCGCACCGGGGCAGGCGAGGCGTCCTGCTTCGGCCGCTCGAGCGACGGCATCAGCCAGCCCGCGCTGAGCGGCACGGACAACGGCCCCGACGGCGTCGGCGGCCAGAAGATCACCCTGCACGTGTCGAACAGTGTGGGCAACGTGGAGGTGCGGCGTGACTGACCAGAACCCTTACGCCTACGACAACCCGGCCGACACCCAGCCCGCCCGGCGCGGCGGCGTGAACGCCTTCACCCTGATCGTCGGCGTCGCGACGCTGCTGGTCTCGGCGTACGTCCTCTCGGACGGCGCCAGCTGGCTGCCCTCGTTCGACTTCCGCTGGGTGATCGCCGGCGGCGCGGTGTTCGTCGGCGTGCTGCTGCTCACCGCGTCGTTCGGCAAGCGGCGGCGCTGACCCACCCCGAAAACCCTCGAGGCCCCGGATCCCACGCCGGGGCCTCGAGCCTTGTCTACAGTGGACTTATTCCCACTCGATGGTGCCCGGCGGCTTGGACGTCACGTCCAGCACCACCCGGTTGACCTCCGCGACCTCGTTGGTGATGCGTGTGGAGATCCGCTCCAGGACGTCGTAGGGCAGGCGCGTCCAGTCCGCGGTCATCGCGTCCTCCGACGACACCGGCCGCAGCACCACCGGGTGCCCGTAGGTCCGGCCGTCGCCCTGGACGCCGACGCTGCGGACGTCCGCGAGCAGCACCACCGGGCACTGCCAGATGCTGCGGTCCAGCCCGGCGGCCGTCAGCTCCTCGCGGGCGATCAGGTCCGCCGCGCGCAGGGTGTCCAGGCGCTCCTGGTCGACCGCGCCGATGATCCGGATGCCCAGGCCGGGGCCGGGGAACGGCTGGCGCTGCACGATCGTCTCGGGCAGGCCGAGCTCCAGGCCGACGCGGCGGACCTCGTCCTTGAACAGCAGCCGCAGCGGCTCGACCAGCTCGAACTCCAGGTCGTCCGGCAGGCCGCCGACGTTGTGGTGGCTCTTGATGTTGGCCGTGCCCTCGCCGCCGCCGGACTCGACGACGTCCGGGTACAGCGTGCCCTGGACCAGGAACTTGTAGTCGCCCTGGGCCTTGAGGTCGCGCTCGGCCTGCTCGAAGACGCGGATGAACTCGCGGCCGATGATCTTGCGCTTCTGCTCCGGGTCGGTGACGCCGGCGAGCGCGTCGAGGAACCGCTCGCGCGCGTCGACGGTGACCAGGTTGACGCCGGTGGCGGCGACGAAGTCGCGCTCGACCTGGGTCCGCTCCCCCGCGCGCAGCAGGCCGTGGTCGACGAACACGCAGGTCAGCCGGTCCCCGATGGCCCGCTGGACCAGTGCGGCCGCGACGGCCGAGTCGACGCCGCCGGACAGGCCGCAGATCGCCCGGCCGTCGCCGATCTGGTCGCTGATCCGCTTGACCTGGTCTTCGACGATCGACGACGTCGTCCACTGCGGCCTGATGCCCGCGATGTCGTGCAGGAACCGGCGCAGCACCTCCTGGCCGTGCGGCGAGTGCGCGACCTCCGGGTGGTACTGGACGCCGGCGAAGCGGCGCTCGACGTCCTCGAAGCCCGCGACCGCGGCGCCGTCCGAAGACGCGGTGACGACCGAGCCCTCGGGGGCCTTGGTGACGCTGTCGTTGTGGCTCATCCACGCGGGCTGGTGCGCGGGCAGGCCGGCGTGCAGGACGCCGCCGTCACCGGTGACGCGGACCTCGGTGCGGCCGAACTCGCGGACGCCGGTCGGCTCGACGACCCCGCCGAGCGCGCTGGCCAGCAGCTGGTGGCCGTAGCAGATGCCGAACATCGGCACGCCGGCCTCGGTGAGCTTCGGGTCCATGCCGGGCGCGCCTTCGGCGTACACGCTCGAAGGACCACCGGAAAGGATGATGGCCGCGGGGTTCTTCGCGAGGATCTCTTCGGTGGACGCGCTGTGCGGGACGACCTCCGAGTAGATCTGTGCCTCGCGGACGCGCCGGGCGATCAGCTGCGCGTACTGCGCCCCGAAGTCCACGACGAGAACCGGACCGGTGGGACTGGGCACCTGGCGACCTCCTGGCGACGTTGGATTGACCCCCATCGTCCCAGGTGGGCCCGGTCACCCGGGATTCAGGGCGGTCCCTGTCCGCGATCGGGCCTACGGTGCCCGGTATGGCTGTGAACTGGACCAAGGAACTGACCGACCAGCTCGACTTCCACTGGAACGTGCACACGCGCCCGAAGCTCGAAGGGCTCACCGACGACGAGTACCTGTGGGAGCCGGTTGCGGGCTGCTGGACCGTGCGCCCGCGCAAGTCGGACGACGAGCCCGGCTCGGGCCCGTTCACGATCGACTTCGCCTACCCCGAACCGACACCGCCGCCGGTCACGACGATCGCCTGGCGGCTCAACCACGTCCTGGTCGGCGTGCTGGGCGCGCGGATCGCGTCGCACTTCGGCGGCCCACCGGCCGCGTACGACACGTACCCGTACCCGGGGGCGGCCGCCGAGGCGCTGAAGCAGCTGGACGAGTTCTACGCCCGGTGGATCGCGGGCGTCGGGACCCTCGACGACGAGGCACTCGCGCGGCCGTGCGGTCCCGCCGAAGGCCCGTACGCGAAGGAGTCGATGGCAACGCTGGTGCTGCACATCAGCCGGGAGATGATCCACCACTGCGCCGAGGTCCTCCTCCTGCGCGACCTCTACCGCAGCAGGTCGTGAGTGAGAAACAGTGTTCTAACGCTGTTTCTCACTCACGACCCGCGGGAGGAGGGGTGGGCGAGATGCGGTGGCGGGGATCGTGGACGAAAATCCAGACGCGCGACCCCCGGCGTTTGCCGCGAACCTCCACGGGAAGGCCCCAGTATGCGAGCGACAGTCATCTACGGTGCCGGTGACGTGCGGGTCGAGACGGTCCCCGACCCGAAGCTGGCCGAGCCGACCGACGTGATCCTGCGGGTCGTGCGGTCCTGCATCTGCGGCAGCGACCTCTGGCCGTACGCCGACATGGCGCCGAGGGAGCACGGCCGCCGGATCGGGCACGAGTTCCTCGGCGTCGTCGAGGAAACCGGCGCGGACGTCACCACCCTCGCGAAGGGCGATCTCGCCGTCGCGCCGTTCGTCTGGTCCGACAACACCTGCGAGTTCTGCCGGGAAGGGCTCCAGACCTCCTGCCTGCACGGCGGCGGCTGGGGCTCGCCGGGGGTCGACGGCGGCCAGGGCGAGGCGGTCCGCGTGCCGCAGGCCGACGGCACGCTGGTCAAGCTGCCGCACACCGAAGACGCGGACCTGCTCGCGTCGATGCTGACGCTGTCGGACGTCTTCGCCACCGGGCACCACGCCGCCGTCAAGGCGCAGGTGCGCGCGGGGCAGAACGTCACCGTCATCGGCGACGGCGCGGTCGGGCTCTGCGCCGTGCTCGCCGCGAAACGCCTGGGCGCCGACCGGATCATCCTCATGGGACGGCACCGGGCGCGGACCGACCTCGGCCGCGAGTTCGGCGCGACCGACGTCGTCGCCGAGCGCGGCGAGGAAGGCGTCGAGAAGGTGCGCGAGCTGACGGGCGGCCGGGGCACGCACGCCGTTCTCGAGTGCGTCGGCACGAAGGGCGCGTTCGAGATGGGCATCGGAGCCGTCCGCGCGGGCGGCGCGGTGAGCCGGGTCGGCCTGCCGCAGTACGAAGACGGGCCGATCGGGGTGGGCGTGTTCCGCCGCAACGTCACCGTCACCGGCGGTGTCGCCCCGGCCCGGCACTACATCCCCGAGCTGCTGCCGGACGTCCTCGACGGCAAGTACCAGCCCGGCAAGGTCTTCGACCGCACGATCGACGTCGAAGGCGTGCCGGACGGCTACCGCGCGATGGCGGACCGCGAAGCGCTGAAGGTGCTCATCACGCCGTGACCCGTCCGGGTGGGGGTCACTCGTTCGCGCCCCCACCCGCATTACGTTGGTACGCATGGACATGATCACCCCCGAGCCGCGCCCCGCCTGGATCGCCGGCCGCCCCGAGCCGGGCGCCACCACCCTCGTCGTGCACCACCCGTACGACGGCAGCGAGGTCGCCACGGTCGCCGTGCCCGGGCCGGAGCAGGTCGAACGCGCGGTCGCCGCCGCGGCGGCGGTCGCCAAGGAGTTCCGGCGCACCCCCGCGCACCTGCGGGCGGGCGCGCTCGACCACGTCTCCCGCGTGCTCGCCGCGCGCGCCGAAGAGATCGCCGAAGTGATCACCGCGGAAAACGGCAAACCGCTCAAGTGGGCCGAGGCCGAGGTCAAGCGCGCGGTTTCGGTGTTCCGGATCGCCGCCGAAGAGGCCCGCCGGTTCACCGGCGACGTCCAGCGCCTCGACACCGACCCGGCCGGCGAGGCGCGGCTGGCGCTGACCCGCCGCGTCCCGCGCGGGCCGGTGCTCGGCATCGCACCGTTCAACTTCCCGCTCAACCTGGTGGCGCACAAGGTGGCGCCGTCGCTGGCGATCGGTGCGCCGATCATCGTCAAGCCCGCGCCGCGGACGCCGTTGTCGGCGCTGGTCCTCGGCGAGATCCTGGCCGAGACGGACCTGCCGGAAGGCGCGTTTTCCGTGCTGCCGCTGGGAAACGAACCGACGCAGGCGCTCGTCGCCGACCCGCGGCTGCCGGTCGTGTCGTTCACCGGCTCCGGCCCGGTCGGCTGGGCGCTCAAGGACGCCGCGCCGCGCAAGCACGTCGTGCTCGAACTCGGTGGCAACGCGGCGGCCGTGGTCCTGCGCGACTGGCCCGACCCCGAGGGCGCCGCGCACCGCATCGCCACCTTCGGCAACTACCAGGCCGGCCAGTCCTGCATCGCGGTGCAGCGGGTGATCGTGGACGCCGCCGTGGCCGAGGAGTTCGTGCCCGCGCTGGTGGAAGCGGTCGAGGCGCAGCGGACCGGCGACCCGTACGACCGCAACACCGACGTCGGCCCGGTGGTCGACGAAGCCGCCGCCGAGCGGATCGTGGCGTGGGTCGACGAGGCCGTCGCCGCGGGCGCGAAGGTGCTGACCGGCGGCACGCGCGAGGGTGCGACCGTCGCCCCGACGCTGCTCACCGACGTTCCGCCGGACACCAAGGCGTGGAACGAGGAGATCTTCGGGCCGGTGCTCGCGGTGTCCGTTGTGGACGGTGTGGACGACGCCTTCCGCGCGGTCAACGAATCCGCGTACGGCCTGCAGGCCGGCGTCTTCACCACGGACGTCCAGCTGGCCTTCCACGCCTCGGCCGAGCTGGAGGTCGGCGGGGTGATCATCGGTGACGTCCCGTCCTACCGCGCCGACCAGATGCCCTACGGCGGCGTCAAGGGCTCCGGCGTCGGCCGCGAAGGCGTGCTCGCCGCGATGCACGACCTGACCGAAGAGCGCGTCACGGTCTTCACCGGCATCGACCTCTAGCTGACGACGCCCTGCCCGAACCGGAAGACGTTCTGCGGGTCGTACTTCTTCGAGACGTCCACCAGGCGTTTCGCGTTGTCGCCGTAGTAGGCGGCCTTCCAGTCGGGCAGGGCCGGGTCGATGTAGTTGACGTACCCGCCGCCCGCGCCGGCCGTGGCGAGCCCGGCGACGACCTCACCGACCGACTGCGCGACCTTCGTCCGGGTCTTCGCCGTCGCGGGCGCGTAGACCTGCACGCTGGCCAGCGCGTCGCGGTGCCAGAACGCGGTGGCGTCCTTGGCCGGGCCGGCGACCGCGCCGCCGAGGCCGTCGACGAGCAGGTCCATGCCCGTCCGGCCGTCGGCGACCGCGACGATCTGCGCGGCGTCGACCGGCGCGGTGATGATCCGCGACGACGCGACGAACGACTGGCGGTTCGAGCTGCCCTCGAAGTACTTCATGGCGCCCAGGTAGTCCAGGCTCTTCACGACCCGCTGCGTCGGCCGCGCGCCGGCGTTGGTGGTCAGGTTGTTCAGCAGCGTGTTCAGCCCCGCGGCGCCGCCGACGTAGCAGCCGCCGACCCGGCACTGGACCGGCGAACCGCCCGAGAGCACCAGGTTCGCCCACAGCTCCGGCGGCATCGCGGCGATCCACTGCTGCCACGCGCCGAGCACGCCGGCGGCGGATCCGGGCGGGAACCGCAGGGAGAACACCGTCAGGTCCGGCGCTGGATCGGTGTCGAAGGTGAACTCGGTGACGATGCCGAAGTTGCCGCCGCCCCCGCCGCGCAGCGCCCAGAACAGGTCCGGTTCGGAGTCCGCGGACGCGGTGAGCACCCGGCCGTCGGCCGCGACGACCTGCGCGGAGCTCAGGTGGTCGCAGGTCAGGCCGTACTTGCGGGCGAGCACGCCGATACCGCCGCCGAGGGTGAGCCCGGCGATCCCGACCGTCGGGCAGGACCCGGCGGGCAGCGCGCGCCCGGCCTTCGCCAGCGCGGTGTAGACGTCACCCAGCTTCGCGCCGGCGCCGATCACGGCCTTGCCGCCCTGGACGTCGATCTTGTTGAGACCGGCCACGTCGACGACCAGCCCGCCTTCGGGCACCGAGTAGCCGGCGTAGCTGTGGCCGCCGCTGCGCGCGGCGATGGTCACGCGCCCGGCGGCGGCCCGCAGGCAGGCTTGGACGTCCTCGACGGTCGACGCGGTCGCGACGGCGACCGGGTTGTTGCCGTCGAAGAGCTGGTTGAACCCGCGCTTCACGGTCGCGTACCTCTCGGCGCCCGGACGCACCAGGGTGCCGGTCAGCTGGCTGCGCAGGTCGTCCCAGTTCGGCGGCCCGGTGGGCAGCCGGCTGGCGGCGGGCGGCGCGGACGTCGTGTCGATCGGGGCGGTCGAGGCCACCGGCGCCGAGGGCGTGTCGGGCCCGCACGCGGCGACGACGGCACCGGCCGCGGAGACGCCGGCGATCCGCAGGAACGCCCGCCGCGGGAGGCCGGGCCGTCCCTGGTCGTGCTCACTGTCCACAGCGGACTCCTCGCTGCCGGGAACGCCCAGTGTAGAGCGGGCGCCAGGCGTTCACCGGGCGGAGCGGGCCGGTCACGCCCAGGCCGGGATCCGCGGCACGGCACCGTCGAGGGCGGCGCCGTCGGAGCGCCCGCTGAGCCAGGCCAGCAGCGCCCCGGCCGTGCCGCGCACGGTCGTCTTCGGGGCGGCCCCCATCGTCCATTCGAACCCGTCGGCGACCAGGTGGAGAGCCGGCAGGTGGGCCCCGCGGGAGGTGATGGCGTGCTGGACGACGTCCTCGGTGAGCGGCCCGAGCAGCGCGAGCACGCGGTCGAGGTCGTAGCCGCGGTCGAGGTCGGCGAGGTGGATGGTCAGCTCGGACAGCCGCATCCGCGCGACGACGGTCCCGGTCACGGGCTGGCCTTGGCGGTTGCGCGCTTCCCGGGCCCAGGCGTCGTCGGGCATCGCGGCGGCGTACTGCTCGAACCGCCCGGCCGAAGCGACGAAGTCGGCGAGAAGATCGGCAGCGGCGTGCTGGGCGCTGGTTTCGATGTCTCGCTCGCGGGCTTCGGCGCTGGAGTACATCGGCGTCTCGACGCCGGTGTTCGCCCAGGTCAGCAGGTTGCGCAGGCCATCGGCGTTGCGGGCGACGTGCGCGAGCACGTGCGCCCGCGACCACTCGGGCAGGGCGCTGGGGGCGCGCAGCTCGGGTTCGCCGAGGCTGCCGATGGCCCGCGCCCATTCGTCATCGAGTTTCCTGACCCCGTCGAGCAGGGCGTGTGCCTTCTCGGATGCCGTCACGGCCCCGAGTCTAGGAGGATCGGCGCAACGCGGCGGGAGCTTCCGCCGGGACGGCCGGGTTCTTCGGCGCGATCGGCTCCAACCGCACGTACCCCGCGTCCTGTTCCGGCCGCTGGTCCTCTTCGCCCTTGTTCGGCCAGAACGAAAACGCGCGTTCAGCCTGGGCCGTGATCGTCAGCGACGGGTTCACGCCCAGGTTGGCCGTGATCGCCGCGCCGTCCACCACCGACAGGCCCGGGTAGCCGAACACGCGGTGGTACGGGTCGATCACGCCCTCGTCGGCCGTGGACCCGATCGGGACGCCGCCGATGAAGTGGGCCGTCAGCGGGATGTCGAAGATCTCGCCCCAGGTGCCGCCCGCGATGCCGCCGATGCGGTCGGCCGTGCGCTCGTTCGCCTCGTGGCCCGCCGGGATGAAGCTCGGGTTGGGCTCGCCGTGGCCCTGCTTGGACGTGTACTTGCGCCGGCCGAACAGGCCGCGGCGGGTGTAGGTCGTGATCGAGTTGTCCAGGCTCTGCATCACCAGCAGGATCACCGTGCGCTCGCTCCAGCGGTAGCCGTTGAGCAGCTTCGCCGCCTGCACCGGGTGCTTGGCCATGAACGTGACGGCCTGCCGCCACCGCGGCACCGGTGAGGCGCCGTCCGTCGCGATCGTCTGCAGCAGGCTCATCGCGTTGCTGCCCTTGCCGTAGCGGACCGGCTCGATGTGGGTGTTCTCGTCGGGGTGGATCGACGACGTGATCGCGACGCCCCGGCTGAAGTTCCGGCTCTCGTCGACGTCGGTCCGGGCCGCGCCGATGATCGCCTCGGAGTTCGTCCGGGTCAGCTCGCCCAGCCGGCGCGAGAGCGCGGGCAGCGTGCCGGTGTCCTTCATCTTGTGCAGCAGGTTCTGCGTGCCCCAGGTCCCCGCGGCGAACACGACCCTCCCGGCCGTGATCGTCGTCCGGAACCGCTTCGAAGTCGTGCCGGTCTTCTTCAGGCTGACCTCGTAACCACCGTCGACCGGCCGCACCGACGTCACCGTCGTCAGCGGGATGACCTTCGCGCCGTCCTGCTCCGCGAGGTACAGGTAGTTCTTGACCAGCGTGTTCTTCGCGCCCACGCGGCAGCCGGTCATGCACGAGCCGCACTCGGTGCAGCCGACGCGCTCAGGCCCGGCCCCGCCGAAGTACGGGTCCTTCGCCCGCTCCCCCGGCTTGCCGAAGTAGACGCCCACCGGCGTCGGGTGGAACGAATCGGCGACGCCCATGTCCTCCGCGACGTCGCGCATCACGACGTCCGACGGCGTCATGGTCGGGTTCGTGACGACACCCAGCATCCGGCTCGCCTGGTCGTAGTGCGGCGCGAGCTCGGCCTCCCAGTCGGTGATGTGGGCCCACTGCCGGTCGCGGTAGAACGGCTTCAGTGGCCGGTACAGCGTGTTCGCGTAGACCAGCGATCCGCCCCCGACGCCGGCGCCCGCGAGCACCATGACGTCGTTGAGCATGTGGATGCGCTGGATCCCGTAGCAGCCGACCTGCGGTGCCCACAGGTAGCGCTTGAGGTCCCACGACGTCTTCGCGAACTCGTCGTCGGCGAACCTCCGCCCGGCCTCGACGACGGCTACCCGGTAGCCCTTTTCGGTGAGCCGCAGCGCCGCGACGCTGCCGCCGAACCCCGACCCCACCACGACGACGTCGTAGTCGGGGCCACCCGCACTGGTGGTGGTGTTACTGGCAGTCACACCTTGAGCGTAACTCCGCCTCCGCGTTCTGACCAGAGGTAAGTTACCGGCCAGTCACGCTTGTCCGATGACAACGGTGGGTACCTTCCGAGGTGCTCGATGTCCACGTCGGCGACCCACCGCCGGGCGGGACACCATTTCCAGGAGGCACCACGATGAGCCTGCGAAAGCTCACCGGGTGGCGCAAGTCGAGCCACAGCCACTTCGAAGAGAACGCGTGCGTCGAGATCGGCACCGCACCCGGCGTCGTCGGGGTGCGGGACACCAAGGAGGCGGCACCCCGCCCGGTGCTCGTCTACTCCGCCGACGCCTTCGCGGCGTTCCTACGGCGGCTCACCGGCGAACGGTGAGCCCGACCCGCTGGAACTCCTTCAGGTCCGAGTAGCCCGTCTTCGCCATCGCCCGGCGCAGCGCGCCGAAGAGGTTCACCACGCCTTCCGCGTCGGACGACGGCCCGAACAGGAGGGTCTTGAGGTCGACGGCGTAGTCCGGCCCGGCCGCCACGCGCGAGCGCGGCAGGGACGGGTGCGCGGCCGCCGCCGTCCAGTAGAGGCCCTGCCCGGGCGCGTCCGACGCGGCGGCCAGGGGCGAGCCGAGCATGACGGCGTCCGCGCCGCACGCGATGGCCTTGGCGATGTCGCCCGACACCGTCATGCCGCCGTCGGCGAGCACGTGGACGTACCGGCCGCCCGTCTCGTCGAGGTAGTCGCGGCGGGCGGCCGCGGCGTCGATGATCGCGGTGGCCATCGGGACGCCGATGCCGAGCACGCGGTCGGTGCTGGTCACGCCCGGGGTGTAGCCGTGGCCGACGATGACACCGGCCGCGCCGGTGCGCATGAGGTGCATCGCCGTGCGGTAGTCGCTGACGCCGCCGGCGATCACCGGGACGTCGAGGCGGCCGATGAACTCCTTGAGGTTCAGCGGCTCGGCGTCGCGCTGGACGTGCTCGGCGGAGATGATCGTGCCCTGCACGACGAGGATCTCGACGCCGGCGGCGATCAGGTCGGGCGTCAGCTCGGCGGCGTGCTGCGGGCTGACGCGCGCGGCCACCGTGACGCCGGATTCGCGGACCGTCTTGATCGCCTCGGTCAGCAGGTCGAGCCGGATCGGCGCGGCGTGCAGCTCCTGCAGCACGCGCCCGACCGCGGTCGGGTCCTCGAGGTCCTCGGCCGCGCGGACCAGCTGGAAGATGGCGTCCTCGACGTTCGCGTGCCGCGCCCAGAGGCCTTCGGCGTTGAGCACACCCAGGCCGCCGAGCTCGCCGACGGCGACCGCGGTGCCGGGCGAGACGATCGCGTCCGTCGGGTGCGTGACGAGCGGCAGGTCGAAGCGGTAGGCGTCGATCTGCCACGAGGTGGACACCACCGAGGACGACCGAGTCCGCCGCGACGGCACGATCTCGACGTCGTCGAGGTCATACGCCCGCCGCGCGGTGCGGCCCATCCCGATCTCGACCAGGTCCCGCACGTGAAGCCTCCTCCGCCGACGACAATCTGCCGTGCCCCATTGTCGCTAGGCCGCGTGGGTGACCCGCGCACGGGGGTCTACACCCGCACGAACACGGCGACCGGGGCCAGCAACGCACCCAGCGCGAGGGCCAGCCAGGTGGCGACCGGCGGGTAGACGTTCAGCCGGACCGCGCCGAAGTAGACCGCGCCCAGGGCGAGCAGGGCCGCCGAGATCAGCAGCACCGGCCGGACCACGCCCGGGCGCAGGTCGACCACGCCACCGCCGGCCCGCAGGTAGGCGATGCCGCCGTCGGCCGTCGACACGTCGAGCGTCACCGGCTGGCCGGGCGGGAGGTCCAGGCCCGGGTCCACCGCGGTGACGCGGTACTGCTTGCCGCCGGCGTCGACCGCGATGGTGTGGCTCATCGCGTCCTCGTTGCCGCCGACCGGGAGCGCGCCGCGCTCGTGCGAAGTCACGTGTCCCTCGACGCGGTACGTGGGTGCGTCACGCCCGGCCAGCGCCTGGCACATCAGGCAGACCACGCCGCCGAGGAACAGCGACACGAGCGCGACGGCCGTGAAGAACACCTTGCGCAGCACCCGGGTGAACCGGTCGACCGTCATGTGTCCTAGTGCACACCACGACTGCCACGCAAGGCGATAGACCGATCACCGTAAGCACGCTAGGTCACCGTGACTCAGAGCGAGACGCGCTCCACGGAATCCGAACGCAGTACCGCCGAGGAATCGCCGTTCGTCCCTCCCCGGTCATGGGCCGATCCCGGCGGCCCATGACCCAGGGCGGAACGATCGAACGGGCGGGCTAGCGGGTGGTGTAGTTGGGGGCCTCGACCGTCATCGTGATGTCGTGCGGGTGGCTCTCCTTGAGCCCGGCCGCGGTGATCCGGACCAGCTGCGCCTCCTGCAGCTGCGGGATCGTCTCCGAGCCGGTGAAACCCATGCCCGAGCGAAGACCACCGACCAGCTGGTGCACGACGTTGGCGAGCGGTCCGCGGAACGGGATGCGGCCTTCGATGCCCTCCGGCACCAGCTTGTCGTCCGAAAGCACGTCGTCCTGGGCGTAGCGGTCCTTCGAGTACGACTTGGCCTGGCCCCGCGACTGCATGGCGCCCAGCGAACCCATGCCGCGGTAGGTCTTGAACTGCTTCCCGTTGACCAGGATCAGGTCGCCGGGGGCCTCGGCCGTGCCGGCCAGCAGGCTGCCCAGCATCACGGTGGACGCGCCGGCCGCGATGGCCTTCGCGATGTCGCCGGAGTACTGGATGCCGCCGTCGCCGATGACCGGGATGCCGGCCGGGCGGCACGCCTGGTCGGCCTCGTAGATCGCCGAGATCTGCGGCACGCCGACCCCGGCGACCACCCGGGTGGTGCAGATCGAGCCCGGGCCGACGCCGACCTTGACCCCGTCCGCGCCCGCGTCGACCAGCGCCTGCGCGCCCGCACGCGTCGCGACGTTGCCGCCGACGATGTCAACCGAGTCGCCCAGCTCCTTCTTCAGCAGGGCGACCGTGTCGACGACCGCGCGGGAGTGGCCGTGCGCGGTGTCGACCATCAGCACGTCGACGCCCGCGTCGGCCAGCGCCATCGCGCGCTGGTGGCCGTCCGCCCCGACGCCGACCGCGGCACCGACGATGAGCCGGCCGTCCGGGTCCTTCGTCGCCCGCGGGTACTGCTCGGTCTTCACGAAGTCCTTGACGGTGATCAGGCCGCGCAGCTTGCCCGCGCCGTCCACGATCGGCAGCTTCTCGATCTTGTGCCGGCGCAGCAGGCCGAGCGCGGCGTCCGCCGAGACACCGACCTGCGCGGTGATCAGCGGCGCCTTCGTCATCACCTCGGAGACCGGGCGGCTGTGGTCGACCTCGAAGCGCATGTCGCGGTTGGTGATGATGCCCACCAGCGCGCCGGACGCGTCGGTCACCGGCACGCCGGAGATGCGGAACTTCGCGCACAGCGCGTCGACCTCGGCCAGGGTCGCGTCGGGCGCGCAGGTGACCGGGTCGGTGACCATGCCGGCCTCGGACCGCTTGACGACCTCGACCGCGGCGGCCTGCTCGTCGATCGGCAGGTTGCGCTGGAGGACGCCGATGCCGCCCTGGCGGGCCATGGCGATCGCCATCCGCGCTTCGGTGACGGTGTCCATCGCGGCGGACACCAGCGGGATGCCGAGGGTGATGTTGCGGGTCAGCCGGGCGCTGGTGTCGACGGCACTGGGGACGACGTCCGATTCGGCCGGCAGCAGCAGCACGTCGTCGAAGGTCAGGCCGAGCATGGCGAACTTGGCCGGAACGGGGGCGGTGGTGCCGTCGCTGGTCATAGCGGGTGAAGGGCCTTCCTGGCGCGGGATGAGCGTGTCGCTGTGGCGACTCGGAGCCTTCCCCTCATGATATCCGCCGCGCGCCGCCCGCCCCGGGCGGTGGGCGGGCCGGCGGGGGCGCCCGGTACCGTGCAGGCCGTGGCGCACGATGTCCTGCCCCCAGACCCGTTCGCGGACGACCCGGACGACCCGGCCCGCGCCTTCGGAGACCCGGAGGACCGGCTGGACGAGCCGATCAGCGACTCCGAACGCACCGAACTGCTGGCCGACCTGTCGGATCTGGCGGTCTACCAGGCCCTGCTCGAGCCCCGCGGAGTCCGCGGGATCGTGGTCGACTGCGGCGAGTGCGACGAGCCGCACTACCACGACTGGCACCTGCTGCGAGCCAGCCTCGAGCAGCTGCTGGCGGACGGCCGGATGCGCCCGCACGAGCCGGCTTACGACCCGAACCCGGGTGACTACGTGAGCTGGGACTACTGCCGCGGGTTCGCCGACGGCGTGACGGCGAACGAAAGTGCGTACTGAGCGCTGCTGAGCACATGAGGAAGCCCTGGTGAGATTGCTCACCAGGGCTTTTTCGTGCCTGCTTTTCCGTGGCTGCGGCCGGTGTCCCCACCGCCCGGCAGCTCGTGCTGCCGGGCCGTAACCGTTACTACGGCGTCTCGCTGACACCCTGCGGCGTACCGCCCGCGGACTCGCTCCGCGGCGTGCCCGGCTCGTTGCCGGTCGCGCCGGTCGTCGTCGGGGGTGCCGGGGTCGTGGTCGGCGGTGGGGTCGTGGTCGGCGGCGGGGGTGTCGGCGTGGGGGTCACGCTGCCCGGGAGGCTCGTCGTGCCGCTGCCGCTGCCGGGGAGGGACGAGGCCGAGCCGGCCGGCGGGGCCGGGCTCGTCGGCGCGCCCGGCGAAGCCGGCGGCACCGAGGTCTGGATCGGGCCCTGGACCGGCGCGTCCGGGTTCGTCAGCTGCGCGGCGAGCTGCCGGTGCTGCTCCATCAGCTGGTCGCGGTTCTCCTCGTCGGTGACCTGCGACAGCGCGGCCTGGGCGTCCTGGAGGGCCTGGCGGGCGGCGTCGAGGTTGCCGCCGGCGATGGCCAGGTTGGCCTTCTCGAGGTCGAGTTTGGCGGTCGCGGCCGCCTCGACCGAGCGGGTGTGGTCGGAGTACAGGACCTTGGCGAGGCCCCACAGCGTGTCGCCGGGTTGCGCGGAGCGCGCGGCCAGCCCGGTGCCGGTGAACGCGATCGCCAGCACGGCGGCGGCGACGGCGACCGGGACGAGCAGCCTGCGGCGGCGTCCGCCCGAGGCGTGCCGCTTCGCCAGCGCGGCGGTGCTGACGGTGCGTACGGCGGTGTCGACGTCGACGAGCTCGGCCAGCGGCTCGCTGTCGATGTCTCTTCGCCACGCCACCAGCAACGCGTTGAGCTCCTGGTCGCCGAGACCGTCGGCCAGCGCCGGGTCGGACCCGCCGAGCGCGTCGAGCAGCGCGTCGTCGGCCTGCACGGCCGACAGGTCGGCGGCGAACTCCGCCTCCGACGCCGTCAGACCACTGCCGAAGACGTCATCCGGCTCGAATCTCTTCTCGTGACCGGTCACTCAGATCACCTCCTCCGCGGCCAGGACCTTTCTCAGCCGCGCGAGGGCGCGGTGCTGGGCGACGCGGACGGCGCCGGGGGTGGAGCCCACCGCATCAGCGGTCTCCTCCGCCGACAGGCCGACGACCACGCGCAGCACCACGATCTCCCGCTGCTTGTCCGGCAGCACCTGCAACAACTGGGACATCCGCTCGTTCAGCTCACCTTGCAGCGCCCGCTGCTCGGGGCCGACCCCGCCCTCGACCTCGTCGGGGATTTCGGCCACCGGCTCGGCCCGGTTGCGCGCGGCCGCGCGGTGCGCGTCGGCCACCTTGTGCTGCGCGATCCCGTAGACGAACGCCAGAAAAGGGCGGCCTTGGTCACGGTACGAAGGCAATGCCGTTAGCACCGCGAGACACACCTCCTGCGCAACATCGTCTGCCGAAGCGAACGATCGCTCCTGCCTGCCAACCCGGGCGCGGCAATACCGCACTACCAGTGGACGGATAGCAGCCAGCAGCCGCTCCACTGCCTGGGGATCTCCCTCGACAGCAGCGGCGACCGGTTCATCCAGTCCATCCCCCACATTGGCCATCGCAGACAACAGTCCCAGTGTTACGTGTAGGTGGGCAAAGAACCCGGCCCGTGGTCGCCTCCACCGCGCACCGGTGACAGTTACCGTACCTGCGGCCCGGTCCGGTGCGGCGCGCGCGGTACTCCCCGGCGCGCCGCGGCGTGCGTAGCCGCGGAAATACGGATTGTGGTGCAGACCCGCGGCCCGCATCACCGGTTTCAACGACCGGACGGCGGCGCGGGTACGAGATCCGTCGGAGGGACGGTGCCGGGCGGTGATCGGCCGCCGGGCGGCCCTGGCGGGCGCCGGAATGTGATGGGGACCACACAGGTACGGGCCAGGGCGGTGCGCCCTGGCCCGTCGTCACCTGTAAACCGGCCGTGTCAGGAACGGGGAGAGCAGCAGGTCAGCTGACCAGGCCGCGGCGGAAGCCGTGGGCCACGGCCTGCGCGCGGTCGCGCACGCCGAGCTTGCGGAACAGCCGGCGGGCGTGGGTCTTGACCGTGTCCTCCGACAGGTAGAGCTCGCGGCCGATCTGGCCGTTGCTCTTGCCCTGGCTCATCCCGCGGAGCACCTGAAGCTCGCGCTCGGTCAGCTGGACGCCCGGGTCGGACGGCTGACGGGGCGCGGGCACCGAGGTGCTCGCCAGGGTGTGGGCCAGTGCGGCGACCAGCTCCGGCCGGGACGCGTCCTAGCGGAGGTAGCCGCGGGCACCGCCGGCGATCGCGGCGGCGATGCTGCCCGCGTCGTCCGGGGCGCCGAAGACGATGACGTTCGCCTGGGGGTTGGCCGAGACGAGCCGCCGGGTGGCTTCGACACCCGTCGGGACCGCGCGCTGCGTCCCGACCAGCACGACGTCGACGGGCTGACGGGAGTACCGGGCCAGCAGCTCGTCACCGTGCGCTACGCAGTCGATGCGACTGACCCCAGGGACCGCGGACATCACTCGGGTGAGCCCTTCACGGACACTGCGTCGGTCGTCGCAGATCAAGACCGTCGTCACGGGGTTTCCTTCCTGCAGCCGGGTGACATTCCTCTTCCCCTATCGGACGCTTTAGCCCGAACCTTGACACGATCCGGTGGCTTTTTTTGAAACTTCTTAGCCCGGATGCCGGAACACCCCATTCCGACGGCTCAACCACCCGGGACGGGGACCCATGGTGATTCCCCCGCAACCCTCCTCCCGCAAGGATCTGCGCTTCGTAACACTGCGTGCAACACCTGCGCCACTCTGAATCGATACTCCTCGGCGTGTCCTGGGCGCAGGTCGGCCGCGACGAGCGCCGCCGGCCACGAAAGTGAAAGCAGTTCGCATTCCTCCGCGGCCGCCATTGCATTTCCGACAAGGTCGTCCGAAATCTTCCGGTGATCGGGAGCCCCGGCCGCCCGCAGGGCCACGGCCAGCACAATCCCGGATTTCACGGCGTGCCGCCGCGCACCCCGCGCTCGCGCGGTTTCGAAAGCGCGCCGGGCGTGCGGCACGGCCTCGGCGCCCTGACCTGCGGCGAGGGCGATTTCGGCCCCGACCCAGCCGCCGCGGACGGTGGCCCGCCAGCGGGAGTCCTCGGCAGCGGCGCGCTCGGCAAGCCGCCGGGCGGCGGCGAGGCGGCCGAGGGCGAGGTTGTCGGCGGCGAGGCCGAGGAGGGCGTCGGCACGGGCGCCGGCGGCGTCGAGACCGTCCGGGTCGGGTTCGGCCGCGGCGGAGGTTGTGGCTGTGGCTGTGGTCTCGGGTTCACGGCCGACCGCAGCGCCGGTCGCGGCCTCGGAGCTACGGCCGACCGCAGCGCCCGTTCCGGCCTCGGGGCCACGGCCAACCGCAGCACCGGTCCCGGTCTCGGCCGGGGCGGTTTCGAGGTGGGCGGCTTTCGCGAAGGCCTCGCCGTCGAGGGCGCGGGCCTGCCGGTGGCCGCCGAGCTGCCGGCGGTGCGAGGCGAGCGTGCTGGCCGCGAGCGAGGCCGTCACCGGGTCATCGCCGCCCCGGAGGCGGTCGAGCAGCATCGCCGCGGCGGCGTACCGGCCCTGGGCGCCGAGCACGATGGCGGCGAGCAGCCGTTCCCGCGGCGTGCCGGACCCGCGCACGACGGCGGGCTCGGGCAGCGGATCGCCGCCGAACGCGGCGGCCCTCAGGGCGGGTTCGTGCACCCGTCCTTTCTAGCGGTTGGGTCCGACAAAAAACATGATCGAACTACCGCCGCGCGCCGACCAGGACGTGCTCGATGCGGTCGGCCGCGCCGGGGAGGTCCGTCAGCAGCTCCACCTTGTCCGGCAGGCTCGCCGGGTCCCAGCCCGGGCCGCACGCGAACAACCGGCTGCGCTGGCGTCCGCGGGACACCCGGGCGAACAGCCGGGTGTCGGCCACCCCTCGCCCGTTCGCCCACAGCACCACCGCCGCCGGTGCGCTGCGGCGGACCGCCACCGCCAGCACCTCGGCCGGCAGCGGGACGCCGAACAGCTGGGCGCCGATCCGCCGTCCGGCCAGCGAGGCCGCCAGCGCGTACATCGGCATCGAGTCGCGCTCGTCCGGGACGCAGCCCAGCAGCACCGGGCGGGTGTTGCGCGGCTCGTCGAGCACCGGGGTCGCCCGCACGAGCGCCGCGAACACGCACTCCGCCAGCAGGTACTCGACCTCCGCCCCCGCGCTCGCGCCGCGCCAGCGCGCCCCCAGAGCCGACAGCACCGGCTCGATCACGCCGGTCCACGCCGGGAGGACGCCGAGCTCGGCGATGGTGTCCGCCAGCATGCGCTGGACCGCGCCGACGTCCATGGCCAGCGCCGCCGTGCTCAGGCGGCGGGCGAGGCGGGAGCGGACCTCGAGGCCGTCGTCGGCCGCCGACACGTCCGCCGGTTCCGAGAGCTCCTCCGGCTGGGGTGGGCCCGAGCGCGGGATCTGCTCCAGGGCGTACCGCGCCGCTTCGGCCGTCGATGCGCCGCTCAGGAGCGCGCGCTGCATCAGTTCGAGGCGGCCGATGTCGGAGGTGCCGTAGCGGCGGTGACGGCCGTCTGTGTGGCGGCTGGGGCCCAGTCCGTAGCGGCGGTCCCAGGTTCGGAGGGTGGACGGCGCGACCCCGAGCCGGCGGGCGACCGAGGCCACCGGCAGGGTGGGTTCTTCGGTGCCCGACCCAGCTCCCACGAGCCTCAATATCCAGGCACCCAGCGGAGTCGGCAACCGGAGGCGAAAGCCCTGCTCACACATCCGGGGGATGCCTAACGGCTGAATCGACCCGAATCGCTTGAACAACTATTGGCGCGCTTCTAACGTTACGCCCGTTGCACCGAATGGAGTATCGGCACCACAGCAGAGCAGCTAGCGGCATCGACCGAATGACGGAGGCGGTCAGGATGGCAGACACGCGCAGGCTCCCAGGACCCAACGCCGACATGTGGGACTGGCAGCTCGAAGGGTCGTGCCGGGGGATGGACAGCGCGTCCTTCTTTCACCCGGACGGCGAGCGCGGCCCGGCGCGGGCACGGCGGGAGGCCAGGGCGAAGGCGGTCTGCCTGAGCTGCCCCGTCTTGGAGATGTGCCGCAGCCACGCGCTGGCGGTGCACGAGCCCTACGGCATTTGGGGCGGGCTCTCGGAGTCCGAACGCGAGCACCTCATCAAGGCGGACAAGCGCGCGCTCAGCATGTCGGGCGGCTGAGCGGCTCACAGACATCGAAGGGCGGCACCGGGTGGGGTGCCGCCCTTCGTGCTGTTCAGGGTGTGACTCAGTGCGAGTGGCCGTGGCCCGCCGCGGCGGGCTCTTCCTCGGCCGGCTTCTCGACGACCGACGACTCCGTCGTCAGCACGAGACGCGCGATCGAGGCGGCGTTCGCCACCGCGGACCGGGTCACCTTGACCGGGTCGACGATGCCGGCAGCCAGCAGGTCGGTCAGCTCGCCGGTGGCGGCGTTGAAGCCGTGCCCCCAGCCCAGCTCCTGCACCTTGTTGACGATGACAGCGCCCTCGTGGCCCGCGTTGGTCGCGATCCAGAACAGGGGCGCCACCAGCGCGTCCTTGACGATCCGGACGCCGGTCGCCTCGTCGCCGGTGAGGCCGAGGCCGCCCTCGAGCTCCTTGACCGCGTGCACCAGCGCCGAACCGCCGCCGGGCAGGATGCCCTCCTCGACGGCCGCCTTGGTCGAAGCCACGGCGTCCTCGATGCGGTGCTTGCGCTCGTTCAGCTCGGTCTCGGTGGCCGCGCCGACCTTGATGACCGCGACGCCGCCGCCGAGCTTCGCGAGCCGCTCCTGCAGCTTCTCGCGGTCCCAGTCGGAGTCGGTCGTCTCGATCTCCTTGCGGATCTGCGCGACCCGCCCGGAGATGGCGTCCTTGGTGCCGTCGCCGTCGACGATCGTGGTGTCGTCCTTGGTGACGACGATGCGGCGGGCCTTGCCCAGCGCGCCGAGGTCGACGTCGGCCAGCTTGCGGCCGATCTCCGCGGAGATGACCTCGCCGCCGGTGACGACCGCGAGGTCGTCCAGGAACGCCTTGCGGCGGTCGCCGAAGAACGGCGCCTTGACCGCGACGGCGGTGATCGTCTTGCGCAGCGAGTTCACCACGAGGGTGGACAGCGCTTCGCCGTCGACGTCCTCGGCGATGATCAGCAGCGGCTTCTTGGCCTCGACGACCTTCTCGAGCACCGGCAGCAGCTCGGCCAGCGACGAGACCTTCTCGCGAACGAGCAGGATGTAGGCGTCCTCGAGGATCGCCTTCTGCTCCTCCGGGTTGGTCGCGAAGTGCGCCGAGAGGAAGCCCTTGTCGAACTGGACGCCCTCGGTGATCACCAGCTCGGTCGCCAGGGTCGACGACTCCTCGATGGTGATGACGCCGTCCTCGCCGACCTTCTCGACGGCTTCGCCGAGCAGGGCGCCGATGTTGGCGTCACGCGAGGTCACGGTGCCGACCTGGGCGATGTTCTCGCGGCCCTTGACCGGGGTGGCCTTGGCCTTGAGGATCTCGATGACCTTCTCCGCGGCGGCTTCGATGCCACGGCCGATCGAGGTCGGGTTGGCGCCGGCCGCGACGTTGCGCAGGCCGACCTTCACCAGCGACTGCGCGAGCACGGTCGCGGTGGTGGTGCCGTCGCCGGCGACGTCGTTGGTCTTGGTGGCGACGCTCTTGGCGAGCTGCGCGCCGAGGTTCTCGAACGGGTCGGCGAGCTCGATCTCACGGGCGACGGTGACACCGTCGAGGGTGATGGTCGGGCCGCCGAACTTCTTGTCGAGCACCACGTGGCGACCGCGCGGGCCGAGGGTGACCTTGACCGCGTCGGCGAGCTTGTTCACCCCGCGCTCCAGCGCGCGACGAGCGTCCTCGTCGAAACTGATCTGCTTGGGCATAGCGTGTTCCGCTTACCTTTCTCTGGACGCAAGAACGCCCCGCTCCCCGGCGTTCTGCAGGGGCCCGGGGCGTCATGCGCTGCGAGCGGACGTCAGTTGATGACGGCCAGCACGTCGCGGGCGGACAGGATGAGGTAGTCCTCGCCGTTGTACTTGACCTCGGTGCCGCCGTACTTGGAGTAGATGACGACGTCGCCGACGTTCACGTCGAGCGGGACGCGGTTGCCCTTGTCGTCGATCCGGCCCGGGCCCACGGCCAGAACCTTGCCCTCCTGGGGCTTCTCCTTGGCGGTGTCGGGGATGACGAGGCCGGAAGCGGTCGTCTCCTCGGCCTCACTCGTCTGGACAACGATCTTGTCCTCGAGCGGCTTGATGTTCACGCTCACCGGGTTGACCTCCACGGTCGTCGAAAGCGTTGGCAGGATGTGGTTACGGCTCAACCACCCCCGCCGTCGCGGGTGCCGGGGCTGTTCGGGCCGTGCGATTAGCACTCTAGCCACGTGAGTGCCAGTCGTGCAAGGAGGGTCCACCCGACGTGCGAAAAAGCCCCGGCAGCCCACCTGACCGGCGGTTTCACCACAGCGGGACCGGCACCCGGCGGAAGAACCCGGCCCCCACCCCACTTACCTCCGGCGTGAGTTTCTGGTTAGGTTCTGACACCTGGCACCTGAACCCTGGGGGTTTATGCCCATGTCGACCAGAACACTCCCGAGAACGGCAGCGCTGGTCGCGGCCGTCACGCTCGCAAGCGGTCTCGCCGCGGCCCCGGCCCAAGCCCAGACCGATCCCGCCTCCCAACGCCAACGCGACTTCACCGCCGCCGCGAAGGAGTTCGGGGTTCCCGAGAACATCCTCCTCGGCGTCTCCTACCTGGAGTCACGCTGGGACGCCAACGCCGGCACGCCCAGCACGTCGGCCGGCTACGGCCCGATGCACCTCACCGACCTGCGCGCGGCCGGCGTGGCGACCAGCCACCACGATGAAGGCACCGAAGACCCCCGAGGCGACGACGCCCGCCCGGCCCTTCACCCCCAAGCTGGCCCGGCAGCCCCGCCGCCCGGTCTCCAGACCGTCGACGAGGCCGCGCAGCTGCTCCGCACCGATGCAGGAACGCTGCGCACCGACCCCACCCAGAACATCCGCGGCGGCGCCGCGCTGCTCGCGAAGTACAACACCGGCAACAACTGGTACGACGCCGTCGCGCGCTACAGCGGCTCGGCCGGTGACGCTGCCCGGACCTTCGCCGACGAAGTCTTCGACACCGTCAAGGCCGGCACCGCCCGGACGACCGACGACGGCCAGCAGGTCACGCTGGAAGCCACACCGGACCTGACCCTGCCGCAGCATTCCGACAGCAACCCGGCGAACGTCGAGTGCCCGAAACGGGTCACCTGCGAGTCCGTGCCCGCGCCCTACCAGGAGCTGCCCGGCAACGACTACGGCAACCACGACCTCGCGAACCGGCCCGAGAGCCAGAAGATCGACCACATCGTCATCCACGACACCGAGGGCTACTGGGCCAACGTCCTGGACCTCGCCCAGGACCCGACGTACGTCAGCTGGCACTACACGATCCGCTCCAGCGACGGCCTGATCGCGCAGCACGTGCCGACCAAGGACGTCGCCTGGCACGCCGGCAACTGGTACGTCAACGCGAAGTCGATCGGCATCGAGCACGAGGGTTTCGCCGCGAAGGGCACCTGGTACACCGAGGCGATGTACCGCTCGAGCGCGAAGCTCGTCGGCTACCTCGCGCGCAAGTACGGCATCCCGCTCGACCGCGCGCACATCATCGGGCACGACAACGTCCCCGGCACGATCCCGTCGACGATCGCCGGCATGCACTGGGACCCGGGCCCCTACTGGGACTGGTCGCACTACTTCGACCTGCTGGGTGCGCCGCTCGGCGGGTTCGGCCTGCCCGGCTCGTCGCTGGTCACCATCGACCCGGACTTCGCGAAGAACCAGCCCGCCTTCACCGGCTGCGACAGCCCGGGGACGCCGTGCGCGCCGCGCGGCTCGGAGGCCGTCGTGCTGCACTCGGAGCCCAGTGAGACGTCGCCGCTGCTGGTCGACATCGGCCTGCACCCGAAGGGGACGGCGTCCACGATGGACGTCGCCGACGTCGGCAGCCGGGTCGCGACCGGGCAGCAGTACGCCGTCGCCGAGATCCGGGGCGACTGGACGGCGATCTGGTACCTCGGGCAGAAGGGCTGGTTCCACAACCCGCGCGGCGCCCGGGTCGCGAAGCCCGCGTTCGGCTGGGTCGTGACGCCGAAGGCCGGGCTCGCGTCGGTGCCGGTGTACGGCCGCGCCTACCCGGAGCCGGCGGCCTACCCGGCGAACGTCACCGTCCAGGCCATCACGCCGCTGCCCTACACGCTGTCGGCCGGCCAGAAGTACTCGTCGGGCGGCGTGGTCGGCTCGGAGTACTACTGGGCGACCACCTTCGACGTCGCCGACCACGTGGTGGTGAAGGGCAAGCTGAAGTACGTCCAGATCCAGTTCGGGCACCGGATCGCCTTCGTCAAGGCGGACGACGTCCGGTTCCTGCCCGCGTTCTGACCGGTCGGGGTGGAGGTCGCGCTCACGCGTCGAGCGCGACCTTCACCCCGCTCGCCCGTTCGGTGTTGCGGCGCGTCTTGGCCCAGCCGTTGCGCCCGCGGACCAGCCGGAACAGGGCCCGCCACGACGTCACGTAGAACGTGTAGATGTAGGCCGCGTAGGCGAGGCCCATGCCCAGGCCGCGCAGGATGTTCTTGCTGCGCAGGCACTTCAGCTGGTAGATCGGCCCCCAGACGAGGAACGGCAGCAGGCCGAACGAACCGTAGATGGCGAACAGGATCCAGGCGCCGCCGGTGAACCACGTCCACATCTGCGCCGGGTCGCCCGCGGTGCCGATCACCAGCAGCACGAACGGGATCGGGTAGAGCAGCGAGCCCAGCAGCTGCAGCCACGGCTGGGCCAGGTAGTACATCATCTCCGCCGCGCCGAGCGTGCTGACGTGCGGCGAATCCCAGATCCGCCGCAGGTACCGGGCGCACTGCATGGTGCCCTGGCCCCACCGCGTGCGCTGCACGAGGAACCGCCGCAGGCTGTACAGACCTTCCTGCGACACATGGGAATCCGGGGTGAAACCGGTGCGCCAGCCCGCGGTGAGCAGGTGGACGCCGAGTTCGAAGTCCTCCAGCAGCGAGCCGCGCCACGGCTCTTCCGCCTCGCCCGCGATCGAGTCCAGTGCGGTGAGGCGGGTGAACTGGCCGTTGCCGCCCATCGAGATCGTGCCGGTGAAGCCGCGGGACGTCTGGATCGCCGCGATCGCCGTCCGGAACTCCAGGTCCTGCAGCTGCGCGAGCTTGAGGCCGAACCAGCGGCCGAGCGGGTTGCGCGTCGGCGGCGGTGTCCCGGCGTTGCCCATCCACACGTCGAGCTGGACCGCGCCGACCTCGGGGTCGCCGAAGAGGTGGTCCGCCGCGCAGACTTCCAGGCAGTTCGGCGCCGGCCGGCCGTCGGCGTCGACGACCACGACGACGACCTCGTCGCGGCTCGCGTCCGGGCCCATCCAGTCGCCGAGGGCCCGGTAGGCCGCGTTCAGCGCGTCGCCCTTGCCGGTCCGGGCCTCGGGGCGCACGCGCGGTACCAGGTGCAGGTACGGGTCGTAGCCGCCGTGGCGCCGCCACAGCATCCGGACGACCCGCGCGGTGCGGTCCTCCGAGTCGTCGTCGACGACCCAGACGTGCGCCCGGCGGAACGTGGTGCGCAGGTAGCGGACCGTCTCGCGGATGACCGTCTGCTCGTCGCGGCACGGGACGAAGAAGTGCCAGGTGAAGTCGGCCGGGTCGCCGACCGGGCCGGGCCTGCGGCGCAGGTACGGCACGACGATCACGACGACGTACACCAGGAACGCCACGCTCATGGTGAGCGCGAACGCCTGCGTGATCGCCAGGAGGACCTTGACGCTCATGCCTTCTTCTTCCGGGTGGCGAGCCAGACGAACAGGACGATCGAGACCGCGCCGCCGAACACGCTGACCATCGAGCCGAGCAGCGTGTGGCCCCAGTAGTAGCCCTCGTCGGTGCCGAGGCCGTGCACGAGCCCGACGATGGTGAGAATGCGCAGCTGGTTCACGAGTACGACGACGAGCGACGAAATGGCGAGCGAAAAGAAGAGCCGTCGCGCATTCGACGGCCGGAAGTACAGCATGACCATCGTCACAACGAGCAGCGGAAGCAAAAGGAACGCCGACGAGCATTCCGGCGTCATTCTCAACCCGAACGGAGTAGCACTTGTCAACCCCAAGTAAACGGACTCCCGATCGGGTGACACATAAACGCCCGATGTAGTGACGACCTCGAGGATCGCGCCCGCGAGCCGCACTTCCAGCTCGCGGTAAAGGCGCTCGGCCAGCACCACCACGACGCCCGCCGCGGCGAGCGCACCCAGCGCCACGACCAGCGGAAACCTTGTCATTCCTGAGTTCGGAGCGCTCGCTACCGCCACGACGTTCCTCTCGGTGCCGATTTTCCGACCAAGTTGCGGGGCACGGGCGAGCGTAGAACACCTGCGCCGGACGTTTCCACCCGGAGGGGTGGAAACGCCGTCCCATTCGGCTGACGTCTTCGCGAACTTGCTACGCCGTTCGAGTGATATCGAAACGACCTGCGAAAACGGCGCCAAGCCTTACCCGATCCGGTGATTCGGGAAATTTCGTGTGCTATTCGGCGCGGTCTTCGCGATAGTCGATCCGCGTGCCGAGTCGAGGCAAGCGAGTTCGATCCGCGCCGCCGTCACGCACCCCCCGATGAATCCAGCGAATTTCGGAGGACCCCTTGAAGAAGAGCTCCCTCGTGCGCCGTGGCGGGCTGCTCGCCGCGGTCGTGGCGAGCGTCGTGCTCGCCGGCGCGGCCCCCGCTTCGGCGGCCCCCGGCGACGGATCCGCGTACGGCGTCAAGGTCGACGTCAAGCTGCTCGGGCAGGACGCGGTGAAGGCGGGCCCGTTCGCGGCCGCGAACACCGCCGGCCCGACGAGCAGCAGCCTGGCGAAGGTCGACCTCACCGGCGTCCTGAAGGCCGGCGCGGTCAACGCCGAGGCCAAGCGCGACGAGAATTCCGGTGCGGTGACGGCGAAAGCGAGCACGGCCGACGTCACACTGCCCCTGCTGAAGGCGGCGCTCGGCAACGTCGGCATCAAGCTCGTCGAGGCCGTCTGCACCGCGACGCAGAAGGGCGTCGAAGGCAGCACGAAGCTGGTCGGCGCCGACCTCGGCAGCGTCGGCGCGGTCGACGCGACCCCGGCGGCGAACACGCAGATCAAGGTCGGCCTCGGCACGCTGAACGTCGCCACGATCATCCTGAACGAGCAGGTCAAGAACAAGGACGGCAGCCTCACGGTCAACGCTGTCCACGTGAAGCTGCTCGGCGAGGGCCTGAACGCGCTCGGCTCGGGTGACGTCGTCGTGTCGTCGGCGACCTGCGGCCCGGCGGCGCCGCCGATGCCGCTGGCGTCCGGTGCGGGGCTGTGGATCGGGCTCGGGTTGCTCGGCGCCGTCGCGGTCCCGGTCGGCACGCGCATCTTCCGCCGCCGTTCCGCGCGGGCCTGAGCGAGGTCGGCGATGTACAAGATGCCGGGCGCCGGAGTCGGCGTGGCCGGTGGCGGGGTGGGCACCCTCGCCGCCACCGGCGCCGACATCGGGTGGTGGCTGGCCGTCGGCGTGCTCCTGGTCCTGCTCGGGACCGTCGCCCTGATCGCCGTCCACCGCCGAAACCGCCGTCTCTCCCGGGCGCGGGAGTAGGAAAGCGCCGCCGGCGTGTGCCCCTCGCACGCCGGCGGCCGGCGGCGGAAAATTGCCGGACAATCGACTATGTGGAGAAGGGGCACCCCCGGGTGGACGTGATGTTGCTGGCCGGAACGCGGCCCGAAGCCGTGAAGCTCGCACCGCTGGCCATGGCCCTGGCGGCACACCCGGTGCTGCGGCCGGTCCTGGTCCACAGCGGCCAGCACCAGGGCATGGTCGAGCAGGCCCTGGAACCGTTCGGCCTGACGCCGGACGTGTGGCTGGACGTGCCACCGCGGGTCACCGGCGGCCAGGCGGAGCTGGTGGCGGGCCTGCTGCCGGCGCTCGACGAGACGCTGCGCCGCCACACCCCGGCGGCCCTGGTGGTCCAGGGCGACACGACGACAACGCTCGCGGGCGCGCTGGCGGCGTTCTGGCTGGGCGTCCCGGTGGTCCACCTGGAGGCCGGCCTGCGCACCCACGACCTGACGGCCCCGTTCCCGGAGGAGGGCGCCCGCCAGATGGTGACCCGCCTGGCGTCCCTGCACCTGGCCCCGACTCTGGGAGCAGCGGCGGCCTTACGCGAGGAAGGCGTGGCACGGCAACAGATAGCGGTGACGGGCAACACGGTGGTGGACGCGGTCCTGGAGATCGCGGCCCGGGACCTCCCCGCCCGCGACACAGCGTTGGCATTGCTGGAGATGGAGCTCGCGGAGGCGGGCGAGCGCCTGGTCCTGGTGACATCCCACCGCCGCGAATCCTGGGGCGAGCCCCTGGAGCGGACGCTGGCGGCGGTGCAGCTGATCGTGGCGGAGCACCCGGACGTCCAGGTGCTGTTCCCGGCCCACCCGAACCCCCAGGTCCGAACCCAGGTGGAGACCGCACTGGGCGGCTTGCCCCGGGTGACGGTGACGGACCCCCTGGAGTACCCGGACCTGGTCCGAGCGCTACGCCTGGCCTCCCTGGTGTTGACGGACTCGGGCGGCATCCAGGAGGAGGCCCCGACATTCGGAACCCCGGTGGTGGTGCTGCGAGAGGTGACGGAGCGCACGGAGGCGCTGCAGGCAGGCTGCGCATGGCTGGCAGGAACGAACACCGAGCAGATAGCGGACACGGCAGCCCGCGTACTCCGAGGCGAGCTGACCCCAGCCCAGGTGGGAAACCCCTACGGCGAAGGAAACGCGGCAATCCTGGCGGTAGCAGCAATCGAGGAACTACTACGCGTACGAGCCACGACCCCAGCCCCAGCAACCTGAGCCCCAACACGTCGTGAGTGGTATCGCCGAGCAGCACGAACGCCGAGGGCACCATGTAGTCCGGCAGGGTCCGGGCCAGGT
>NZ_JBEXKX010000052.1:0-52637 GCF_040609695.1 Amycolatopsis sp. NPDC004625
CGTGAGTGGTAAGGCGGGTTAGAACTCGCCTTACCACTCACGACCGGCGGAAGGTGCGGCACAGTGGCGGTATGACCGATCTTGAGGGCACGCAGCTCTTCCACCGTTCCATGCCGTTCTCCGAACGCCTCGGCGTCGAGGTGCTGGAGCACGGGCGTGAGCTCGTCCGCAGCCGGCTCGCGTGGGACGAGAGCCTTTGCACGCTCGGCGGTGCGCTGCACGGGGGCGCGCTCATGGCGCTGGCCGACTCGACCGGTGCCGTGTGCGCGTTCCTCAACCTGCCCGAGGGCGGGCAGGGCACGACGACCGTCGAATCGAAGACGAACTTCCTGCGGGCGGTGCGTTCGGGCTACGCCGTTGCGTCGTCCAGACCACTGCACGCGGGCCGCAAGTTCGTCGTGGTGGAAACCGAAATCCACGACGACGACGGCAAGTTGGTCGCGAAAGTGACACAGACGCAGGCCGTCCTGTAGGTACCTGTTTACATACCCGGCCGGACCGGCGAAAATCCCTGGCTACTGGGTGGGCCGATCAGGGAGCCGGGATGCGCGTACGCAAGTTGTTCACCTTATTGTCAGTGGTTGTGTTATCCGTTGTAACCACGCAGGTCGCCGAGGCCGGGCCCGTCCGGCCCCGCGACGACGAGGCGATCGACTACCACGAATGGACCGGCGGCCGCTTCCACGAAGGCGGCTTCGCCGGGCTGGGGGTGAACCGGGACGGGCTGCGCATCACGCACCCGATCGGCACGGTGCAGCACACCGAACCGGAGCTCGGCACGACGAGAACGTACGAATACGGCCAGTGGACGTCGCCGTCGTACCGGCCGGGGTTCGGCGCGACGCAGCTGGTCGCGTCGTGGAACGCCCGGACGCCGGCGAAGACCTGGCTGCAGGTCGAGGCGCAGGGCCGGACGTCGGCGGGCGCCGAAACCGCGTGGTACGTGATGGGCCGGTGGGCCAGCGGTGACGCCGACGTCCTGCGCACCAGCGTCGACGGCCAGGACGACGCCAACGCGATGGTGGACGTCGACACGCTGGTCATGAAGACCGGCGTCACGCTGAAGTCCTACCACCTGCGGATCAGCCTGTACCGCGAAGCCGGGTCGGGCGCGACGCCGTCGGTGAGCCTGCTGGGCGCGATGACTTCGGCCGTCCCGGACCGCTTCGACGTCCGGACCACGAAGCCGGGGCGGGCCGCCGGGATCGAGCTGAAGGTGCCGGCGTACGCGCAGAACCTCCACAAGGGACAGTTCCCGCAGTACGGCGGGGGCGGCGAAGCCTGGTGCAGCCCGACGTCGACCGAGATGGTGGCCGAGTACTGGGGCAAGAAGCCCTCGGCCGAAGAGATGTCGTGGATCCCGGCGGACTACGTCGACCCGCAGGTGGCGTTCGCGGCGCGCTACACCTACGACCACGCCTACGACGGCACCGGCAACTGGCCGTTCAACACGGCATACGCGGCGTCGCGCGGGCTGCGCGGCCACATCACGCGGCTGCACTCGCTGAACGAGCTCGAGGACTACATCGTCCGCGGGATCCCGGTGATCACGTCGCAGTCGTTCCTGTCGTCGGAGCTCGACGGCGCCGGCTACGGGACGGCGGGGCACATCATGGTCGTCGTCGGCTTCACGAAGGACGGCGACGTGATCGCGAACGACCCGGCGTCGAGCAGCAACGACCGGGTCCGCAACATCTACAAGCGCGACCAGTTCGAGAAGATCTGGCAGCGGACGAAGCGCTACCGCGCGGACGGGACCGTGGCGGGCGGCCCCGGCGGCATCGCGTACATCATCACCCCGGCCTGAGGCGGTCGGCGGGGCGCCGCGACCGGCGCCCCGCCGGGCTCACCAGGTCTTGCCGGCCTGCTCCCGGATCGCGCGGTTGATCCGGTTGAAGAACCCGCTGAGCGCGATGTGCAGGACGATCGCGGACAGCTGCCGCTCGTCGAAGTGCGCGGCCGCGGCCGCCCAGATCTCGTCGGTGACGCCGGGCTGGCCGTCCTGGATCCGCGTCGCGGCTTCGGTCAGCTCCAGCGCGGCCCGCTCCGGCTCGGTGAAGAACGGCGTCTCGCGCCAGGCGACGACGCTGTGCAGCCGGTCGTCGGTCTCGCCCTGTTTCTTCGCCGACTGGACGCCGGCGTAGGTGCACGGGGCACAGCCGTTGATCTGGCTGGCCCGCAGGTGGACCAGCTCCAGCAGCAGCGGGTCGACCCCGGCGCTGTGCACCGCCTTGAACAGCTGCTGGACCGCGCCGGTGACCTCGGGACTGCTCGTGCTCTTCAGCCGTGGTTCCATCGTTCCTCCATCGGTTACCTGTGCCCCTCCGGGCTCGTCATGTCCACGACGGAGCAGGATCGAGGAAGGTAACGACATGTCCGACACGGTGGCCGCGGCGTTCGAAGCCCGGCGCGACCGGCTGCACGCGGTGGCGCACCGCCTGCTGGGCTCGCACGCCGACGCGGAGGACGCGGTCCAGGAGGCGTGGCTGCGCCTGGCCCGCCAGGACGCGGCGGAGATCGACAACCTCGACGGCTGGCTGACGACGGTGGTCGGCCGGATCAGCCTGGACGTCCTGCGGGCGCGCAGGTCCCGCCCCGAGTCGCCCTACGACGAGATCGTGGTGGCGGTGGACGAGGGCCCCGAGGCGGACGCGGAGCTGGCCGACTCGGTCGGGCTGGCGCTCCTGGTGGTCCTGGAGTCGCTCGGGCCCCGCGAGCGGCTGGCGTTCGTGCTGCACGACCTGTTCGCGGTGCCGTTCGAGGAGATCGCCCGCATCCTGGGCAAGTCCACGGCGGCGGCCAAGATGCTGGCGAGCCGGGCCCGCCGGAAGGTCCGAACGCCGTCAACGCCGGCCGGGCCATCCCAGCGCGAGGTGGTCCAGGCGTTCCTGACGGCAGCCCGCGACGGCGACTTCGAGCAGCTGCTGCGCATCCTCGACCCGGAGGTCCGCCTGACGGTCGACACCCCGGACGGCGTGGTGGTGGTCCTCGGCGCGACGAACGTGGCGGCGGGCGCCCGCATCGGCGCGGCCGCGGGCGGCCGTGCGGTGCTCGTCGGAGGCCAGCCGGGCGTGGTGGCGTGGCGCGAGGACGGGACCCCGATGTCGGTGGTGGCGTTCACGGTGGCCGGCGGCCGGATCGTGAGCATCGCGTCGGTGGCGGACCCGGCGAAGCTCGCGTCGATGGAGCTGCCGGAACCACCCGAGACTGTCGGTGGTGCCCGGTAAGCTGGAAGACGGGGGCCGGAGGCCAGCGCCGCCGTGCCAAACTGCGGAAACCATGCCCCGCCCCCTGCTCTTCCTCGACGTCGACGGTCCGCTGATCCCGTTCGGGCGAACTTCCGGGTCGTACGAGGTCTTCACGGACGCCGACCTGGGCCATCCCTTGCTGTCCCGGGCCGACCCGGGCCTCGGCCCGCGGCTGCTGGCCCTCGGCTGCGACCTCGTGTGGGCGACCACCTGGTTCGAGGACGCCAACGAGTGCGTCGCCCCGCTGCTCGGTCTCCCGGAGCTCCCGGTGCTCGACGTGCCCGAAGGCGACGATCGCGGACTCCACTGGAAAACCCGGCCGATCGTCGAGTGGGCGGCCGGCCGCCCGTTCGCCTGGGTCGACGACGAAATCACCGGCGCCGACCGGGCCTGGGTCGAGAGCCACCACACGGGAGCGGCGCTGCTGCACGCCGTCGACGCGAGCACCGGGCTCACCGGCGGAGACATCACGGCCATCGCCACTTGGCTCCGCACAGTTGCGTAATACGCAACATGTTGCACGAACCTCACTCATGCGGATGTCGCCATGTCCGCGTGATCCGTGATTAGCTGCCGTCAAGACCAGCCAGAGCCGGAAGGTGGATTCGCATGCCGTACGAGGTGCAGGGGGTCGTTTCGCGGGGTAAGGGCGAGGCCGTCTCGCTGGAGACCGTCCTCGTGCCCGATCCCGGTCCCGGTGAGGCCGTCGTGAACGTGCAGGCCTGCGGGGTCTGCCACACCGACCTGCACTACCGCGAAGGCGGCATCAACGACGACTTCCCGTTCCTGCTCGGCCACGAGGCCGCCGGGGTCGTCGAGGCCGTCGGCGACGGCGTCACCGATCTCGAACCCGGTGACTACGTCATCCTCAACTGGCGGGCCGTCTGCGGCACCTGCCGGGCTTGCCGGCGTGGCAAGCCGTGGTACTGCTTCTCGACCTTCAACGCCGCCCAGCCGATGACCCTCCAGGACGGCACCAAGCTCTCACCCGCGCTCGGCATCGGGGCCTTCCTCGAGAAGACCCTTGTCCACAGCGGACAGTGCACGAAGGTCGACCGCGAAGCCGAACCCGCCGTCGCCGGGTTGCTCGGCTGCGGCGTCATGGCCGGGCTCGGCGCCGCCATCAACACCGGCGCCGTCACGCGGGGCGACTCGGTCGCCGTCATCGGGTGCGGTGGGGTCGGGGACGCCGCCATCGCGGGCGCGAAACTGGCCGGAGCCACCACGATCGTCGCCATCGACATGGACGACCGGAAGCTCGCCTGGGCGAAGGACTTCGGCGCGACGCACACCGTCAACAGCAAGGGCCTGTCCGAAGCACAGGTCGTCGAGGCCATGCAGGACGCCACCCGCGGCTTCGGCCCCGACGTCGTCATCGACGCCGTCGGCCGGCCCGAAACCTGGCGGCAGGCCTTCTACGGGCGCGATCTGGCCGGCACGGTCGTGCTGGTCGGCGTGCCGACGCCGGAGATGCGGCTGGACGACCTGCCGCTGATCGACTTCTTCTCGCGCGGCGGCTCGCTCAAGTCGTCGTGGTACGGCGACTGCCTGCCCAGCCGGGACTTCCCGATGCTCGTCGACCTCTACCTGCAGGGCCGGCTGCCGCTGGACAAGTTCGTCACCGAGCGGATCGGCGTCGACGACGTCGAGC
The DNA here is from genome assembly GCF_040609695.1 of Amycolatopsis sp. NPDC004625. Lineage (NCBI taxonomy): Bacteria > Bacillati > Actinomycetota > Actinomycetes > Pseudonocardiales > Pseudonocardiaceae > Amycolatopsis > Amycolatopsis sp. NPDC004625. The sequence continues at coordinate 4,900 of NZ_JBEXKX010000052.1, forward strand.
AGGCCTTCGAGCGCATGCACCACGGGGACGTGCTGCGCAGCGTGGTGACGTTCTGACCCTCTTCACCGACGACGAGTACCCGGCCGAGCCCTACCCGGGCACCCGGCCGGGCTACTCGTTCGTGCACGTCGACGGCGTCGGGCACCCGCTCGACACCGCCCCGGCGGGCTGGCGTGACCGGTTGGCCGTGCTGGCCTACGGTTCGAACGCGAACCCGTCGAAGATCACCTGGCTGCGGGCGCGGCTCGGGCTGGCAGGCCCGGTCGTCGTGGCGCACGCGCGCTGCGCGGGGCTCGCCGCGGTGTGGGCCGCCGGCTTCCGCGTGGTCGACGACCAGCGCCCGGCCACCCTCACCGCGCTGGAGGGCGCCGAGGACCACGCCATCTGGTTCGTGACGCCGGAGCAGCTCGCGGTCCTCGACCGCTGCGAGGGCCGCGGCACGCGCTACCACCTGGCCCGGCTCACCGAACCCGACGTCACCCTCGATGACGGCACGCGCCTGACCGAGGTCCACACCTACGTCGGCGCCGCGCCGATCCGCTACCCGCTGCTGGTCGACGGCGCTCCGGTGCGCACCGCCGACGTCCCGCAGGCCGAGGCGGCGAAGCTCGAAGGCGTCGCCGCCGACGGCCACGGCGTGCCGTGCGAAGTCGTCACACCAGCTTTCCCGGGTTGAGGATCCCGGTCGGGTCCACCGCGGACTTGGCCGCCCGCAGCACTTCGACGCCCAGCGAGCCGATTTCCGCGCTCAGGTAGGGCGCGTGGTCGACGCCGACGGCGTGGTGGTGGGAAATCGTGCCCAGCCCGGTGATCGCCTCGGACGCGGCCGCCTTGGCCCGCTGCCACTGGCCGACCGGATCGTGCTCGTCCCGGGCCGTCAGCACCGTGAAGTACAGCGACGCCCCCGTTTCGTACGCGTGGGAGATGTGGCACATGACGATCGCGCGGCCCAGCGCGGCGGTCAAGGCCGCGCGGACGTCGTCGCGCAGCTCGTCCACAGTGGACCAGTAGGCCGCCGTTTCGAGCGTCTCGACGCAGACACCCATGCCCAGCAGGGCATCCCGCTGCCGGGGGCCCGCGAACCGGCCGTGCCGCCACGACTCGCCGAGCGCCTTGCCGACGCGCACCGCACCCAACGCCTTCAGCCGCCGCGTCGTCTCACGGCGGCGCCGCGCCACGTCGTGCGCGGTGCCTTCCCAGCCGACGATGAGGAAACACGGCCGCCGCACCCCGCGCGCGGCCAGGTAGCGGCGTAGCGCCGCCGTCTTCAGGCCCGCGTTCAGCGCCAGCGACACCTCGGTTTCGTCCACATCGGACAGGCGGGTGACGTCGGCGAGCGCGTGGTGCTGCGCGAGATCCCGCACCGCTTCGGCACCGGCCGCCCAGCCCGGCAGCGCGTACCCCTCGTACCGCCGGACCCGCGGCGCCGGCCGCACCCGCAGCGAGACCTCCGTGATGACGCCGAGCGTCCCCTCGCTGCCGACGGCGAGCTGGCGCAGGTCCGGCCCGGCCGCCGACGCCGGTGCGACGCCGAGCTTCCACTCGCCACGCGGGGTGGCCAGCCGCACGCCGGTCACCATGTCCTCGAAGCGCCCGTACCCCGAGGACGCCTGGCCCGCCGAGCGCGTCGCCGCGAAGCCGCCGATCGTGGCGCGCTCGAACGACTGCGGCACGTGCCCGAGCGTCAGGCCGTGCTCGCCGAGGAGCCGCTCCGCCTCGGGCCCGCGGACCCCGGCCTGCAGGACGGCGATACGCGACTCGGCGTCCACCGAAACCAGCGCGTCGAGCCGGACGAGGTCCAGGGCGATCACCGACGCCTTTTCGCCGCGCACCGCCGCGACGCCGCCGACCACCGACGTGCCGCCGCCGAACGGCACCACCCCGACGTCGTGGCGGACGCAGACGTCGAGGACCGCCTGGACCTCGTCGGGATCGGCCGGGAGCACCACCGCGTCCGGCACCGGGAAGTCCACCGAGGGCGACCGGCGCCGCAGCAGGTCGAGGTAGGACAGCCCGGTCGCCCGCGCGAGCCGCGCCGGGTCGTCCACCAGCACGTTTTCCGCGCCGACCACCTTCGCCAGGTCGTCCTCAGCAGACTTCGCGAGTTTCGGTGACGGTATTTCCACCGGCATTTCCCGCGCTGGAGCGGCGGCGGGGGCGACCGGACCGATACGCTGGTCGAGCCACCTGGCCGCCCGCGCGGGCAGCGGGGCGGCGTCGGCGGCGTCCTCGGTCCAGGACCGGCGGAGGCGGTGGTCAATGAGCGGGTTCACGACTACAGTGTGACATATGGACGTGAAACGTCACACCACCCAGACCGCGGGTTCCTCCGCGCTCGCGGACACCCGCAACCGCCAGACGGCGACGCGCGTGGCCGATGACGTGCTGCTCGACGCCGCGCGCTCGTGCGTGCTGGCCGTCGGTGTGCGCCGCACCACACTCGCCGAGATCGCCCGCACCGCGCGCGTCAGCCGGATGACGGTCTACCGCCGGTTCCCCGACGTCCGCAGCGTGCTCGCCGCGCTGATGACCCGCGAGTTCAGCGGGCTGCTGCGCACGGCGAGCGAAGGCGGCGCCGATGCCGCGCACAGCCGCGACCGGCTCGTGCTGATCGCCGCGGCCGGCGTGCGCGCGCTGTCGACCGATCCGCTGTTCCGCACGCTGCTCGACGTCGACCCCGAACTCGTCCTCCCGTACATCGTGGAGCGGCTCGGCGCGACGCAGAAGTTCGCCGAACAGGCGCTGCACCAGTTGCTGGAGGCCGGCCACCAGGACGGGTCGATCCGGCGGGCGCCGGTCGCCGTCCAGTCCCGGTCGGTGCTGCTGGTGGTGCAGTCGTTCGCGTTCTCGCTGCGGCCGGCGACGGCGGACGTGCCCGAGGCGGCGCTGATGGCGGAGTTCACCCACGTGCTCGACGCGGCGCTGAAGCCGTGACGTCGGGCTCGCTCAACGCGCGGCGCCGCGAACGCGAGCTCGCGGAGCTGGCGGCGGGCGAGCGCGTGGACATCGTCGTGGTCGGCGGCGGCGTCACCGGCACGGGCATCGCGCTGGACGCGGCTTCGCGGGGCCTCTCGGTGGCACTGGTGGAGGCGCACGACCTCGCGTTCGGGACGTCCCGCTGGTCGTCGAAGCTGGTGCACGGCGGCCTGCGGTACCTGGCCCACGGCGAATTCGGCCTCGCGCACGAGAGCGCGGTGGAGCGCGGGGTCCTGATGACCCGCACGGCACCACACCTGACGCGCGCGATGCCGCAGCTGTTCCCGTTGTACCCCAGCACTTCCCGCCTCCAGGAGCGCATGGTCGCGACCGGCTTGCGCGCCGGGGACGTACTGCGGCGGGCGGCGCGCACGCCGTCGTCCGTGCTGCCGCGGCCGCGCTCGGTTCCCGCCGCCGAGGCCCTCGCGTTGGCCCCGGGCCTTTCCGGGCACGGCTTGCGCGGCGCGTTGCTGGCCTACGACGGCGCCCTGGTCGACGACGCCCGGTTGGTGGTCACCCTCGCGCGGACCGCCGCGTCCTTCGGCGCCCGGATCCTCACGCGGCTTTCGGCGTCTTCGGTGCACGCGGACCGGGTCACGGTCGCGGACGGCCTTTCCGGCTCCACAATGGACATCCACGCCCGTCAGGTGATCAACGCGACGGGCGTGTGGGCAGGCACGCTGACGGGTGCGGTCCGGCTGCGGCCGTCGCTCGGATCGCACCTGGTACTGGCGCCGGGGACGGTCCCGATGGGGACGACGTCGGTGAACATCGGCGTGCCCGGCGAGACCAACCGGTTCGTGTTCCTGCTCCCCCAGCCGGACGGCCGGGTCTACCTGGGACTGACGGACGAACCGGTTTCCGGCCCGATCCCGCCGGTGCCGGCCGTGCCCGAGTCCGATGTGGACTTCCTGCTGGAGCTGGCCTCTTCCGTGCTGGCGCGGCCGCTGACCCGGGCGGACGTCTCCGGGTCGTACGCGGGGTTGCGGCCGCTGGTCGAGGGAACCGGCGGCCGGTCGGCGGACCTGTCCCGCAAGCACGCGGTCCTCGCGGGTCCGGACGGGCTGCTGACGGTGGTCGGCGGCAAGCTGACGACGTACCGCCGGATGGCCGAGGACGCGGTCGACGCGGCGGTCCGCCTGGCGGGCCTGCCGGCGGCCCCCTGCCGGACGGCGCGGTTGCCGTTGCTGGGCGCGGCTCCCCGGCCGGAACTGTCCCTTGTGGACGCATCGCCGAGACTGGTGACCCGGTACGGCACGGAAGCGCCGCGCGTCGCGGCGCTCGGCGAGCTGGACGCGGAGTTCGCGGCCCCGGTGGGGCCGGGGACGGAGATCACCGCGGCCGAGGTCGTGTGGGCGGTCCGGAACGAAGGGGCGCTCGACGTCGAGGACGTCCTGGAGCGCCGGACACGCCTGTCGCTGATCCCGTCGGACGCCGAGGCCGCCCGAGCCCGGGTGGCGGAACTTGTCGACAAGTCGCTAGCGGGTCTCGCGGATTAACCGGACTTGATGTTCTCTTGATTTGACGTCTCGTTGGGTTTTTGCAACAGTTGGACGCATGAGCCCGGTCAGACGCGGTAAAGAGCTGCCGATCTACAACCGGCTTCCCGTGCTTCGCGCCGAACGCGGGATGAGCAGGGCCGCGCTCGCGAACGCCGTCGAGGTCAACCCGCAGACCATCGGCGCGCTCGAGCGGGGCGACCACTATCCGAGCCTGGACCTGGCGTTCCGGATCTGCGGCGTCTTCGACCTGCCGGTCGAAGCCGTGTTCAGCCGTGAACCGTTCACGCCGCTGTCCACTCAGGTCTACCGCGAGGGGGGAGCATGACCGAATCGACCGGCCGGCTCGCGGCCTACTGGGAACGTCAGCTGGACAAGATGGACGAACGGGAACGGCGGCACGCCAAGCGGCTGCCCGGCTGGCGGACCCGGCGGCGCCGCCGGGTGCTCGCCGCCGTCATGGGCTTGGCCGACCTCGGGCTGATCGCCGGCGCGTCCGTTTTCACCGGGCGGGGCGACGTGCTGTTCGGTGTTCTCTGGATCGGCAGCGCGGTGGCCGGCGGCGGCGCGTTCGTGCTGCTGCGGATCCTCACCGGCCGGATGAGCGGCGGGTTCTCGCGGCTGCTGGACGAACGCGAACGCGAGTGGCGCCACCGCGTCACCTACGTCGCCTTCCAGATCCTGGGCTACCTGATGATCGCCGCGATGATCTACAGCCTCGTCGTCGCCCACACCGAAGACGGCGGCCTGCGCGGCGCGATGATGCTGTCCGCGCTGCTGGTCACCGGCACCACCCTCCCGTCCGTCATGCTGGGCTGGGCGCTGCCGGACGACGACCCCGAAGACTTCGAAGAGGGGATGGGGAATGCCTGAGGGGACGCTGGAGATCGACCGGATCTCCAAGCGCTACGGCGCCAAGGTCGCGCTGGACGGCGTCTCGTTCGACGTCCGCGCCGGGGAGCTGTTCGGCTTCGTCGGCAGCAACGGCGCCGGCAAGACCACCACCATGCGGATCGCGCTGGGCGTGCTGGCCGCCGACGGCGGTGAAGTCCGGTTCGGCGGCGAGCCGATCACGCACGAGACCCGCACCCACATCGGCTACATGCCGGAGGAACGCGGGCTGTACCCGAAGATGAAGGTGCTCGACCAGCTCGTCTACCTGGCCGAGCTGCACGGGCTGAGCGCCAACGAGGCCCACCGCAACGCGGAGAACTGGGTCACCCGGCTCGGGCTGGCCGAGCGCCGCAAGGACGAGGTGCAGAAGCTGTCGCTGGGCAACCAGCAGCGCGTCCAGCTGGCCGCGGCGCTGGTGCACGACCCCGCGGTGCTCGTGCTCGACGAGCCGTTCTCCGGCCTCGACCCGCTCGCCGTCGACGTGATGAGCGGGGTGCTGCGGGAGAAGGCCGCGGCCGGGGTGCCGGTGGTGTTCTCCAGCCACCAGCTCGACCTCGTCGAGCGGCTGTGCGACCGGGTCGGGATCATCCGCGGCGGCCGGATGGTCGCCGTCGGCACGGTCGCCGACCTGACCGCCGGCGCGCGCAGCAAGCTGGTCGTGACGGCGCCGGCCGCGCAGCCCGGCTGGGCGGCGAGCCTGCCCGGCGTGCGGGTGCTGGAACAGCAGGGCACCACCACCGTGCTCGACCTCGAACCGAGCGCGGACGACCAGGCCGTGCTCGCCGCGGCGCTGGCGACCGGGCCGGTCACCGAGTTCAGCCGCCGTCGCCGCTCGCTGACCGAGCTCTTCCGCGACGCCGTTTCCGACGGCGCCCGGTCCCCAGGGGAGGAACCGCGATGAGGACGCTGAGTGGCCGCCGGGCGGTCTGGCTCGTGCTGAAGCGCGAACTGAACACGCGGCTGCGCACGCGGTCGTTCGTGGTCGGCACCGCGGTGCTGCTGGTGCTGCTGCTGGGTTACGTGGTGTTCCAGACGGCGCTGGCCGGTTCGTCGGACCGCAGCACGGTCGGGCTGACCGGCCAGGCCATCGGGATCGCCCGCCAGCTGCAGACCGAAGCCGCGCTCGCGGGCCGCGAGATCACCACCGTCGTCGTCACCGATCCGGCGGAGGGCAGGCAGAAGGTGGAGAGCGGCGACCTCGACGCCCTCGTCTCGGGCAGCGCGGCGCAGCTGACCGCCACCTACAAGTCCTCTTTGGACGACCAGCTGCGCCGGGTGCTCGACCAGGTCGCGCAGCAGCAGGTGCTCGACGGCGTGCTGTCGTCGGCGCAGCTCGAACCGGCCGAGGTGATGGCCAGGGTCAACGGCACCCACGTGCAGGACGACGCGCTCGAACCGCAGCCGGCGGACCACACGCAGCGGCTGGTCGTCGGGCTGGTCGTGGCGTTCCTGCTGTACATGAGCATCATCACCTACGGGATGATGGTCGCCCAGGGCGTGGTCGAGGAGAAGTCGAGCCGGGTGGTGGAGATCCTGCTCGCCAGCGTGCGGCCGTGGCAGCTGCTGCTGGGCAAGGTGATCGGCCTCGGCCTGGTCGGCCTGACCCAGCTGGTGATCCTCGCGGTGGTCGGCCTGGGCGCGGCCACGGTGACCGGCGTGTTCACCCTGTCCGGCTTCGCGACGGGCGCGGTGCTGTGGGGCCTGCTGTGGTACCTGCTGGGATTCCTGTTGTACGCCACGATCTACGGCGCGCTGGGCTCGCTGGTGTCGCGCCAGGAGGACACCCAGTCGGTGGTCGGGCCGCTCAACATCATCCTGGTGGTCGGCTTCATCGCCGGGTTCAACCTGCTGGTGCAGAACCCCGCGGGCTCGGCGACGAAGATCGTGTCCCTGATCCCCCTGCTGTCCCCGATCCTGATGCCGGCCCGCATTTCGACGGGCGCGGCGACGGGCTGGGAGATCGGGTTGTCGCTGACGCTGACGGTCGCGTCGGTCGCGCTGCTGACGTGGCTGGGCGGGAAGATCTACGGCAACAGCGTGTTGCGGATCGGCAGCCGGATCAAGCTTTCGGAGGCCCTGCGTGGCTGAGGTCCGGCGCCGCTGATCGACGCCGGACGCACCGCGCGCGTCCGTCCGGTCAGCGGGCCGTGATCTTCCCGTACCGGTCCAGCGACACCTGCCGCTCGTGGGCGTGGTCGACCATCGGTGCCGGGTACTCCGCGGGGCGGTCCTTCAGTTTGTGGACCGCCTTGCCCGGCACCGAGCGCAGCTCCGGCACGTACTTGCGGACGTAGTCGCCGTCCGGGTCGAACTTCTCGCCCTGGGTCGTCGGGTTGAAGATGCGGAAGTACGGGGCCGCGTCGGTGCCGCAGCCCGCCACCCACTGCCAGTTCAGCTGGTTCGACGCCAGGTCGCCGTCCACCAGGTGCCGCATGAAGTGGCGGGCGCCCAGCCACCACGGCAGGTGCAGGTCCTTCACCAGGAAGCTCGCGACGACCATCCGCACCCGGTTGTGCATCCAGCCTTCCGCGAGCAGCTGGCGCATCCCGGCGTCCACGATCGGGTAGCCCGTCTTGCCCGCGCACCACCGCTCGAACGCCTCGTGGTCGTCGTCGTGCTTCATGAGGTCGAAGCGCTTGTCGTAGTTCTCGCGGGCCGTTTCCGGGCGGTGCCACAGGACGTCGGCGTGGAACTCGCGCCAGCAGATCTCGCTGCGCAGGGACTTGGCGCCCACGCGGTCGTCGCCGGTCAGGTCGGCCAGGAGGGTCCGCGGATGGATGTTCCCCCAGCGCAGGTACGGCGAAAGCCGGGTGGTGCCCTCGCGGTCCGGCCGGTCGCGGTCGGCGTCGTAGGTCTCGATCGGGCCGTCCAGGAAGTCGTGCCAGACCTCCAGGGCGGCCTGCTCACCCGGCTGGGGCAGGGCCGCGGACACCTTGGGCGGCTTGGGGATCTTCAGCGACTTCGGCGGCTCGACCCAGTCCACAAGGGACGGTCCGGTGTCGGCCGGCGAGTGCCAGCCGCGCGCGGTCCAGGCGCGGAAGAACGGTGTGAAGACGCGGTACGGCTCGCCGTCGGGCTTGGTGACGCGGCCCGGCGTCACGGCGTACGGCGAGCCCGTCTCGACCCAGTCGATGTTGTTCTCGGCCAACGCCTTCGCCACCGACGCGTCCCGGCGGCGGCCGTACGGGCCGGTGTCGGCGCTGACGTGCACCGCGGCCGCGCCGATCCGCTTCGCCGCCTTCACGACCTCGGCCGCCGGTTCGCCGCGGACCAGCATGAGACGTCCGCCGAGCTGCTCGTTCAGCTTCTCGAGCGAGCCGTACAGGAACGCTTCACGCGGGGCCCCGCCGGGCTTGAGCAGCGCTTCGTCGAGGACGTACAGCGCGAGGACGTGCTTGCTGTGCTTCGACGCCTCCAGCAGAGCGGCATGGTCACCCAGCCGTAGGTCTCGGCGGAACCACAGGACGACCGGCGCTTCTCGAGTCACGACGGTAAACGATAAGCGCCCCGCCGTGCATTCGCACGGCGGGGCGCTTTCGAAAAGGTGATCAGCGCTCGGTGATCGGGGTGTAGTCCCGCGACGCGTGGCCGGTGTAGATCTGCCGCGGGCGGCCGATCTTGGTAGCCGGGTCGTTGATCATCTCGCGCCAGTGCGCGATCCAGCCCGGGAGCCGGCCCAGCGCGAACAGCACCGTGAAGAACTTCGTCGGGAAGCCCAGCGCCCGGTAGATCAGACCGGTGTAGAAGTCCACGTTCGGGTACAGCTTGCGCTCGATGAAGTAATCGTCGGAAAGCGCGGTTTCCTCGAGCTTCTTGGCGATGTCGAGCAGCTGGTCGCCGCCCTTCAGCTTGCCGAGGATCTCGTCGGCGGTGTTCTTGATGATCTTCGCGCGCGGGTCGTAGTTCTTGTAGACCCGGTGCCCGAAGCCCATCAGCTTCACGCCCTTTTCCTTGTTCTTCACCCGCTCGACGAACTTCGCGACGTCGCCGCCGTCGGCCTGGATGCCCTCGAGCATGTCCAGCACCGCCGCGTTCGCGCCGCCGTGCAGCGGGCCGAACAGCGCGTTGATGCCCGCCGAAATCGAGGCGAACAGGTTCGCCTCTGACGAGCCGACCAGGCGCACGGTCGAGGTCGAGCAGTTCTGCTCGTGGTCGGCGTGCAGGATGAACAGCAGGTCGAGCGCCTTGACGACGTCCGGGTCGACGTCGTACGGCTCGGCCGGGAAGCCGAAGGTCATCCGCAGGAAGTTCTCGACCAGGCCGAGCGAGTTGTCCGGGTACAGCAGCGGCTGCCCGACGGACTTCTTGTAGGCGTACGCGGCCAGGGTCGGGACCTTGGCCAGCAGGCGGATGGTCGACAGCTCGACGTTCGGCTCGTCGAACGGGTCGAGCGAGTCCTGGTAGAAGGTCGACAGCGCCGAAACCGCGCTGGACAGCACCGGCATCGGGTGGGCGTCCCGCGGGAAGCCGCTGAAGAACGCCTTCAGGTCTTCGTGCAGCAGCGTGTGGCGCTGGATCTTCTCGGTGAAGTCCGCCAGCTGGGTCTCGGTCGGCAGCTCGCCGTAGATCAGCAGGTAGGAGACCTCGACGAAGGTCGACTTCTCGGCCAGCTGCTCGATCGGGTAGCCGCGGTAGCGGAGGATGCCGGCGTCACCGTCGATGTAGGCGATGGCGGACGACGCGGCGCCGGTGTTGACGAAACCGGGGTCGTAGGTGATGTACCCCGTCTGCGCCAGCAGCTTCCCCAGTTCGATCCCCGGCGCGCCCTCGACCGGGTGCACGATCTTGAACTCGTGCTCGCCATTCGGCAGGGTCAGCTTCGCGGTTCCGCCGGACTGCCCCGCAGTCGTCGCGTCGGACATGCAAGTCCCTCTCACGTTCGGGCACGGGCCGGCGGCGCCTGTACGTTTCACAGGTAGCCACGTGTTCACGCGAGGAAACACTGGCGCCTCGCTGCACACCGCCCCGCTGGGGTATGAAGAATGCCCCACCACGCTAGTCGAGAAACCCGCCTTCGCGCAGCGGTGGCGTTGCTCCTGGGGCCCCCTTTGGGACCAGGTTCACACGGTGGACGCCAGATCGGCGGACGTCGGCGGCTCGGCGCCGCTGCGGGACACCGTGATGGACGCCGCTTTCGCCGCGAAGGCGAGGGCCTCGCGCCACGCGGCCGCGTCGAGGGAGGCCAGGTCGGCGGCCTCGTGGGTGTGCAGCCACGCCAGCAGCGCCCCCTGGACGGTGTCGCCCGCGCCGATCGTGTCGACGACGGTGACCTTTCGCGACGGCACGTGGGCCAGCTCACCTGCGGCGGTGATCACCGAGAGCCCGTCGGCGCCCCGGGTGAGCACCACGGCGTCCACACCGGACTCGACCCACGTCTTCGCCGCGGCGACCGGGTCGGCGCCGCCGGTGAGCCACGCGGCGTCGTCGTCGGAGATCTTCAGCAGCCGGACGTCCGGCAGCCACGACGCGAACCGGGCCCGGTAGGCGGCCGGGTCGGTGATCAGCGCCTCGCGGATGTTGGGGTCGAGCGCGGTCAGGACACCGCGGGCCGCCTCGCGCCGCAGCATCGCCTCGTAGGCGGAGGCGCCGGGCTCGAGGACCATGCCGAGCGTGCCGAGTGAGAGCGCGGTCACGTTCTCGGGCAGCGGGCCGGGGTCCGCGACAAGCCGGTCGGCGGTGCCGTCGACGTAGAACGTGTAGCGCGCGGCGCCCTTCGCGTCGAGCGCCACGACGGCGAGCGTCGTCGGTTCGTCGCCGCGCTGCAGCAGCGACGTGCCGACGGCGGAGGCGTGCAGCCGTTCGACCATCGCTTCGCCGAAGCGGTCGGTCGACACCCGCGAGAGGAACGACGTCGGGACGCCGAGCCGGCCGGCGGCCAGCGCGACGTTGTACGGGCCGCCGCCGAGCCGGGGCAGCAGCGCGCGCAGCCCACCGTCCACAGTGGAATCCAGGGGGTCGCCGGGAACCAGGTCGACCAGAGCTTCTCCGCCTACGACGATCACGGCGGCAGTTTAATTGACCCCGGCCTGACAATTCCTGTCCGCTATTTGTCGAGCCCCCCGAGCAGCAGTTCCCCCAAAGCGGTGAACGCGTCGGCGTCGGAGACGTCGGTCCGCCGCCCGAGCACCCCGGTCTGGATGCCCTCGATGATCAGCCCGGTCATCTCGGCGACGAGCCGGGCGTGGACGTCGCGGAAGACGCCGTCGGCGACACCCCGGTCGATGAAGTGCCGGAGCCGTTGCGCGGCGAACCGGCTGTTGAGCTGGTAGGCCTCGCGGGCCGGGCCGAAGGCGGCGAGGTCGCGCATGAAGGCGGCGGACGCCCGGTTGAGGTGCTCGGAGACGCCGGCCAGGTACTCGGCGATGAGCTTGCGGGCGTCGTCGATGCCGGCGACGCGCTCCTCGATCCGCTCCGCGGCGCCCCGGAAGAACTGCGTGACGACCTTGACGGCGAGCTGCTCCTTGCTGGGCGCGAGCGCGTAGAGCGTCGACTTCGAGCAGCGGAGGCGGCCGGCGAGGTCGTCGAGGGTGAAGTCCGCGAAGCCCTCGGCCAGGAAGAGCGCCTCGAGCTCGGCGAGCAGGGCGCGCTGGCGAGCAGTCGGCCGGCGGCGGGGTTCGGGGCGCATTCGCTCACTATCTCCTACGTCTTCCGCCCGCTACTGTACTCTGGACAGGCCCACAGTACTGTTTTCAGTACCGCTTTGGAGGACAACGATGCCCGCCGAACGCTTGCTCCCCGACTCCGACGCCGAGAACCTGGTCGCCCTGGCCAGGGAGATCGCGCGCGACGAGCTCGCCCCGCGAGCGGCGGCGGCCGAGGAAGCCGAGCAGTTCCCGCGCGAGCAGTTCCGCCTGCTGGGCAAGTCCGGCCTGCTGGGCCTGCCGTACCCGGAGCGCTGGGGCGGCGGCGAGCTGCCGTACGAGGTCTACCTGCAGGTGCTGGAGGAGATCGCGACCGCGTGGATGACGGTCGGCGTCGGACTGTCGGTGCACACGATGTCCTGCTACGCGCTGGCCGAGTACGGCACCGACGAGCAGCGTGAGCAGTGGCTGCCGGAGATGCTCGAAGGTTCGCTGCTGGGCGCGTACGCGCTGTCGGAGACGCAGGCGGGTTCGGACGCGGCGGCGCTCACGACGCGCGCGCGTCTCGACGGCTCGGACTACGTCGTCAACGGCACGAAGGCGTGGATCACGCACGCGGGGGTGGCGGACTTCTACACGACGATGGTCCGCACGGACGCTTCGGAGATTTCGACCCTGCTGGTCCCGGCGGCGACCGAAGGCCTTTCGGCGGCCCCGCGCGAGCGGAAGATGGGGCTCACCGGGTCCCCGACCGCCCAGATGGTCTTCGAGAACGCCCGGGTGCCTTCCGCGCGGCTGCTGGGCGCCCCGGGAGCGGGGCTGCGGATCGCGCTGGCGTCCCTGAGCTCGGGCCGGCTCGGGATCGCGGCGTGCGCGGTGGGCCTGGCGCAGGCGGCGCTCGACGAGGCCGTGGCGTACGCGAAGGGGCGTTCGCAGTTCGGCCGCCCGATCGCGGACTTCCAGGGGGTGGAGTTCCTGCTGGCGGACATGGCGGCGGTGGTGGAGTCCTCGCGGGCGTGTTACCTGGACGCGGCCCGGCGACGCGACCGCGGGATGCCGTTCCAGCGCCAGGCGTCGATCGCCAAGCTGGTGGCCACGGACGGCGCGATGAAGGTGACGACGGACGCGGTCCAGGTCCTGGGCGGGGCGGGGTACACGCGGGACTTCCCGGTGGAGCGGTACCTGCGCGAGGCGAAGGTGCCGCAGATCTTCGAGGGGACGAACCAGATCCAGCGGGTCGTCATCGCGCGGGAGCTGAAGCAGGCTTAGCCCGATCGAGCGACCGGTGTCGCCGTCCGGGGACGGATACCGTCGGTGGCATGCCCGGTCACCTCCTGACCGTCGAGGAGTACGCGGCCCTCGACGGCACCGGTTTCACGGAGCTGGTGGAGGGCCGCGTGGTGACGTCCCCCGGCTCCGGCCGCCGCCACGACGTGGCGGTGTGCCTGCTGGCCGCCCAGCTCGAACGGCAGCTGCCACCGGGGCTGGCGTTCGTGGTCCGCAACGAGGTGGACCTGCGCCTGGCCCCGCACGGCGAGCCGGGCTTCGCCCGCCGCCCGGACGTCCTGATCGTCACCCGAGCCGCCCTCACCCGCGGCGACGGGCTGTTCCGGGCGGACGAGGTGGTCGTGGTCGCCGAGGTCGTGGCCGCGGATTCCCGACGCACCGACTACCAGGTGAAGCACGACGAGTACGCGGACGCGGGGATCCCGCACTACTGGATCGTGGACGTCAGGGAGGCGGTTTCGCTGGTCGCGTGCCAGGGCTACCGCGATGCGCCCGCGGTCAGCGGGACCTTCGTCGCCGAGGTGCCGTTTCCGGTGCGGATCGACCTGGATGCCTTGGTCCCTTGAGCGGGGCTTGGTTCACCGGTTCGAGGCGAGGTGTCACACGCTCGGTACAGATAGCGTTACGGATGGTTGCACCTGAGCCCGTGAGACAATTCCGGGGACGTGAGGAGAGGCTGTGAACGCAGTTCCCCAGCCCAAGTCGGCCAGCCGGTGGGAAATCCCCGATCACCTGCTGACGATCGAGGAGTACGCGGCGCTCGGTGAGACCGATACAGGTTTCACCGAACTCGTGGAAGGCCGCGTCGTGATGTCACCGAGCCCCGTCGCCGATCACAACATCGTGGTCTTCGAACTCGGACAGCACCTTGCCGGGCAGTTGCCGAGCCACCTTCGCGTCCTACCGGAAACAGATGTGAACCTCGGCCTGGCACCCAAAGGCAAACCAGGTTTTTCCCGGCGCCCGGACCTGCTCATCGTCGAGAGAGCGGGTATTGCCCGGATTCGCCGGGACGGCGCCATGGTGCGAGCCGAGGAAGTAGCCGTTGTCATCGAGGTCGTCTCTCCCGGGTCGAAGCGCACCGACTACTACGTGAAGCACGACGAGTACGCCGACGCGGGAATCCCGCACTACTGGATCATCGACACGAGCGAGCCCATCTCGCTGGTTGCGTGCCACCAGGCGGGCGAGTTCGGCTACCTGGACGCCGCGGCGGTCACCGGCACCTTCACCACCGACGTCCCGTTCCCGGTCAAGCTCGACCTCGACGCCCTCCTCGACTGATCGGGCAGCACGCCGGAACCGCCCGGTTACCGGCGTGCCGCCCGAAACTCAGTGGGTCTCCCGGTACCGGCGGTCCCTCGACACGCCCTCGCCCGTCGACTCGTCGAAGTGGTACACCTCGTCACCGCGGACGAACACGCGCAGAGCACGGTTCATCACGTCCAGCGGGTCGCCCGACCACAGCACCACGTCGGCGTCCAGTCCCGGCTTCAACGACCCGATCTGCCCGTCCAGGCCCAGCATCGACGCCGGGTTGGTCGTCAGGGAACGCAGCGCCGTCGCCGGGTCGAGGCCGTCCTTCACCGCCAGGGCCGCCTGGTACACCAGGAAGTTGATCGGGATCACCGGGTGGTCCGTCGTGATCGCGATCTTCACCCCGGCCCGCGCCAGGATGCCCGCCGACCGCAGCGTGCGGTTGCGCAGCTCCACCTTCGACTTCGTCGTGAAGAGCGGCCCGAGGATCACCGGGACCTCCCGGGACGCCAGCAGGTCCGCGATCAGGTGACCCTCGGTGCCGTGGTTGATCACCAGCTTGTAGCCGAACTCGTCCGCCAGCCGCAGAGCCGTCACGATGTCGTCCGCGCGGTGGACGTGCTGGTCCCAGTACAGCTCGCCGTCGAGGACCTTCGACAGCGTCTCCATCGTGAGGTCGACCTCGTGCGGCTTGCCCTCGGACTCCGCGTGCGCGCGCTTCGCCTGGTAGTTGCGGGCCTTCGTGAACGCCTCGCGCAGGATCGCCGCGACCCCCAGCCGCGTCGACGGCGTCTGCTTCTTTTCGCCGTACACGCGCTTCGGGTTCTCGCCGAGCGCGCTCTTCACGCTGACGTGCTCCGCGAACACCATGTCCAGGATGGTGCGGCCCCACGTCTTGACGCCGATCGTCTGGCCGCCGATCGGGTTGCCCGAACCGGGCTTGATGACAACGCTCGTGACGCCGCCCGCCAGCGCGTCGTCGAAGCCGGAGTCGTAGGGGTCGATGCCGTCGACGGCGCGGAAGCGGGCCCCGTTCGGGTCGGTCATCTCGTTCGTGTCGTTGCCCGACCAGCCTTCGCCCTCCTCGTGGACGCCGAGGTGGGCGTGGGCGTCGATGAAGCCGGGCAGCACCCAGGTGCCGGCCGCGTCGACCAGTTCGGCGTCCTCCGGGATGTCGACGTCGGCCTCGGTGCCGACCTCGACGATCCGGCCGCCGTCGATCAGAACCGTGCCGCCCTCGATGGGATCACCGTCGATGGGGACGACGTAGCCCCCGACAATTGCCTTCGCCATAGTTCGCCACGCTAACGAACTCACCGCGGCGCGCAACCGCCGGGCTCAGCTCGCCAGGAGCCCAGGCCTGCCAGAACGACACCGACTGCACCGGAGCAGCCTAAGTCCGAGGCTTCTCCAGGTGCACCAGTTCGTGGTCGTGCTCCGGCGTCCGGTGCGTCTCGCGGTACCCGTGCTTGGCGTACAGGTGCAGCGGCCCGTCGCTCTTCGAGCCCGTGAACAGCCGGAACAGCGTCACCTCCGCCGGGGCCGCCGACTCCGTGAACCGCAGCAGGCCGCCGCCCAGGCCGGCTCCCTGCCGATCCGGCGCCACGACCAGGCGGCCGATCACGCCCACGGCGCCGGTCACCGTCAGCCGCACCGAAGCGACCAGACGCCCCGACTCGCGGATTCCCCAGGACAGCCCGGTCAGCGCCACCCGCGTCTCGTCCAGGGTCTCCAGCAACGGCGGCAGATCCAGGTCCCCGTGCGCGCGAGCCTCGGTGACGTACGCGGCGCGTTGCAGCGTCAGCACTTCGCCCGCGTCGGCGACGCTCAGGCGAAGCGGCTTCACGGGAGCCGGATGCCCCAGCTGCCCGACCACGACGCCGCCGGCTCCAGCTCGATCAGGTCGGTGCCCGTGTTGAGCGCGTCGGCCGGGCAGGTCATCGGCTCGATCGCGACCGCCCGGCCGCGGCCGACCAGGTCGTCCGGGGTGAACACCTGCGCCCAGCGGAAGTCGGGGCCGGTCCAGACCAGCAGCTGCTGCTCGTCGTGGGACAGGACGATGTGGTGGCGGCCGTCCTCGGCGGCGGCCAGGCCGCCGAACGCCGTGTCCAGGTCGGCGCCGGCCAGGAGCCGCCCGCCGCGGAAGTCGTACTCCGTGCCTTCGACGTCCTGCTCCTCGGCGTAGGGCATCTGCTCGTCGGGCCGCGACGGGCGGACGCGGCTCGCCGACAGCGTGAGGGTCACCTCGTCGGTCGGGACGTCGCCGAGCCGGAAGTACGGGTGCGTGCCGACGCCGACGCCGATCGGCTGCTCGCCCTCGTTGCGGATCTCGTGGGTGACGATCAGCTCGCGCGGGGCGATCTCATACGTAACAGTCGCGCGCAGCGGCACCGGCCAGCCCGGCTGCACCTCGACGTCGACGGCCAGCGTGATCGACGACTCGGCGTGCTCCACCAGCTCCCACTCGAGGTGGCGGGTCAGGCCGTGGATGGCGTTGCCGCGCGCCTCCTCGGTGATCTCCAGCTGCTGGGTCTCCCCCTGGAACGTCCACCGGCCGCCCTTGGTCCGGTTCGGCCACGGCAGCAGGATCTGCCCGGCGGCCTTCGGCGGGTGCGCGTCCTCGGGGAACTCCTCGACGTACGGCACGCCGCCGACTTCGAACGCGCGCAGGCCGGCGCCGATTTCGGTGACGACGGCGCGAGCGTTGCCGCGGGTGATCTCGAACTGCTGACCGGTCGGGTTGCCCATGGCACGACCTTACCGATCCATGGACTAACTAGACCGGTCGTCATAGTTTGCGCTACGGTTCCCCCATGGTTCGCCGCACCGACACGCGGCAGCGGATGCTCGACACCGCCGCCGACCTGTTCCAGACCCAGGGCTACCACGCCACCGGCCTCACCCAGCTGACGACGGCCGGGGGCGCGCCGAAGGGGTCGCTCTACTTCCACTTCCCCGGCGGCAAGGAGCAGCTCGCCGCCGAAGCCGTCCGGCTGTCGGGTGAGCGCACCGGCGCCCTCCTCGAAGCGATCCTGGCCGACGCCCCCGACCCGGCGACCGCGATCGACCGGGCCGTCGACGCGCTCGGGACTTTCCTGACCGGATCGGACTTCCAGCGTGGCTGTCCCCTTGCGACGGTTGCATTGGACGCCGCTGCGTCGAGCGAACCCATCCGGGAAGCCTGCGCCGACGGCTACGCGTCCTGGCACGGCGTTCTCAGCGAATACCTTGCTGCACAAGGGCTTTCCACCGCCCGCGCCGATGAGCTCGCGACGATCGTGCTCGCCGCGATCGAGGGCGGGCTGCTGCTGGCCCGCACCCGCCGTGACCTGGCGCCGCTGCGCGCCGTCGCCGCCCACCTGCACACGACCCTCGACCGGGAGTTCTCCTGATGCGCGTCCACCACCTGAACTGCGGCACCATGCGCCCGCTCGGCGGCCGCCTGATCGACGGCCGGCCGGGGCTGCTCCGGCGCGCCACCATGGTCTGCCACTGCCTGCTGCTCGAAACCGACACGGGGCTGGTGCTCGTCGAGACCGGCATGGGCACGCCGGCCGCGGTCGACCGGAACGCCTGGCTGGGCGCGGGGTTCGTCCGCCAGTCCAACCCGGTCGCCGACCCCGCGCAGACCGCGATCGCCCAGGTCCGCGCGCTCGGCTTCGACCCGATGGACGTCCGGGACATCGTGCTGACCCACCTCGACCTGGACCACGCCGGCGGGCTCATCGACTTCCCGTGGGCGCGGGTGCACGTCCACGCCGAAGAACTGCGGGCGTTCACCGAGCCCCGCGCCGACGAACGCGGCCGGTACCGCCGGATCCAGTTCGCTCATGGTCCACAGTGGACGTCCTATGCGGACACCGGCGAGCCGTGGTTCGGCTTCGACGCCGTCCGGCAGCTCGACGGCCTGCCGCCGGAGATCCTGCTGGTCCCGCTGGCCGGGCACACGCGGGGGCACGCCGGGGTCGCCGTCGACACCGGCCACGGCTGGCTGCTCAACGCGGGCGACTCGTTCTTCTTCCACGGCCAGGTCTCGGCCGACCCGCACTGCCCGCCCGGGCTGAGGTGGTTCGAGGGCCACATGGAGACGGTGAAGCGCGCCAGACTGGACAACCACCGCCGCCTGCGCCAGCTTGTTCAGGAGCACGGCGGCGAGGTGACCGTCTTCGCCGCGCACGACGAGACGGAGTTCCTCCGGCTGAGCGCTGGTGCCGACCGGAGCTTCGCCCCGGACTCCCGAAAAACGAGCAGGAGCAGCGGATGAAGGTGCACCACCTGAACTGCGGGACGATGCGGCCGGCGGGCGGCAAGTTCCTGGACGGCCGGCCCGGCCTGCTGCGGCGGGCCGAGCTGGTCGCCCACTGCCTGCTGATCGAGACCGGCGACAGCCTGGTGCTGGTCGACACCGGCTTCGGCACCCAGGGCGTGGCGCGCCCCGGCGAGTGGCTGGGCCGGCCGTTCCTGGCGATGGTCGGCGCGAAGCCGGCGGCCGCCGAGACGGCGGTCGCGCAGATCAAGGCCCTCGGCCTGGACCCGGCCGACGTCCGGCACGTCGTCGCGACGCACCTGGACGTCGACCACGCGGGCGGCCTGGCGGACTTCCCGAACGCCGCGGTGCACGTCCGCGCGGAGGAGCACCGCGCGGCGACGTCCCCGGCGAACGCGGCCGAGAAGAACCGCTACCGCGCGGCGCAGTTCGCGCACCGCCCGCTGTGGAGCACCTACGACGAGACCGGCGAGCCGTGGTTCGGGTTCGACGCGGTCCGGTCGTTGAAGGGCCTGCCGGAGGAGATCCTGCTGGTCCCGCTGACGGGCCACACCCGCGGCCACACGGGCGTGGCGATCGACACGGGCACCGGCTGGCTCCTGCACGCGGGCGACGCGTACTTCTTCCACGGCCAGCTGGACCCGGTGGCCCCGCACTGCCCCCCGGGGTTGACGGCGTTCCAGAACATCGTCCAGACCCTGCGCGGCCCGAGACTGGAGAACCTGGCCCGGCTGCACGAGCTGGCGCGGGCGCACCAGGACGAGGTGACGGTGTTCTCGGCGCACAGCCCGGTCGAGCTGGCCGCCCTGCGCCGGTGAGCCTCGACGAGCTTCCGCCGATGCGCGGGCTGGCTGCCGCGCGGCCCGGCGCGGCAGCTCGCCGGCCGGGCTTGCTCAGCTCGCGGCGAGGGCCTGCTTGACCAGCGGCGCGATCTGCTCCGCCGTCACCTTCGCCGGGCCGGTGTAGCTGATCATCACCGGGGTGCCCGACACCAGCTCCGCCGAGGCGAGCGTCGCCGTCTTCTGGCCGTCGACGTAGTAGACCCCGCCGTCCGGGAAGCCTGGGACGTCCGTTGCGCCCGGCTTGGCCTTCTTGACCGATGCCACCATCTCGGCCGGCTTGCCCTGCTTGCCTTCGTAGCGGGTCACCGCCAGCGCGCCCGCGGCCTTGCCGTCGTGCTGGTACTCGCAGCTGCGGGCCTTGCCGCCGTTGGCCGTGCTGTTCTCCGCCGGGCCCGGGACCGCCTTGAGGTTGTCCAGGAACAGGGCCTTCGACACGGCGTCGGCGGGCAGCAGCTTGCACGGGTCCAGGGCCGCCGCGGCGGGGTTCGTGCTCGGGGCCGGCTTCGGCGCCGGGGAGGAGGACGGCGCCGGCTTCTCCGCGGACGAGCACGCGGTCAAAGCGACGAAAGCGACCAAAAGGACAGAAAAGGTACGCATGCTCGCACCCTAACCCGGATCAATCAGGCCGTGGGGGCCCGGTACCGCCAGAACGCCGGGAGCAGGAACATCGACGCGCACACCAGCACGATCACCAGCACGCCGCCGGCGCTCGCGGCCGCCGTCGTGCCGAACGCCGCCGCGCCCCAGCCGTGGGTCAGGTCCGCGATGCGCGGGCCGCCCGCGACCACCACCGTGAACACGCCCTGGAGCCGGCCGCGCATCTCGTCGGTGGTCGCGACCTGCAGGATCGCCATCCGGTACACCGCGCTGACCATGTCCGCGGCGCCCGCCAGCGCCATGAAGACGACGGCGAGCCACAGCGAGTGCGCGAGCCCGAACGCGGCGACCGCGGCACCCCACGCGCAGATCGCCACGACGACCGCGACCCCCTGGCGGTGGATGCGCGTCAGCCAGCCGGAAAAGAGGCCGATCAGCATCGCGCCCAGCGGCAGGGCCGCGTAGAGCCAGCCGAGCGCGGGGCCGCCGCCGGGCGGGTCGCCGAACGTCCGCTCGGCCATCTCCGGGATCAGCGCCCGCGGCATGCCGAAGACCATCGCGATGATGTCGACGACGAACGAGGCCAGCAGGACCTTCTGCCCGGAGAGGTACCGGAAGCCGTCGACGACGTCGCGGAGGCCGGCGCGGCGCGAGGGGCCGTTCAGCGGCGGGATCGACGGCAGCCGCCAGACGGCGAACAGCGTGATCGTCAGGGCGACGACGTCGATCAGGTAGAGGGTGGAGAGCCCGAGGACGGGGATCAGCGCGCCGGCGAACAGCGGACCGAAGACGGCACCGAAGGTGGACATCGTGGTGTTGAGGGCGTTCGCGGACGGCAGCAGTTCGTCGGGCACGAGCCGCGCGACGACGGCGCCGCGCGTCGGCATGTTGATCGCGAAGAACGCCTGGTTGACGGCGAGCAGCCCGAGGACCAGCCACACCGAGCCGAAGTTGGCGAACGCCTGCAGCCAGAGCAGCGCGGAGGTGATGGCGACGCCGACGTTGGTGACGAACAGCAGCTTCCGCCGGTCGACCGCGTCGGCGACGGCGCCGCCCCAGAGCCCGAACACCAGCAGCGGGACGAGCGCGACGAGGCCGGTGAGCCCGACGTAGGCGGACGACCCGGTGAGGTCGAAGACCTGCTTGGGCACGGCGACGGCGGTCAGCTGCGTCCCGACGGCGGTGACCACAGTGGACAGCCACAGCCGCCGGAACGCGGCGATCTTGAGCGGCCGGGTGTCGACGACGATGCGGCCGAGGAACTTGCGGAGGCCCGAGCGGGGCGGCAAGGTCCCCGGTTCACCAGTCACGACAGATCAGCTTAGCGGGGCTAACTATCACCGCGCAGGTGATTTACCTCGCCCTGGAACCCCGGGCCTACGGCGCGACGCGCTCGATGTTCCAGCCGTCGTCGTTGCGCACGAACCGGAGCCGGTCGTGCATGCGGTCCTCGCGGCCCTGCCAGAACTCGACCAGGTCCGGGCGGATCCGCCAGCCGCCCCAGTGCGGCGGGGCCGGGATCCGCTCGACGTCCGCGAAGCGCCGCTCGATCCCGTGCAGCGCGTTGTCCAGCGCGCGCCGGCCGTCGACGACCCGGGACTGCGGCGACGCCCACGCCCCGAGCTGGGACCCGCGGGGCCGCTGGGCCCAGTACTCCGCCGTCTCCTTGACGCCGACCTTCTCGACCTCGCCGCGGACGTGGACCTGGCGGTGGAGCGCGTACCAGGGGAACGTCACCGAGGCGTACCGGGTCGCCGTCAGGTCGTGGCTCTTCGAGGACGTGTAGTTCGTGTAGAACACGACGCCGCGGTCGTCGAGGCCCTTGCACAGCACGGTGCGGGACGACGGGCGGCCTTCGGCGTCGGCCGTGGCGAGGACCATCGCGTTCGGCTCCGCGATGCCCGCCGCGACCGCCTGGTTCAGCCAGCCCTGCAGCTGATCGGTCCAGGTGGCGGCGAGCGCGGATTCGTCGAACGCGGCACCGTCGTAGGCCACGCGCATTCCGGGAAGGCGTACGACGGCGTCTTCCACCTGGTCCTCGATTTCCGGCATCATCGCCAAACCTCCACGCCCGGTCGGGGCATCAGTCGACTTCGGCTCTGAGCACGTTAGGGCCTCGCGACCGGCAGCGGAACCCACCTAACGGTGACACCCGACACCTCTTTTTCGCCACCCGGCCGTAACCGCTGGACAACAAGCCGTAACCCCCGCGTTACCTCCCGGACCAGGATCGATACAGGAAAGACCTACCTTCGGCGCGTTCCCCACCACCCCCGGAGGCAGGCATGACCGAGACCCTGTCCGACGCCGAAAAGACCGCCCCGCCGAAACGCCGGTACGCCCCGCTCGCGGCGAACGAAAACCGCGAGGACTACTCCCTGCGCTTCGCCGCCCATTCGTTCCGGAAATGGTCCCCGTTCGTGGTCGCGACGACGGCGCTGGGCGGCATCGCCTACCTCGCCGACTTCGCGATCGGCGCCAGCATCGTCCTCTCCTACGGCTTCACCTCGGGCGTGCTGGCGATCCTCGCCGCGGCCGTCGTCATCTTCGTGACCGGCGTGCCCATCGCGGCCGCCTGCGCGAAGTCCGGAGTGGACATGGACCTGCTGACCCGCGGAGCCGGCTTCGGCTACTTCGGGTCGACGCTGACTTCGCTCGTCTACGCGAGCTTCACCGTCATCTTCTTCTCGCTCGAAGGCTCGATCATGGGCCAGGCGTTCGAGCTCGCCCTCGGCATCCCGCTGCCCGTCGGCTACCTGCTGGCCACGCTCATCGTGCTGCCCTTCGCCCTCTACGGCATGGGCGCGGTCGCGAAGATGCAGACCTGGACGCAGCCGCTGTGGATCGCCGGCCTGGTGCTGCCCTTCGTCGTCGTGCTGGTCCGGGCGCCCGGCAAGTTCGCCGAATTCACCCACTTCGGGGGTACTGAAGGCGCCGGCGCCGGGTTCTCCGCGATCGGCTTCGGCCTCGGGATGGGTGTCGCCCTGTCACTGATCGGGCAGATCGGCGAGCAGGCCGACTACCTGCGGTTCATGCCCGAGAAGACGGCGGAGAACAAGCGCTCGTGGTGGGCCGCGGTGCTCGCCGCCGGCCCCGGCTGGGTGATCCTCGGCGCCGCGAAGCAGATCGGCGGCGCACTGCTGGCCTTCCTCGCGCTCGGCGTCGTCGGGAAGGCGCACGCGCTGGAGCCGATCGCGCCCTACCTCGAAGCGGTGAAGCCGGCGCTCGGGCCGGTCGCGCTGACCTTCGCCGCGCTGTTCGTCGTCGTCTCACAGATCAAGATCAACACGACGAACGCCTACTCCGGCTCGCTGTCGTTCGCGAACTTCTTCTCCCGCGTGCTGCACCGCCACCCCGGCCGCGTCTGGTACGTGCTGGTCAACTGCGGGATCGCGCTCGCGCTGATGGAGTTCGGCGCGTTCGGCTTCCTGAACAAGATCCTCGGCTTCTACTCGAACGTCGCCATCGCGTGGATCGGCGCGGTCTGCGCCGACCTGGTGATCGCCAAGCCGCTGGGCCTCTCGCCGCGGTACATCGAGTTCAAGCGGGCCTACCTGCACAAGATCAACCCGGTCGGGTTCGGCTCGATGGTGGTCGCGTCGGCGGTGTCGATCGTGGCGTACTTCGGTGCGTTCGGGCCGTTCCTGGCCGCGTTCAGCCCGCTGCTCGCGCTGGTCATCGCCATCGTCGGGGTCCCGGCACTCGCCGTGGCGACCCGCGGGAAGTACTACCTGGCGCGGGAGAACACGGTCGCGGTCGCCGGGGCCGACCTGCGGGCGACGCACACCTGCTCGGTCTGCGGCGACCCGTACGAGCTGCCGGACGTCGCCGACTGCGCCAAGCAGGACGGCCCGATCTGTTCGCTGTGCTGCACGCTGGACGACACCTGCCACGACATGTGCCGGACGACCGGCCCGGTCGACCTGGGCCTGCCGGCCGCGCGGACGCCGTAACGTCCGTGAGGACCCTTTCCCGGCGTCCGCGGCCGGGAAAGGGCCCTCACGTGAGCCGGCGTCCCCCCGGTTCCCCCTCCCGGCTCGACTCCTTCACGTCCGAAGCCGCGCCGCGGTTGCCCGGGATTTCCAAGATCTTTTGCGGCCGCATGATGGCCGCCAGCATCAGGGCGCGCAGCTCCGCGCCGACGTCCTCGACCGGCAGCGGCGGCTCGTGCGCCTGCCACTCGCGCAGCAGCCCGGTGGCCGCGCCGACCAGGGCGATCGCGGTCAGCCGGTAGTCGCGGTCGGGCGCGGCGCCGTGCTCGGCCGCGCGGCGCGCCTCCGTCTCGATGAAGGTCGCCCAGCGGTCGACCCACACCTGGTGCTGCTCCTCCAGCTCCGCGCTGACGCCGACCGCTTCGACGTAGTTGAGCCGCGGCAGCCGGGGGTCGACGGTGACCGTGTCGATGAAGACGTCGAGCAGCGTGGCGATGCGGGTCATCGCGTCGGCCTCGGCGACCTTGCCCAGCGCGGCGGTGACGTGCTCGAGGGCGAGACCGTTGATCCGGTCGTGGAGGGTGCGCAGCACGTCCTCCTTGCCGGTGAACTCCTCGTAGAAGTTCCGCGTCGACACGCCGGCCCGGGCGCACATCTCGGTGATCTTCGTCTGCCGGAAGCCGGCCGAGGTGAACAGTTCGAGCCCCGCCGCGAGCAGCCGCTCGCGGCGGTCGGCGCGGCGTTGCTCGGGTGCGACGCCGCCGTACGTGCGAGCCAACGGTGGTCTCCTCCTTCTGAGGGATTGCCGGATCCTACCGGCCTGGCTAAATTGTGAAAACCTCGATTACCACACAACCGGAGGCAACGATGCTTCGTCGGTTACTGGTCGCCGTAGCGCTCCTGTTCGCAACCGCCGCGCCCGCGGCGCAGGCCGAACCGGGCGTCCTCCTGGAACAGCAGACGACGACGGTGTTCGTCGGCCCCTTCCCGGCCCCGGTGAGAGCCTGGCACCTGCTCTACCGCTCGACGTCGGCGACCGGGGCGCCGAACGCGGTCTCCGGCACGCTGCTGGTGCCGCCGACCCCGTGGCTGCGCGGCGGCCCGCGCCCGCTGATCACGTACGCGGTCGGCACCCACGGCCTCGGCGACCAGTGCGCGCCCTCCAACCTGCTGGCCCACGGCATCGAGAACGAAAGCGCGTTGCTGGCGCAGGCGTTGACGCAGGGCTGGGCGGTCGTCGTCACCGACTACGAAGGGCTCGGCACCCCGGGCACGCACACGTACGCGGTCGGCCAGTCCGAAGGCCGCGCGGTCCTCGACGCGGCGCGCGCGGCGTCCCGGGTGACCGGCGCGGGGCTGTCACCGTCCGGCCCGGTGGGCGTGTTCGGCTACTCGCAGGGCGGCCAGGCCGCGGCGTGGGCGGCCGAGCTGCAAGCGACGTACGCGCCTTCGCTGAACGTCGTCGGCGTGGCGGCGGGCGGCGTCCCGGCCGATTTGAACGCGGTGTTCGCGTCCAACGACGGCGGCGCGGCGTTCGGCCTGGTCCTGGGAGCGGCCACGGGCTTCGCGGCGGCGTACCCGGACGTCCCGTTCGCGTCGATCCTGAACGACCGCGGCCGCGAGGCGGTGGCCCGGGTGTCCCAGGCGTGCACGGTGGAGCTCGGAGCGGCGGCGCCGTTCGCGCACCTGCAGGACTTCGTGACGGTGCCGGACCCGATCCACGACCCGCGCTGGCAGGCCCGGCTGGCCGCGAACTACCTGGGCACGACGGCGCCGAAGGCCCCGGTGTACCTGTACCACGGAACGCTGGACGAGCTGATCCCGTTCAGCGTGGGCACGGGGTTGCGCGACAGGTGGAAGTCCGCCGGCGCGAAGGTGACGTGGCAGGAGTTCCCGCTGCTGGAGCACATCGCGGGCGTGTCGATCGGCGGCCCGGTGGCGATGACCTGGCTGGGCACGAAGTTCTGAGGGTTCCGCTCGCCGGGGAGGCCGCAGGGGGCCCTCCCCGGCGAGCGGCGCGGGTCATCCAAGGATTCCGCGGGTCATCCAAGGGTTCCGTGGGTCACCAGAAACCGTCGTCACCCGAAACTGTCGGTCCCTCCCGGTAGCGTGGAAAACGGGGGCTGCTCAGAACGGCCGCAGGGCCGTCACCGCGTCCGGCGCCAGGGAAGTCATGAGCGTCCCGCCCGCGGCGAGCGGGGTGCGCGACCACCACTCACCCGACGCCGCCGGCAGCTCCGGGCCGCCGACCTCCAGGTCCGTCACCAGCACCCGGCGTCCCGCCAGCACCGCCAGGCTCGCGTCCGATGCCGGGTCGCCGACCGACAGCGTCTGGCGCACCACCGGGACCGCTCCCCGCGTGACGGACAGCGATGTCGTCAGCGAACCCGGTTTCTCCCCCGCCCGCCCCAGCACCAGCACCTCGCGCGTGTGCAGATAAGCGTCCGAAGCCAGGGAAGCCCGGAACACCGCGTTGTGCCGGGCCCGCGCGGTGACCACCGTCGGCTCCGGCAGGTACTCCAGCGACCCGCCCTCCTCCACCACCACGTCCACAGTGGACAGAGAAGACTCGCCGTGCAGGCCCGGCAGAGCCAAGGTGGCCGCCACTCCGGACAACCGCAGGGAAGCACCTGGCCCCACCCGGACGGACAGCAGGAGATCGTCCCCACCCAACGGCGAAGTCGCCGAGTTGACCAGGTGCACCACCGCCGTCGAACCGGGACCGCGGCGGGGGAACAGCGTCAGCGGTGCCATCGACCGCAGCTCGCGCAGCACCGTGCGCGAGCCGTCGAAACACGCGGTCAACCGGGCGTGGGCCTTCACAGCAGGGAACGGACCCAGCCCGCCACCTCGGGCGCGTCCGGAGTGTCCACAAGCGACTGCGTGATCACCGGCAGGGATCCCCGCATCCGGTGCGCGTCCGACGTCATCACCGCCATGTCCGCGCCGACCAGGTGGGCGATGTCGATCTTGTTGATCACCAGCAGGTCCGCCGTCGTGACGCCGGGGCCGCCCTTGCGCGGCACCTTGTCGCCGCCCGCCACGTCGACCACGAAGATCTGGCTGTCCGCCAGGCCACGGCTGAACACCGCCGTCAGGTTGTCGCCGCCGCTCTCGATGATGACCAGGTCCAGGCCGGGGAACTTCTCTTCCAGCCGCTCGACGGCGTCGAGGTTCGCGGTGATGTCGTCGCGGATCGCCGTGTGCGGGCACGCGCCCGTCTGCACCGCCTCGATCCGCTCGGGGTCCAGCACGCCCGCCCGGCGCAGGAAGTCCGCGTCCTCGGTCGTGTAGATGTCGTTCGTGACCACGGCGAGGTTGATCTCGTCGCCCAGCGCGCGGCACAACGCCGCGGTCAGCGCCGTCTTGCCCGAGCCGACCGGGCCGCCGATGCCGATCCGGTACGCCCGCCCGGCGGCCGGCGCCGGGTCGTAGTGGTCGGGCTCGCTGGCCGTCGGGTCGAAGTTGACGGCGTGAAAATGGCCGTGACCTTCAGCTGGCAAAGAGACGCACCTCTTCCTGGTGGTGCCGGGCGTGGGCCTCGGCGAACAGATCCAACGCGGGCGAACCCGGCGACGGCAGCGACGCCGGGTCGTCGCCCGCCACGGCAGCCGCTTCCGCACAAACGGCGGCCAGATCCAGCCGGGCCACGACCGCGTTCACCGCGAAGGGATCGAGCCCCAGCAGCCGGACCGCGGCACTCGCCGGACCGCTCACCGACAGGTAGGCGGCCGCCATCGCGGCGTCGTACGGCGAGCCACCCGCGATGCCGACCAGCGCGCCCAGCACGATCGGGTGGTGGGGCCGCGGCGTCTCGGCCAGCAATGCCTCCAAAACCGGCGAAGGCCACGCAACGCGCCCAGCCCGCGCGGTCCCGCGGCCCTGCGCCCGGGACGCCTCGCGCTGCGCGAGCGACGGCGTGCGCGCATCCAGCTCACTGTCCAAACGCGACCAGTTCCCACCCGCTGCCGCTGCATGAGCTGAAGCAGCCGCGAACACCGCCGCCAGGAAGCCCGCCGTCCGCAACCGTCCGGAAAGGAATCCCGGCAGGTCGCGCACGGATCCGATCAGCCGGCGGGAGACGGCTTCCTCCAGCCCGCCACTGTGGACGTGCCCGCCGCCGGGGAAGCGGGAGTCCGCGAGGATCAGCGCCGAGAGGTCCATCAGAACAGGAAGTACCGTTGGGCCATCGGCAGTTCCGTCACCGGCTGCGGCTCGATCAGCTCGCCGTCGACGTGCACCGCGAAGCTGTCCGGCTCGACCCGGACGTCCGGCGTGGTGTCGTTGAGCACCATGTCCGCCTTCGTCCGCGCGCGCATGTTCGACACCGCGACCAGCGGCCGCGTGATGCCGAACGTCTCACGCAGCCCGCTGTCCAAAGCGGACGGCGCGACGAAGTGCAGGCTCAGCGCCGCCCCGATCGACGCACCGAACATCGGCCGGGCGAGCACCGGCTGCGGCGTCGGGATGGACGCGTTCGCGTCGCCCATCGCCGCCCACGCCGGGAAGCCGCCCTTCAGCACCACGTGCGGGCGGACGCCGAAGAACTTCGGCTCCCACAGCACGAGGTCCGCGAGTTTGCCGACCTCGACCGAGCCGATCTCGGTCTCCATGCCGTGCGCGATGGCCGGGTTGATCGTGTACTTGGCGACATAGCGACGTGCGCGCAGGTTGTCGGCCGCGCCGTCGCCGGGCAGGGCGCCGCGGCGGCGTTTCATCACGTGCGCGGTCTGCCACGTCCGGATGATCACCTCGCCGATCCGGCCCATCGCCTGCGAGTCCGAGCTCATCATCGAGATGGCGCCCATGTCGTGCAGGACGTCCTCGGCGGCGATCGTGGTCGGCCGGATCCGGCTCTCGGCGAAGGCCAGGTCCTCGGGCACCGACGGGTTGAGGTGGTGGCAGACCACCAGCATGTCGAGGTGCTCGTCGAGGGTGTTCGCCGTGTGCGGGCGGGTCGGGTTGGTCGACGACGGCAGCACGTTCGGCAGCGAGACGACCTGGATGATGTCCGGCGCGTGCCCGCCGCCGGCGCCTTCGGTGTGGTACGCGTTGATCGAGCGGCCGCCGATTGCGTCCACAGTGGACTCCAGGAACCCGGCCTCGTTCAGCGTGTCGGTGTGGATCGCCACCTGGACGCCGGCTTCGTCCGCGACGGTCAGGCAGGCGTCGATGGCGGCCGGCGTGGTGCCCCAGTCCTCGTGGAGCTTGAACCCGCCCGCCCCCGCCGCGAGCTGTTCGCGAAGCGCTTCGGGGCGAACCGTGTTTCCCTTGCCCAGCAACAGGACGTTGACCGGGTAACCGTCCATGGCGGACAGCATCCGGCCGAGGTTCCACGCGCCGGGCGTGACGGTGGTGGCCTTCGTGCCCTCGTTGGGACCGGTGCCGCCACCGACCAAAGTGGTCAGCCCGGCGGCCAGGGCCGTGTCGACGAGCTGCGGGCAGATGAAGTGGACGTGGCAGTCGATGCCGCCCGCGGTGAGGATCTTGCCGTTGCCGGACAGCACTTCCGTCGACGGCCCGATGACCAGGGCGGGGTCGACACCGTCCATCGTGTCCGGGTTGCCCGCCTTGCCGATCCCGACGATCCGGCCGTCGCGCACGCCGACGTCGGCCTTGACGACACCCCAGTGGTCGAGGATCACCGCGCCGGTGATGACCAGGTCGGGCGTGCCCTCGGCCCGGGTCGCGGTGGCCTGGCCCATGGACTCGCGGATGACCTTGCCGCCACCGAAGAGGACCTCGTCGCCGGAGCCGCCGGGGCCCATCGAACGGTCCTCGGTGACCTCGATCAGCAGGTCGGTGTCGGCGAGCCGGATCCGGTCGCCGGTGGTCGGACCGAACAGCTCGGCGTACCGCTCGCGGTCGATCTGCGGCATTTCAGAACTCCCCGGAGAATTCGGACCGCAGGCCGGGCACGCGCCGCGCGCCGGCGAGGGGAACGAGGGCGACTTCCCGTTCGACGCCGGGTTCGAACCGCACCGACGTCCCCGCCGGGACGTCGAGCCGGTGGCCGCGGGCGGCGTCGCGGTCGAATTCGAGGCCCGGGTTCACCGCGGCGAAGTGGTAGTGCGAGCCGACCTGCACCGGCCGGTCGCCGAGGTTCCGCACCAGCAGCCGGACGCGCGGGCGGCCGGGGTTCAGCTCGACCGGCGTGTCACCGGGGATGATCTCGCCAGGGCGCATGCAGCTCCCGTCCTCCGGGTGGGGTCGTGAGTGGTAAGGCGCGTTAGAACGCGCCTTACCACTCACGACGGCGGTCACTCGGCGGGTGCACCGATGGCGTCCTCCCGTTCGGCGTGGCGGCGCAGCAGGTCGTACTGGCAACCGAGTTCGTAGGCCTGGTCCTCGTACTCACGCTTGGCGGCCAGGTGCGGGCGGACGCACTCGCTGTAGTGGCGCAGGTCGTCCTGTTCCAGGGAACCGTCGCGGAAGGCGGTCCAGAACACCAGCGTCGCCGACACGACCATGACGAGCGCGACGAGCACCGCCATCAGCACCGCGAGGCCGTTCATCCCGGACAGCAGTCCCTCGGTGTACACCCGGACGAACATCACCACGCCCATCAGGCCGACCAGCAGCCCGACGGTGAGCAGGCTGAGCTTGGCGCCGGTGGACAGCTTGCGCCACTCCAGCTGGCGGCGGTGGTTCTTGTGCTGCCGCTGGTTGTGGCCCAGGTGCTGCAGGGCGGTGGCGGCGCCGACGGTGGCCAGCACCGAGATCACCAGGCTGATGAGCAGCGGCAGGCCGAGCGGCGCCGTCCAGTCGACGTTGAACACCGAACTGGCCAGCCACACCATGATCGGCAGGTCGACCACGGTGACGGTGAGCAGGGTGAGCACCCGCGTGAGCCGGTTGACGCGGCGGTGGCGCAGGCTGCCGCGCACCTGCTCCAGCTCGATCAGCCCGTCGAGCAGCCCGGCCCTGGCGTGGGCCTCGGCCACCGTCAGGTTCTGCCCGTGCGGGCCGACGACGTGGTCGTCCAGCACCCGGTCGGACAGGTAGCGCAGCTCACGGATCCGGGCGAGCAGCCGGTCCGCCTGGGTGATGGCGGTGCCCCCGGCTTGTTCCCGCGGGCGCCGCGGCTGCGGGAGCGGCAGGTTGCGCATCTCGTCGCTGCTGGTCATGGCGGTACCTCCTCGTCTGCTAGTAAACGATCTCCACCCGCCGCATCGCGGCAGCCGCGGTTTCGTCGAACCGGCCGCCGGCCATCGCCGTCCGGCCGGGCTGGGTGCCGACGCCGGCAGCGTCGACCCGCCGGCTCACCCCGGCCTGCCGGAGCGCGTCGGCCACGACCCCCGCACGCAGGTCGGCGAGGGCCTGCCGGCCGGCCGCGGTCGACCCAGGCGGATCGGCGGCGTAGCCCCGGACGATCACCACCGCACCGGGCGGGCCCGCCATGATGCTTCCGGCGAGAGTCCGCAGCAGGTCGACGGCGCCAGAAGACAGCACGGCGGAGTCGCCGCTGAACCCGAGCGCGCTGTCGGAGACGGTGGTGCTGACCCGGCCCGCGGGCCCGACCACCGACGTCACCCCGGGCACGGGGACGACGGGCGTGGCCACCGTGGCACGAGGCGGCCCGGCGGCGACGCGCTTGTCATCGAAATCGCAGCCGGCGGCCTGAGCCCGGGTGCAGATCGCTTGCCAGTACTGCAGGAGTTTGTCGTGGGCGGGGCCGGGCAGCGGCGGCTGCGCACCGGCGACGCTGCCGAGCCCGGTGAACAGCACGTGCCAGTTTTCTAGGTGCGGCAACGCGTTCTTGGCGGCGAGCTGGGCGGCGACGGTCGCCGGGTCGGCGTCCCAGCCGACCTGCCGGAGGTCGAAGGCCCCGGCCGTGCTCAGCCCGCTGCTCACCACGATCAAGCGCCCGGGGACGACCCCGCGGACGGCGTTGTCGACGCCGCCGAGCAAGTCGAGCCCGGCCCGCGCGGCGGCGGTGGCCGCAACCGCGTCGGCGACGGCCTGGACGTTGCGCTCGATGAGCGACGGTCGTTGCAGCCCGTGCTCCAGCGAGCCGTCGGGCCGCCTCGGCGTCAGGACGAACGGGCGCGAGTCGGCGCCATCGGCGGCCGAGACGAGCGCGACGCTGCTGTTGCCCGAGCCCTGCTGCGAGGCGTTTCCGCTGTTCGCGGCGTCGAGGAGGAGCTTTCGGGCGACTTCGGTGACGGCGGGGCGGGGCTCGTTGGCGGTGGCACTGACGACGATGACGACCCTGTCTCCGCCGGCGGGGTTGATCGCCTTCGCGGACAGGGCACACCCGGCAACTGACAGCGCCAGCAGGCTTAGGGCGGCAATTGCCGGAGGACGGCGGGTTCCGGCGTCGATCGGGGCGACTTCGTGCGGAATCCGCAGCACGGACGCGGTCCGAGTGGAGCTGTTTTCCTGGCCTGAACCGAGGTTGCAGGGCTTCATGACGACCTCCCTGGGGCCGATGAGGCAACCACAGGGTGACATTTGCCGAGTAACGATGTCAATTGACGTGACGATAGAGGTTCTGGACGTTTTCCCGACGGCAACCTCGATGTCTCGTCGCTCCGGAGTCGAGCAGCGGTCGAAGCCGGGGAGCCGTTACCTGATCGGCCTAGTGGAGGAGGTACCCTCGCCGCGGCAGGTGAACCAATCGTGACGCGCACCCGTGCATCTGCCATGGCCTCGCCCGGAGTTTGTCCAACAAGTGTCATGTTTGGGGCGTCAAATGGCAGGGGAAGGGTAGGCTGGCCTGATGGCGAAGCCCGACGCCGCTGTCGAAGGCGTCCGAAACGTCTTTCTCAAGCTGCGCACCCGCAGCGGCCTCACGGTCGAGCGGCTCGGTGCGACGGAGGTCGACGTCGTACTGCTCGCCGACCTGCCCGTCGTGCGCCGGTACGCGCGTGAGCACGCCGTGTCCACCGACCAGGCCATCGTCGACGTCGTCACCCGGGTCGCCGCCGATCTCGAGCCGACCGACCGGCTGATCGCCGACGCCGTGCTCGCCCTCGGCATGCTCGAGGACCTGCTCGCCGACCGGCCGAAGCTGCGCGAGCTGTACGCCGAAGACCTCGGCGAGCGACGCACTGCGCTCGCCGACCACTGGGAGGCCTACCACCGCCTGCTCGGGGTGGCCGAAATCCCCAAGGCGCCGACCGTGCGCACCCTCCGCGGCTCGATCGAAGCGCGCGCGCTCGTCCGGCTCGCGGATCGCTGCGTGCACAGCCCCGAAGCCTCGCTGCTGGAGCCGGCCACCGATTCCCGCCAGCCCAGCAACTCGATCGTCGTGGTCGGCGGCGCGGTGACGGACGTGGTCGTGGTCTCCGACGAGCTGCCCGGAATCGGGGCCGCGGTGCAGGCGACGTCGTTCGAGGAGCACCCCGGGGGCAAGGGGCTCAACCTGGCGGTCGCCGCGCGGCGGTTCGGCCTCCGCGCGCGGCTCTGCGCCGCGATCGGGGGCGACGAGGCCGCTCGTGAGCTCACGCGCTACATGCAGCAAGAAGGCCTCTCGACCGAGCTGATCCGCACGACGCCGGGAGAGGCGAATCCGCGGGCGCTGATGCTCGTGACACAAAGGGGTGAGACGCGTTACCTGGGCTGGATGAACAAAGGTAAGGTCTCGCTGTCGACCACGGAATTCGAGCAACCGCGCACGAAACGAGCTATCGCCGACGCCGATGCGGTCATGATCACCTTGGAACCACCGGCGGAAACGGTGCAATGGGCGCTCGAAACGGCCGCCCGTCAATCGCCGAAACCGCTGGTCCTGTTGCAGGCTTCACCACCCATGGAAACGCCGCAACAACTGTACCGGCATCTTCACGGCGTCGATTACCTCGTCGGCCGTGAAGGCGAACTGCGCGGGCTGCTGTCCAACCCGGGCCGCCCCGCCACGGTCGACGCGCTGGCTGAG
Organism: Amycolatopsis sp. NPDC004625; assembly: GCF_040609695.1. Lineage (NCBI taxonomy): Bacteria > Bacillati > Actinomycetota > Actinomycetes > Pseudonocardiales > Pseudonocardiaceae > Amycolatopsis > Amycolatopsis sp. NPDC004625. The sequence continues at coordinate 38,912 of NZ_JBEXKX010000052.1, forward strand.
GAACTGCTCAACCTCGGCGTGGAGACGGTCTGCGTGGTCGAGAACTTCGGCGCCAAGATCAGGTCCCGGACCAGGTCCAGGGACATCGAGGGCCCGAACGTTCCGCTCGAAGACACCCCCGGGGCGCGCGAGGCTTTCTCCGCGGCCCTCACGTTCCAGCTCCTCAGCGACGGCGGGGATCTGACCTGGGACGCCCTCGAATGGGCGATCCGGGCCATGACCGTCAACCTTTCGCTCGAGGAGATCACCGACTCCATGCCCGGCACGGAAGACGTCGACCGGCTGTGGAGGAAACCCGACGTGGAGAGCTCATGACCGAGGTCGTGCAGCACGATTTGAAGGATGCGGACGGCGATTTCCGCGTCTTTGTCCTCGACGACACAGAGCAGGCCAATCCGGCGTGCGCGGCGGTGTTCGGCACTCCGCGGGACGGGTGTCTGGTACGAATTCAGTCTCGGTGCCTCTACGGCGAGATATTCGGGTCCACGAACTGCGACTGCCGCTATCAGCTCGAAAAGGCGATCGAGGAGATCAAGCAGCACTCCGGGGTTCTCATCTACCTGGACCAGGAGGGCCGTGGCGCCGGGCTCGTGACGAAGGCGCGCGGATACCGGATCTGCCAGGACACCGGCGTGGACACGTTCGCCGCGTACGCGGCCATGGAGCGCAAGGCCGACTCCCGGTCCTACGGGGACGCGGTGGCGTTGCTGAAACAGCTGGAGCTCAAGGAAGTCACGCTGCTCACCAACAACCCCGGGAAACTGGATGGGCTCGATGTCGGCGGCCTCAAGGTGCGGCACCGGCCGTTGGTGATGCCGGAGCCGGGCGAGCACACGGTCGCCTACCTGGTCGCCAAACGCGACAACCAGGAACACATGCTGTCGATCGCCGCGCGGCTGCGGTGGCGCGTCATCCGGTTCGCCGGGTCACGCTGGTTCAGCCGTCGCCGGGCCGCACTGCGCAAGGCGGCTGCCGGTCCGGCTCAGCCGGCCGGCACCCGGGAGCGCCAGGAGCAAGCCGCCTGACCACCGTTCCGGGCAGCCCCGACGCGGCTGCCCGGAACAAGCGGTCCTGTTCAGGTGGTCGCCGGGCGGGATTCCGTTGCCGGGGCGGGGTCTTGGGCCGGGGAAAGACGGCCCGGGCGGACCGCCGTCACCGCCGCCGCGCCCAGGGCGCCTACTGCCGCGAACGCGTAGAAGCCCCACGGGTACGCGATGCCCGCCGTCAGGAGGGCGCCGCCCAGGACCGGGCCGGAGATCGCTCCTATTCGGCCGATGCCCGCCGACCAGCCTAGGCCCGTTGCGCGGATCGCGTCCGGGTAGAGGCGGCCGATGTACGCGTACACCAGTACCTGGGCGCTGAACACGAAGCAGCCCGTCAGGAACACCGCCGCGTACAGCCCGGCCGCGGGCAGCTTCACGCTCAGCAGCGCCAGGAACAGCGCGCCCGCGCAGAACCAGACGATCGCCGATGGGCGGATGCCGACGCGGTCCGCTACCCGGCCCGCGACGAGCAGGCCCGCGATCCCGCCGACGTTCAGGGTCAGCAGCAGGCTCAGCGCCGCGCCCAGCGGGTAGCCGGCCTGGCGCATGATCTCCGGTAGCCACGTGTTCAGGCCGTACACCAGCAGCAGGCCCATGAACGACGTCACCCAGAACGCGATCGTCGCGCGCAGCAGGCCGCCCCGGAACAGGCCGGCGACCGCGTGGCCTGCCGAACGCTCGGTCTCGCGGACCTGCTGGAACGTCTCCGACTCCGGCAGGTACTTCAGCATCAGCGGGATCAGCACCGCGGCCGGCAGCGCACCGGCGACGAACATCGCGCGCCAGCCCAGCGGGGAGATCAGCACGATGCCCAGCAGCGCCGTCAGCACCGCGCCGACGTGGTAGCCCGTCATCACCGTGGTCGTCGCGCTGCCGGCCCTGCCGTGGCGCGCGTACTCGGTGACCAGCGTGATCGCCGTCGGCAGGCAGCCGCCGAGGCCCAGCCCGGCGACGAACCGGAGCAGCCCGAAGACGAACGTCGACGGCGCGAAGGCGCACAACAGCGTGCACACCGAGAACAGCGCCACCGAGATGATCAGCGACTTCCGGCGGCCGATGACGTCGGTGACCGTGCCGATCGCCAGGCCGCCCAGCATCATCCCGGCGAGCCCGACGGTCGACACCACCGCGGCCGTGCCGGGCGTCAGGCCCCAGACGTGGCCGCGGAGCAGGACGGGCAGCACGGTGCCGAGCACGACCAGGTCGAACCCGTCGAGCAGGACGGCGGTCCAGGCCAGGGGCACGACCCAGGAGCGGGTGCCAGGGGACATCGGGTACCTCCGGATGTGCGTCGGTGCACGTCTTCCGCACACGTGTGCGGATTGCGCACAAGTATGCACAGGGGGTCCGACAGAATCCAGCGCGGTTCCACTGGGCGGAAGTCGGGCAGGGCCGCGCGACCTGCGGAAAGATCCAGCGCGTGGAAATCCTGACGCTGATGGGCGTGCTCGCGGGCTCGCTGGCGCTGACCGCGCTCGCCCGGCGCTACAACCTGTCCGCGCCGCTGCTGGTGGTGGTCGTCGCGCTCGCCGTCGCGCTGATCCCCGGGGTGCCGCGGTTCGAGCTGGAACCCGAGCTGGTGCTCACCGTGGTCCTGCCGCCGCTGCTGTACTCGACGTCGCTGGAAAGCTCGCTGACGCACTTCAAACGCGCACTCCGGCCGATCGTCGCGCTCGGCGTGGTGCTGGTCGCGGTGACCGCGGTGGTCGTCGCCCTCGTCGTGCACCTGCTGCTGCCGGACGTGCCGTTCGCGTCCGCGCTGGTCCTCGGCGCGGTCGTGGCGCCGCCGGACGCGGTGACCGCGGTCGCGATCGGGCGCAAGCTCGGCCTGCCGCGGCGGGTGATGACCGTGCTGACCGGCGAAAGCCTGGTCAACGACGCCGCCGCGCTGACGCTCTACAAGGTCGCGCTCGCCGCCGTCGCGGGCACGGCGGGCTCGGCCGGCCACGGCTTCGCGGTGTTCGGCGTCGCCACCGTGCTCGGCATCGGCGTCGGCCTCGCGATCGGCGCGCTCGTGGTGCTGATCCGGCGGCAGCTCGACGACCCGCTGGTGGAGTCGGCGTTCGGGATCATCGTGCCGTTCGCGGCGTACGTCACCGCCGAGCACCTGCACCCCTTCGGCGACGACTTCAGCGGGTCCGGCGTGCTCGCCGTCGTCGCGGCCGGCCTGCTGCTGGGCCACCGCGCGCTGTACGCGTCCCCCGCGACGCGCATGCAGGACAGGTCCGTGTGGGCGTCCATCGACGTCCTGCTGGAGGCCCTGGTGTTCGCGATGATGGGCCTGCAGCTGCCGTTCGTCCTGGAGGACGCGCAGCACGCGGCCCGCGACAACGGGACGCTCGCGCTGGTCGCGGTGGCCGTGCTCGCGGTGACGATGTTCGTGCGCGTCCCGGCGGTGTTCGTCTCGGCGTACCTGCCGCAGACGGTCCGGCTGTTCGGCCGCGACCGCGCGGCGCCGTCGTGGCGGACGCTGGCGGTCGTGTCCTGGACCGGCATGCGCGGGGTCGTGACGCTCGCCGCCGCGGCCGGTGTCCCGGCGGACGCCCCGGGCCGCGAGGAGATCCAGCTGTTCGCGTTCACGGTGGCCATCGGGACGGTGCTGATCCAGGGGCTGACGCTGCCGCCGCTGATCCGGCTGCTGAAGGTGGAGGACCCCGAGGAGGCGTCGCGGGACGAGGCCGAGGAGCTCGCCGCGCGTGAAGTCGCGAAGAAGGCCGCGCAGGACAGGCTGCGCGAGATCAGCCGCGAGCGGCTGGCTGCGCTGGACTTGCCGCAGGAGAAGGTCGACCGGCTCAAGGAACGGCTGCAGCGGTTGATCGATACGCGGTACCGGTTCGCGAAGGCCGCGATCACGTTGTCCGGCGAAGACCGGTCGGGCAGCCCGCAGGCGCAGTTCGCGAAGGCCCGGCGGGAGCTGCTGATCACCCAGCGCAAGGCGATGATCGAGGAGAACCGCGCGGGCCGGCTCGACGACGAAGTGCTGCGGAAGGTGTTGCGGGAGCTGGATTTGGAGGAGATGTCGGTGTCGGCGACTCTCACGAACCGCCTGAGCTGACGACCTCCCAGGTCCGCGGCCGCGCTTCGCTCGAGCCGCGCCATTGCTTCCCAGGAACTGAGAACCCGAGCGGGGGCCGCGGATCTCGCCCACTCTGTGGCGAAATACCGATCACCGAGGAGCGCCCCATGTCGCTGACCGACGTCATCGAAGGCACGCGCAAGGCCGTCGACGCCGACCCGCACAACGCTGCCGTCTCCTTCTCCGTTGCCAACACGCTCAAGCCCGGGACCCGGACCGAAGTCGAAGTGACCGTGCGGGACCACGCCTTCACCGTCGACGAGCCGGCTGCGCTCGGCGGGACCGATCAGGCCGCCAACCCGGTCGAGTACGCGCTCGCCGCCCTCGGGTCGTGCCAGGTCGTCACGTACCAGTTCTGGGCGGCGAAGCGCGGGATCCCGCTCGACTCGATCAAGGTCACCGTCGACGGCGACCTCGACCTGCACGGCTTCTTCGGCTTCTCCTTCAACACCCGCCCCGGTTTCGGGGACGTCCGGGTGTCCGTCGAACTCGAGGGGCCGGCCAGCCGGGAGCGCTACGAAGACCTCAAGCGCGAGGTCGACGAGCACTGCCCGGTGCTCGACCTGTTCCGCAACGAAACGCCCGTCAGCACCAAGCTGACCTAGACGACAGTGCCCTACACGAACGTGTGCCGCACGATCGTCTGGTCGCGGCCCGGGCCGACGCCGATCGCCGAGATCCGGGCGCCCGACAGTTCCTCCAGGCGCTCGACGTACGCGCGGGCGTTCGCCGGGAGCTCCTCGAACGTGCGGCAGCCCGAGATGTCCTCGAACCAGCCCGGGTGCTCTTCGTAGATCGGGATCGCGTGGTGCACGTCGGTCTGCGTCATCGGCATGTCCTGCGTGCGGAACCCGTCGACTTCGTAGCCGACGCACACCGGCACCTTCTCCAGGCCGGACAGCACGTCCAGCTTCGTGAGGAAGTAGTCGGTGATGCCGTTGACGCGCACCGCGTACCGCGCGATCACCGCGTCGAACCAGCCGGTGCGGCGCGAGCGGCCCGTCGTCACGCCGAACTCGCCGCCCTGCTTGCGCAGGTACTCGCCCGACTCGTCGTGCAGCTCGGTCGGGAACGGGCCCGAGCCGACGCGGGTGGTGTACGCCTTGAGGATGCCGAGCACGGTCGTGATGCGGCCCGGGCCGATGCCCGAGCCGGCGCTCGCGCCGCCGGACGTCGGGTTCGACGACGTCACGAACGGGTACGTGCCGTGGTCGACGTCCAGCAGCGTGCCCTGCGACCCCTCCAGCAGCACGGTTTCGCCGCGCTCCAGGGCCTGGTTGAGCTGCAGGCGCGTGTCCGCGATGCGGTGCGCGAACTTCTCGCCCGCCGCCAGCACCTCGTCGGCGACCTGGTCGGCGTCGAGCGCTTTGCGGTTGTAGACCTTCACCAGCACCTGGTTCTTGAACTCCAGCGCGGCTTCGACCTTCTGGCGGAAGATCTTCTCGTCCAGCAGGTCCTGCACGCGGACGCCGACCCGGGCGATCTTGTCCTGGTAGCACGGCCCGATGCCGCGGCCGGTGGTGCCGATCTTGCGGCTGCCCAGGTACCGCTCGGTGACTTTGTCGATGGCCACGTGGTACGGCATGATCAGGTGCGCGTCGGCCGAAATCAGCAGCTTGGACGTGTCGACGTCCCGCGCTTCCAGCCCCGACAGCTCCTCGAGCAGCACACCCGGGTCCACCACCACGCCGTTGCCGATGACGTTCGTCACGCCCGGGGTGAGGATGCCGGACGGGATGAGGTGCAGGGCGAAGTTCTCGCCGTTCGGCAGGACGACCGTGTGACCGGCGTTGTTGCCGCCCTGGTAGCGGACGACCCACTGGACGCGGTCACCCATCAGGTCGGTGGCCTTGCCCTTGCCTTCGTCTCCCCATTGGGCACCGATGAGCACGATGGCCGGCATGTGACACTCCAGGTGTTCGACGACTGAGGTTAAGTGTCCCGGACGGACACCGGTGGCGCTGCTAAATGCCGGTGCATGACTGTAACGGAGGACCCGCGGGTGCGCGGAATAGTGGTGGCCTGTGGCGACGAGGCGGCCGGCTTCGAGGAGGTCGACGACGTCGAGTCGATCCGCGTGCCGAGCCGTCCCGGCAAGGCGGAAATCGACCCCTTGCTGGGCGAACACGATCACCTGGTCGTGTCCGGCACGGACGCGGACCTGGCCGCGGTCGTGCTGCGGCTGCTGCGGAAGGACGCGGTCTCCGGCGTGTCGGTGGGGTTCGTGCCGTCGTCGCCGGACTCGTCCGTGGCCACGCTCTGGGGGCTGCCGAAAACGCCGCTGCAGGCGCTCGCGCTGGCGTTGCGCGGGGAGGTCGACCCGGTGCCGCTGATCCGCGACGACGTCGGCGGCGTGCTCGTGGGGCGCGGGCAGCTGCGGATGGTCCGCGGGGTGGCCTACGCCGACGAGCAGGTCGCGTTGCGCGGGCCCGCCGCGACCATCGAAGTGGTGCCGGACCCGGGCGGCCCCGGGATGGCCGTCCGCGTCGTGAAGGGCACCATCTTCAAGCGGCCGACGACGCTGTACTCGCGGGCGTTCCAGATCGGCTGCATCCCGACCCGGCCGGTGCGCGACGACGTCGTCTACGAGCGCGCGGTGAACAAGTGGACCTGGTACCGGCACACCGAGGACCTGCGGCTGGTCCGAGGCGCCGTTTGACGGACAGCAACTTGTCACCTATACGTGTTGTACGCGCCATTCCGGTGCCTCAGGGTTAGCTGTCCCCACTTCTGACCCGGAGGCAGCAAAATGCCAACCAGGCGTGCTGTTCGTCATTCGTTCACAGTCCTTGCCGTCACCGCGGTGCTGTCCGGCACGCTGGCCGGCGTCGCGGCCGCGACCCCGCCGGGCATCCCGTCGGCGACCACCGCGAAGTCCGAGCTCGCGACCCTCACCGTCAAGGCCGACGGTTCGCAGACCGGCTACAGCCGCGACAAGTTCCCGCACTGGATCGACCAGGGCAACAGCTGCAACACCCGCGAAGTGGTGCTGAAGCGCGACGGCACGAACGTGGTGACCGACTCCAGCTGCGCCGCGACCTCCGGCAAGTGGTTCAGCCCGTACGACGGCGCGACCTGGACGGCGGCGTCCGATGTGGACATCGACCACGTCGTCCCGCTCGCCGACGCGTGGCGCACCGGCGCGTCGTCGTGGACGACCGCGCAGCGCCAGGCGTACGCGAACGACCTCACCGACCCGCAGCTGATCGCCGTGACGGACAACGTCAACCAGGAGAAGGGCGACAAGTCGCCCGACGCGTGGAAGCCGCCGCTGGTCAGCTACTGGTGCACCTACGCGAAGATGTGGGTCGCGGTGAAGTACAAGTTCAAGCTGACGATCAACTCGGCGGAAAAGACGGCGCTGACGGACATGCTCGGCCGCTGCTGACCGCTGTCAAGGGCCGATCCCTGCGGTGCCAGGGAATGGGACCCGCGTTCGCCTGCTGAGACGGCCTTCAGCGCGTGGTTAGCGTCGGCGGTTGAAGACGCAGTCACTCCCGCTGGAGGCCGTCCGGTGTCCCTGCTTTCCCGCGCCCGCAACGCCGCGGCCCTGCTCGCCCTACCCGTCCTGCTGACCGCCTGCGCCGCCGCCGGCACCGAACAAGCCGCTTCCGGGCCGCCCAAGCCCGGTGGCACGCTGCGCCTGGGCATCTCGTCCGCGCCCGACTGCATCGACCCGCAGCAGGCCGCCACGAACGCGTCCATCAACGTCGGGCGCCAGCTCGTCGACTCGCTGACCGACCAGGACCCGCAGACCGGCGAGATCAAGCCGTGGCTGGCCGAAAAGTGGGAGATCAACGCCGGTTCGACGGCGTTCACCTTCCACCTGCGCTCCGGCGCGACCTTCTCCGACGGCAGCCCGGTCGACGCCGCCGCCGTGAAGACCAGCTTCGACGCCGTCAAGGCCCTCGGCACGAAAGCCCAGCTCGGCTACGGCTACTTGGCCGCATACCGGGGTTCGGCCGTCGTCGACCCGCAGACCGTGCGCCTCGACTTCTCCGCACCCAGCGCGCAGTTCCTGCAGGCCAGCTCGACGATGTCGCTCGGCGTCCTCGCGCCCGCCGCGTTCGAGAGCACGCCGGAACAACGCTGCCAGGGCACCGGCCTGATCGGCTCCGGGCCGTTCGTCTTCGAAAGCCTGAAGCAGAACCAGGAAATCGTCCTGGCCAAGCGGAAGGGCTACGCGTGGGGCTCGTCGCTGTTCAAGCACCAGGGCGAGGCATACCTCGACAAGATCGACTACAGGATCGTGCCCGAGCCCGGCGTCCGCACCGGCAGCCTCGCCTCCGGCCAGCTCGACGCGGCCACCGACATCCAGCCGGTCGACGAGCCGCAGTTCACCGGCAACGGGTTCGGCGAGAACATCCGGCCCAACCCCGGTGTCGTGTTCAACCTGCACGCGAACACCACCCGCGGCGTGCTCACCGACGAGAAGGTGCGCCAGGCCGTGCTCAAGGGCGTCGACCGCGCCGAAGTCGTGAACACCGTGCTGACGCCGAGCTACAAGGCGGCCACCAGCATCCTCGGGTCGGCGACGCCGCTGGTCAGCGACCTCTCGCCACAGCTCGCGTACGACCGGAAGGGGGCGGCCGCGCTGCTCGACGGCGACGGCTGGGTACCCGGGCCGGACGGGATCCGCACGAAGAACGGGCAGAAGCTGCGCGCGTCCGTCGTGTTCTCGCCGGTGTTCAACCAGAACCGCAGCGTGCTGGAGCTGATCCAGCAACAGCTGCGCAAGATCGGCTTCGACCTGGAGATCGAGCAGCACACGACGGCCGAGACCACGCAGATCCAGCTGTCCGGGAACTACGACTTCCTCTGGTACAACGTCACCCGCGCCGACCCGGACATCCTGCGCAGCCAGTTCTCCACCAAGGCCGGCAACCGCAGCAAGCTCACCCCGGGCAACCCCCTGGACGCGGCCCTGGACGCGCAGTCGTCCACTGTGGACAAGACGCTGCGCAAGCCGTCGGCCGACGGGGCGCAGAAGCTGATCGTCGAGCACGCCTACGCCGTCCCGGTGTTCGAGCTGACCCAGGTCGTCGCGCTGAGCTCGAAGGCGCACGCCGTCGACTTCGAGGCGTCGTCACGGCTGCAGCTGTTCGACGCGTGGCTGTCGTGAGGCGCTACCTGCTCCGCCGCGTCGGGCAGGCGGTGTTCGTGCTGTGGGCGGCGTTCACGCTGTCGTTCCTGATCCTCTACCTGCTGCCGGGTGACGCCGTTTCGGCGAAGCTCGCCGGCAGCGAGGCCGGGGCGTCGATGACGGCGGAGCAGGTCGCCGCGGCCCGCGCGGAGTACGGCCTCGACTCGCCACTGCCGGTGCAGTACCTGAACCGGCTGGTCGCGGCCCTGCACGGCGACTTCGGGCGCAGCGTCGCGACCGGCGACGACGCGACGCACATGGTCGTCACGGCGTTGCCGCCGACGCTCGCGGTGACCGGGCTGGCGCTGGTTCTCGCGGTGCTGTTCGGCGGCGGCTTGGCGTTCCTCGGCACGTTCACGACGTTCCGCTGGCTGCGACAGGCTTTGCTGTCCCTGCCGTCGCTGGCGATCTCGCTGCCGCCGTTCTGGGTCGGGCTGCTGCTGATCCAGTTCTTCTCGTTCCGGCTGCGCCTGCTGCCCGCGCTGGGCACGCAGGGGTTCGCCGCGCTGATCCTGCCATCGATCACCCTCGCGCTGCCGACCGGCGCGATCATCGGCCAGGTGCTGGCGAAGAGCCTGGCCACGCAGCAGGACCAGCCGTACGCGGAGATCGCCGCGGCCAAGGGGGCGAGCCGCTGGCGCGTCCACTTCGGACACCTGCTGCGCAACGCGGCCGTGCCGACGCTGACCGTCGCCGGGGTGGTGGCGGGCAACCTGGTCGCGGGGTCGGTGATCACCGAGACGGTGTTCTCGCGCGACGGCGTCGGCCGGATCACCGCGGCCGCCGTCACCGCGCAGGACGTGCCGGTGGTGCAGGCGGTGATCGTGCTGGCCGCGCTGGTGTTCGTGGTGCTCAACCTGGCCGTCGACCTGCTCTACCCGGTGCTCGACCCGCGCATCGCCCGCACCCCGGCGGTGGCCCGTGGCTGACCTCGCGCTGTCCAGGCGCCGCGTGCAGGTGGCGCCCGGCGTGCTGGTGGCGGTCGCCGTGCTGGCGTTCGTGCTGCTCGCGGCCTTCGGGCCGGCCCTGCTGACCGGGTACGACCCGATCAGCGGCGTCCCGAAGGAGCGGCTGCAGGGCCCGTCGCTGCGGCACCTGTTCGGCACCGACGAGACCGGCCGGGACGTCTACGCGCGGGTGATCCACGGTGCCGCGCTGTCCTTGCGGGCGACCGCGATCGCCGTGCTGGTGGCCCTGGTGGCCGGTTCGGCGCTCGGCCTGCTCGCCGGGTTCCGCGGCGGTTGGCTCGACACCGCGATCATGCGGGTCGTCGACGTCTTCCTGGCCATCCCGCCGATCCTGCTGTCGCTGGCCCTGGTCACGGCGCTGGGGTTCGGCACGACGAACGTCGCGATCGCCGTCGGCATCGCGAACCTGGCGTCCTTCGCGCGGGTCATGCGCGCGGAGGTGCTCCGCGTGCGCAACGGCGTGTTCGTCGAGGCCGCGCGGGCGTCCGGGGTGCGCTGGTCGGGCGTGCTGCTGCGGCACGTCCTGCCGAACGCGGCGGGCCCGGTGCTCGCGCTGGCGACGTTGACGCTCGGCACGGCGGTGCTCGAGGTGTCGGCGCTGAGCTTCCTCGGCTTCGGCGCGACGCCGCCGACGCCGGAGTGGGGCTCGCTGGTCGCGGGCGGGCGCAGTTTCCTGGCCACGGCCTGGTGGATGACGACGTTCCCGGGGCTGACGGTGGCGGCGGTGGTGCTGTCCGCGAACCGGCTGTCCCGCGCGCTGGACGGAGGAGACCGATGACCCTGCTGCGGATTTCGGACCTGGCCGTGTCGTACAAGGGGGTGCCGGCCGTGCGTGACGTCGGGTTCGACGTCGGCGCGGGCGAGGTGGTGGCCGTCGTGGGCGAGTCCGGTTCGGGCAAGTCGACCACGGCGCACGCGGCGATCGGCCTGCTCCCCCGCGGCGGCCGCGTCGACGGCGGGTCGATCACCTTCGACGGCCGGGACCTGCTTTCGTTGTCGTCCCGGCAGTGGCGCTCGGTACGCGGGCGCGAGATCGCGCTGGTGCCGCAGGACCCGGCGGTGTCGCTGAACCCGGTGCACCGGATCGGCGACCAGGTCGCGGAGGTGCTGCGGATCCACGGCCTCGCCGACCGGCGGACGGCCTCCGTGCAGGCGGTCGAGCTGCTCGCCCGGGCGGGTGTACCGTCTCCGGAGCTGCGCGCGCGGCAGTACCCGCACCAGCTGTCGGGCGGCTTGCGGCAGCGGGTCCTGATCGCGGCCGCGCTGGCCGGCCGGCCGAAGCTGATCATCGCGGACGAGCCGACGTCGGCGCTGGACGTCACCGTGCAGCGGCGGATCCTCGACCACCTGACGGCGTTGGCGCGCGACTCGGGCACGGCGATCCTGCTGATCACGCACGACCTCGGTGTCGCGGCTGACCGGGCGTCACGGATCGTGGTGCTGTCACAGGGCTCGGTGGTGGAGGAGGGCGCGTCGGTCGTCAGCGCGCCGACGCACGCGTACACGCGGCAGCTGCTCGCGGCGGCACCGAGCATGACGAGCGCTTCGCGTCCTCCGGCCCCACCGGCCGAACCCCTGGTTTCGGTGCGCGACCTGGCGAAGACGTTCGACGGCGGCATCCGCGCGGTCGACGGGGTGTCGTTCGACATCCCGCGCGGCCAGACCCTGGCGCTCGTCGGCGAGTCCGGCTCGGGCAAGTCGACGACGGCCCGGATGGTGCTGCGCCTGGAGACCCCGACGGCGGGCTCGGTGGTGTTCGACGGCCAGGACATCACGGCTCTGGGTGGCGCCGAGCTGCGACGGCTGCGGCGGCGGATGCAGATCGTGTACCAGAACCCGTATGCGTCGCTGAACCCGAGGTTTTCGATCGAGGACGTCGTGGCGGAACCGCTGCGGGCGTTCGGGCTGCCCCGCGATCGGGTCCCGTCGCTCCTGGATCAGGTGGCGTTGCCGGCGACGGTGGCCCGCCGCAAACCGGCCGAGCTGTCGGGCGGCCAGCGTCAGCGGGTGGCGATCGCGCGGGCTTTGGCGCTGCAGCCGGACTTGCTGGTGTGCGACGAACCGGTGTCGGCGCTGGACGTGTCGGTCCAGGCCCAGATCCTGCGGCTGCTGGCGGAGTTGCAGTCGTCGCTGGGGTTGTCGTATCTGTTCATCTCGCACGACCTGGCGGTGGTGCGGCAGCTGGCGGACCAGGTGGGCGTGCTGCGGGACGGCGTGCTGGTGGAACTGGGCGCGGCGGGGCAGGTGCTGGGCCAGCCGCGGGCGGAGTACACGAAGGAGCTGCTGGCGGCGATTCCGGGACGTTCGAAGCGCCTGACCAGTACGCTCGGGTGAGTGCGGATCCTCTTCACGTGCCGCCCGGCGTACGGCCACCTCTTCCCGCTGCTCCCGCTGGCCCACGCCGCGAAAGCCGCCGGGCACGACGTCGTCTTCGGTACCGGGGACGCCTTCGTCCCCTACGTGCGGAACCTCGGGTTCGAAGTCCACCGCGCCGGGATCGGCATCGGTGAGGCCGAAACCGAGGCCAAGCGGCGGCACGGCGAGGACGCCGGCTTCCTCGACGTCGGCATCACGATGTTCGCCGAGCTGCTGCCGCGTTCGCTGCTCGACGACCTCACGCCGCTCCTTCCGCAGCTGCGGCCCGGCCTCGTCGTCCACGAGATGAGCGACGTCGGCGCCGGGATCGCGGCCCGGCGCGCCGGGGTTCCCGCCGTCTCGGTGGTGATCGGGCGGTCGATGCCGCCGGACGTCCTGGCCGTCGCCGCCGAGCGGCTGCGGCCGCTGTGGGGTGCGCTGCCCGCCGATGCGCTGCTCGGCGACGCCTGCGTCGACGTCTGGCCCGACAGCGTCCGCGATCCCGGCACCGCCGAGGTGCCCACGGTCTTCCGGATGCGCCCGACGCCCTACGACCCCGACGTCCCGCTCCCGCCCCTTCCGGACGACGGCTTCGTCTACCTGACGCTCGGCACCGTCGTCTACGGCGCCACGCAGGTGCTGCGCGGGGCGATCCGCGCCCTGTCCGGCTTCGACGTGCTGGTGGCCCTCGGCCCGGGCGATCCCGCGGCCTTGGGCCCGCTGCCGGACCGCGTGCGGGCCACCGGGTTCGTCCCGCAGGCCGAGGTGCTCGAGCACGCCGGTCTGGTGGTGCACCACGGCGGCACGGGCACGACCCTCGCCGCCCTCGCCGCCGGGCTGCCGCAGCTGATCCTCCCCCAGGGGGCCGACCAGTTCGCCAACGCCGACACGCTGAGCTCGCTCGGCGCGGCCAAGGCGCTCGTCGGTGACGCGGTCCGGATCGACGCGATCGAGACCGCAGCCCACACCCTCCTGACCGACCCGAAACCCCGCGAAATCGCCCAGCGCGTCGCGCGGGAAATCGCCGGAATGCCCGCACCGGAGGCGGTGCTCCGCGAGCTGGTCGCCTGGGCCTCGTGAGTGGTAAGGCGCGTTCTAACGCGCCTTAACACAAACCAGCGCCACGGACAACCCCGCCACC
>NZ_JBEXKX010000052.1:52647-60735 GCF_040609695.1 Amycolatopsis sp. NPDC004625
GGTACGCGGCCGACCACCCGCTGATGTTCCTCGCCTCCGGCATCATGCGGGAGGAGCGGCAGCTGGCGACCAAGTTGCAGGCAGCCAACGTCGATCCGCGCCACCGCGTCGTTCTGCCGGAACGACAGGGCGTTCGTCCGCGGGCGGGTGAACGCCGCCGCGGAGCGGGCGCTCGTGTGGGGGCCCACCGCGAACCGGTGCGGGTGTGCTCGTCCCGAACCGTCCAGCAGGCGCGAGTCCGACACCCGCGTGTGGATCCGGCCCGACGGCAGCCGCTCGCCCGTCACCGGGTCCGCCACGTTCTCTTCGGCCAGCTCACCCGCGTCGCGCAGCTGCCGGAGGAGGCCGTCGGCTGCGCGGGTCACGCTCGGGCCCGGCAGCCGCGCCTCGACGAGCGTGCGCGCCCGCACCGTTTCCGGGTGGCTCGCCGAGGACGCCACGAACACGCCACCCTCCGCCGTGACCCGCATGTCCGCGCCCACGAAGGAAACCAGGCCGGCCTCGTGCAGCGCCAGCAACTCCTCCAGACGCCGCGGCGGCGGTCCGCTGGCGTAGTACGAAAAGAACCCGTGGAACCAACCGTCCATGTCGGACACCTGGGACGCGGCGTCCAACCGTCCTTTCCGGACCAGCGTGGGCAGCTGCCCGTACACCGACAGCAGCGCCGTGAAGGCACCCAGGTCCGCGCTGAACTCCTGGTCCGCCCGGCGCGCGAGGTCCGCTTCGACGTACTCCCGCAGCTCCTTGCCGAACTCCTCCGCCGTACCGAACTCGCGGCCCTGCAGCGGCCGGTCCAGGCGGTCGAGGTCGAGGCGGTCGGCCTCGGCGGGCACCGCGCGCGCCACCAGGTCGCGCATGGCCGGCGAATCCCAGGGCAGATCGGCGAACGCGTCGGCGAACACCGCGAAGTCCAGCCGCACCCGCTCGGGGTGCCCGGTGAACAGCTCGCTGTAGTACCCCCACGCCAGTTCCTTCGCCATCAGCGGCCAGACGTCCCGGCGGAAGTCCAGGACGGCACCCGCCAGCCCGTCGATGGCGTAGGCGTCGAAGAACCTGGGCAGCCGCAACGGTTTGCCGCGCAGCCGGTAGCCGATCTTCGCGTGGTACGGCACCCCGCGCCGCGAGCCGACGTGCAGCACCGGCTCGGCGCCGCTCGGGTGGTAGCGCAGGCCGCCGCACGGCCGCTCCTCGAACCGGCCGCCGCGGCCCTCGGTCAGCAGCAGCATCAGGTCGACGAACGCCAGCCCGAAGCCCCGCACCAGCACCGTCTCGCCCGGGGCGATCGCGGAGTAGTCGACGTCGGCGGTGTAGCCGGCCGGGTAGTAGGCCAGCCCGTGCCGCGCGGCGAACGACACCAGCTCGCGCTCCCGCTCGTCGGGTTCCGCGTCGAGGTGCCCGACGGTGAACACGACGGCGTCCGCGGCGATCGCCGAGCCGTCGGACAGGCTGACGGTGTTCCCGGCCACCCCGGTCGCCCGGGCCGCGTGCTCGACGACGTCGACCCCGCCGGGGAGGTCCGCCACGACGTGCCGGTACACCCAGGTCAGGTACGCGCTCTGCAGCCGCCGGGTGGGGAAGTCGAAGGGGTCGAGCGCGGTCAGCTCGGCGACGACGTCGGACGGCACCTCGGCCTCGAGGCCGCCGTCACGCACCTTCCGCGCCCACTCCAGCAGCGACGGCCCCGGCCGCACCGGGCCCGCCATGGTCACCGAGTCGTCGGTGAACATCGTGACGTCCTCGGGCATGGAGTTCATCCGCAGCAGCGGCGACTGGTCGTAGCGCCACACCCGGCCCGGTCCCGGCGGGAACGGGTCGATCAGGTGCACCTCGAGCCGACGGCCGCCGAGCAGCTCACCGGCGTTCGCGCCGAGCCGTTCGAGGACGCCGACCCCGCGGGGTCCGGCGCCCACGACAGCCAGGGTGAACGGCGGGAGATCGGCCACGAACCCGAAGCTACGCCGGGCTTTCCCGGCCGGACGGCCTTCCCACGGAGCGGAACCAATCCGCCCGGCCCGCGGCTCCGAATGCCTCGGGTACGCCGGCGAAAGGAGCGAACTTGACCTTCGTCCACCGAGGTGCCCGGACCTCAGCCGCACACCGCCACCTGCGAATACTTGGCCGATGAGATCGGTTCGCCGCACCGCGTCCACACCGCGCAGGACGTGGTCGGCACCCTCCTCCGGGGGAACTGGGCGATCTTCGCCCACGAATGGGCCGATCCGGACGGGATCGACCCCGAGCACTGGCGGGACGTCGTCGAGGCCGCCGCGGAGGCGGCCGGGGTGGACGTCGAGTTCGTGGTCATCCCGCGCCGGGCCCTGACCGTCGTGTTCAACCGGGCCACGCCACCGACCTTCGAGCAGGTCCGGGCGTCGATCGAGGTGATCGAGGCACACCGGCGCTAGTTCCACCCCGCGGACTCCGTTGCCGCCCACCGCGACTCAGGCGGCTTCGATGGCGAGTACTACCGCTTCGCGGACTACGTCAGCGAGGTCAAGCCGGTGCAGCAGCCGCGCCCGAAGGTGTCGTTCGGTGGCTCCTCGCCCGCCGCGTACGCCGCCGGCGGGGCCGGAGCGGCCCAGGGCGAGCGCTTTGGCCGCGCCCTGTGGACGCCGACCGCGGCCGCGACCGGCGGCGCCGGCAACTCGAACGCGCTGGTCGGGACGCCGGAGACGGTCGCGCAGACGCTGCTGGACTACTACGACCTCGGCGTCGAGATCCTGTCCGCCCGCGGCTACGACATGCTCGGCGACAGGATCGACTTCGGCCGGTGCGTCATCCCGATCGTCCACGAGGAGGTAGCCAAGCGCGACGCCGCGCGCGCCACGGAGACCGCCCGGCCCCCGGCGGAAGACGCCCTCGCCCGTCGACGGCTGAGCCCCCGTTTCTCCCCGGTGGCCACCTCGCAAACGCGAGGTGGCTACTTTTGCCTCTGGCGACCGACCAAACGGTACGGAATGATCCACCGGTAACTCCTGGGCGACCGGTCAGACACTGCGGGCTATCGTCTGACCCGTTCGGGAAAGCTCCGTGACACTTTGGATACCAGCGAAAGAACCTAGAGATTTACCCACTGTCACGGGACACTGGCTGGGGGAACTCACGTACCGTGACGGCCTGGTGACCAGCCGGTCAAAATCGACGACTGGTCCGAGGCGGGCACGGTCTGCACACGGAGTCGGAGAAACGCATGGCAGCACCGCCGGACCGGGTCACGTTCCGCGAGGTGTTCGGGATCGCCGAGTTCCGGGCGCTCTGGTTCGCGGAACTGTTGTCGATCGCCGGTGACCAGCTGGCGAGAGTCGCGCTGTCGATCCTGGTGTTCACCACCACCGGTTCCGCCACGCTGACGGGTCTCACCTACGCGCTGACCTTCGCCCCGTCGCTGATCGGCGGCATCTTCCTGACCGGCCTCGCCGACCGGTTCTCGCGACGCACCGTGATGGTCGCCGTCGACCTGCTCCGCGCCGGGCTGATCCTGCTGGTCGCCGTGCCCGAGCTGCCGTTCTGGGTGGTCTGCGTGCTCGTCGGCGGCGTCTCGCTGCTGAACCCGCCGTTCAAGGCCGCCCAGCTCGCGCTGCTGCCGCAGGTGCTGGAGGGCGACCGGTTCGTCGTCGGGATGGGCGTGCGGACCATGACGGTCCAGACGGCCCAGCTGCTCGGGTTCGCCGGTGGCGGCGCGCTGCTGCTGGCCCTGGACCCGCACGTGGCCCTGGTGCTCGACGCCGTCACGTTCCTGCTGTCCGCGGCCTTCGTCCGGTTCGGCGTACGCTCCCGGCCGGCCGCCGCGAAGGCGGAGTCGCGGAAGTCGTTCTTCGCCACGATCGGCGCCGGCGGCCGGGTGGCGTTCGCCAGCCCCGCGCTGCGGACGCTGGTGCTGTTCACCTGGCTGATGGGCCTGCTGCCGGTCTACGAGGGGATCGCCGCGCCCTACGTGGCGTCGGCGGGCGGCGGCCCCGAGCTCGTCGGGCTGCTGCTCGCGGCCGACCCGGTGGGCAGCGTGATCGGCACCTTCGTCTTCACGCGGTGGGTGCCGGCCGACGCGCGGCCGAAGCTGATCGCGCCGCTTTCGGCGTTGTGCGGGGTGCCCATGCTGGTCGGCTTCGCGCAGCCCGGCCCGTGGGTGTCGATCGTCCTGTTCGTCCTGTCCGGGGCGTTCGGCGCGGTCGCGCTGCTGCAGGCGACGGCGTCGCTGACGCTCGCTGTCCCGGACGAGAACCGCGCGCAGACGATGGGGCTGTCCAACACCGGGCTGACGACGATGCTCGGCGTGAGCCCGCTCATCGGCGGCGTGCTGACCGACTACTTCGGGGCGCAAACGACTGTCGGCATCTTCGGCGTTGCCGGATTGATACTTACGGCGCCGCTCGCCCTGGCGTGGCGGCGAGCGCGGGTTTCAAGGGCAGGCGGAGGCGGGCACGACTATGAGACCCAGCGCGCCGAACACGCCTGAACACGCTCGACACGCTGGCTTCGTCATCGCGACCTTGCGGCGCGGCTCCGGCTTACTGATCTCTGGAACGCATCGCTGGCCACCCTTCGATCCGGCGTCCCGGAAAATGTACACACCTAAGGCCCTTGTGGACAGACGGCAAACGGGCTGAAACTGTCCGTGAGTGGTTCATCACCACCACCGAGCGCAAGGGTTTGGGGGAAAAATGGTCACATTGGGGGAACGGTCTGGACAAGGCGTGATTTCTGGTGTTGCGGGCTGGGCGCTGTGGCGGCGGCCGCCCCGCTGGATCGCTGTCACGCTCGCGGCGATCGCAGTACTGGTGGGCTGGACGGCCGTCGCCACGGTCACCACCCCGGTCACGTTGAAGCACCTGGGCATCCTGGGCCTGCTGGGGGCCCTCGCACTGGCCCAAACCGAGGTCAGCCGCCGGATCGAGCGCCAGCGGCGCATCCTGAGCGACGGCCCGCACATGAACATGACGTCGGTGTGGCTGCTGCCCGCCGCGTTGCTGCTGCCGACGCAGCTGGTCACCTTGCTCGGGGTGACGCTGTACGTCGGCTTGGCGCTGCGCAGCTGGTCGGGCACCCGCCCGGGCCAGCCGCACCGGGTCGCCGCGAACGCCACCAGCGCGACGCTGTCGGCGTGCTCGGCCGGCCTGGTCACGCTGTACTCGCCCGAGCTCAGCGTCGTCACCGTCTCGATCGCGGTGCTGGTGTACTTCGTGGTCAACGCGGCCCTCACCGGACTCGGCCTCTACCTCGCCAACCCGGCCGAGGCGACGGTCGAGAGCTGCCTGGGCGGCATGGACGACAACCTCCTCGAGCTGTCCACGCTGTGCGTCGGCGGCCTGCTGGTGATGGTGCTCGGCCACGAGCCGCTGCTGTCGGTGCTGGTCATCCTGCCGCTGTACGTGCTGCAGCGGTCGGTGCTGGTCAAGCGCCTCGAGGAGCTGGCCACCACCGACCAGAAGACGCAGCTGCTCAACGCCACCACCTGGCAGGACGGCGCCCAGCGCGAGATCTCGCGCGCCGAGCGCGAGAACGGCAGCTTCGGCGCCATGATGATCGACCTCGACCACTTCAAGCGGGTCAACGACACCTACGGGCACCTCGCGGGGGACGACGTGCTCAAGGCGGTCGCCGCCGTGGTCAAGCAGGAGACCAGGGCGCACGACCTGGTCGGCCGGTTCGGCGGCGAGGAGTTCGTCGCACTGCTGCCCTCGACGTCCAAAGAGGACGCCATCGTGACGGCGGAGCGGATCCGGCAGCGGGTCAGCGAACTGATCATCAGCACCACGACCAACGCCGGCGCCGCCGTCGACATCGAACGGCAGACGGCGTCCATCGGCGTCGCCGCGTACCCGCTCGACGGGTCGTCGATCGAGGAAGTGATGGCGTCCGCCGACGCGGCCGTGTACGCGGCGAAACACGGCGGGCGAAACAGGGTGGTGGGGTCCGCGGCGGCGGCGCTGGCCGCGGCATAGCAATCCGGCCAAAAGCAGGCCGCCCCCGCGCGGAACGCAACCGTGGCCGAAAAGCCGTTCTGCCGTGGCTGTGGTCGGATTGCTATTCGATCGACACAGCGACCTACCGCAGGCGCTCGATGACGTCGCTCGCCTTGGTCTGGAGGCGGGCGACGCCGCCGACGGTGAATTCGGTGAGCAGGTCGATCAGGGCGTCCTGGTCCGGCGGCTCGCCGTCCCAGGTGGCCTGGACCAGTGATTCGGTCATCGCGAAGAAGAGCGTGACGAGCGCGCGGTCGGCGCGGCCGGAGTCGATGCCGTGCGCGGCCCACCGCTTGCGGCTGGCTTCGGCGTAGACGACCGCCAGCCTCTCCCTCAACCGGGTGAGAGCGGGGTCGCCGGCGCGCTCGGCCGCGCGGAGCACGCCGTAGCCCTCGGGGTGGTCGGCGACGAAGGTGACCATGTTGGCGTAGTTCGCCCGCGCCCAGGCCCGCAGGCCGGGCTGCTCGTCGGCCACCGACGGCCCCGCGATCGCGGCGAAGGCGCTTTCCTCGGTGGTGGCCACGACCTCGGCGAACAGCGTCGCGCGGTCGCCGAACTGCTCGTAGACGGCCTGCCGTGAGACGCCCGCTTCCCGGGCGATCTGCTCGATCGTCGCGCCCTGCATCCCGTGCTGCGCGACGACCCGCGCCGTCGCCCGCAGCACCCGGGCGCGCTGCTCGGAAACCGGGAGCTTGCGCGGCCGCCCGCGCGGAGCCGGGCTTGACATGGTGGTCCACCTCACGTGATTCTTTTTCCGACACCTCTGTCTAAA
This sequence comes from Amycolatopsis sp. NPDC004625, assembly GCF_040609695.1. Taxonomy (NCBI): domain Bacteria; kingdom Bacillati; phylum Actinomycetota; class Actinomycetes; order Pseudonocardiales; family Pseudonocardiaceae; genus Amycolatopsis; species Amycolatopsis sp. NPDC004625. The sequence continues at coordinate 59,380 of NZ_JBEXKX010000052.1, forward strand.
AAGGTGTTCCCCGCGCACTCGACCTGCTCAACGAGGAGCAAGCATGCGTATCTTCCCCCGCCGCGCCCGCTCCGCGGCCGTCGCCACGGTTTCCGTTCTGGCGCTGGCGACGCTCGGCCCGCCGTCGGCCTCCGCCGCGTCCTTCTACGATCCCCCGTCCCCCCTCCCGGCCGGCAGCAACGGCGACGTCATCCGGCACGAGGCGTCGACGTTCTACATCGACCCGATCCAGCTGATCAAGGCCGACGCGGACGTGCAGCGGATCATGTACCTCAGCCGCGACACCCACGACACGCCGATCGCCGTCACCGGCACCGTGCTGACCCCGCACGCGGCCTGGCACGGCTCCGGGCCGCGCCCGATCGTCTCCTACGCCGTCGGCACGCAGGGCGAGGGCGACGACTGCGCGCCGTCGAAAGCGCTTGCCGCGGGCTTCGAGTACGAAGGCCCGTTCATCGCCGGGCTGCTGACGCGGGGCTACGGCGTCGTCGTCACCGACTACGAAGGGCTTGGCACGCCCGGGGACCACACGTACGTCAACCGCGCTTCGCAGGGCCACGCGGTGCTCGACGCGATCCGCGCGGCGCAGCGGCTGCCCGAGGCGGGCCTGCCGGACGACGGCCCGGTCGCGATCGCGGGCTACTCCCAGGGCGGCGGCGCGTCGGCCGCGGCGGCGGAACTGCAGCCGGGCTACGCGCCCGAGCTGAAGCTGAAGGGCGCGTACGCCGGGGCGGTGCCGGCGGACCTCGCCGAGGTCGCGAAGAACCTCGACGGCCACTACGCGGTCGGTTTCCTCGGCTTCGCGCTGGTCAGCCTGAACTACGCGTACCCGGAGCTGAACATCCCGGCGCTGCTCAACGCGCGCGGCAAGCAGCTGTTCCAGCAGGTCCGGAACGAATGCACGGTCGAGGCGATCGCCGCGCACGCGTTCACGCAGTCGGCGTCGCTGACCAACGACGGCCGCTCGCTGACCGCGTACCTCGGCGAAGAGCCGTACAAGTCGCGCGTGGGCGAGCAGAAGATCGGGTCGCTGAAGCCGACGGCGCCGGTGCTGATCGTCCACAGCGCACTCGACGACATCGTGCCCTACGCGCAGGACCGCGACCTGGGCCGGACGTGGTGCGGCAAGGGCGTGAAGGTGCAGTTCAGCACGACGCTGGTGCCGACGCACGTGCTCGGCGCAGTGCGCGCGTACCCGGAGGCGTTCGCCTGGCTCGAAGGCCGCTTCGCCGGCCTCCCCGCACCCGTCAACTGCGGCTGGTTCTGACCCCTGCCGCAGCCGGTCGTGAGTGGTAAGGCGCGTTAGAACGCGCCGAAGAAAAAACACCCAGTGGGGGCCGAGGGGGCCGGGGCGTG
>NZ_JBEXKX010000053.1:0-54396 GCF_040609695.1 Amycolatopsis sp. NPDC004625
TCGGGGGGGATGACGCGGACGTGGGTGCCGGTGGTGGTGAAGGTGACGCGGCCGTCGCCGACGGCGTAGGAGAGGCGGCGGTTGACGCGGTAGGCCCCGCCGGAGACTTCGACCCAGGGGAGGAGTTTGAGGAGCCAGCGGGTGGAGATGCCCTGCATTTGGGGGAGGGATTTGGTGGTGGTGGCCAGGGTCCGGGCGGCGGCCCGGCTGAGGCTGGAGGGGGTCTGTTCGTCGGTGTCGACGGCGTCCACCGGGTCGGTGACAGTCACAGCGAAACCTCACTCACTGATAGCGCGGATTGGTGGCGTGCCAGGTGAACCCGCCGCCCATCCAGGACCGGACGCCCACCAGGAACCGCTGCAGCTCCGGCGACGGCACCGCCATGAGGTCCCGGTGGCCGTCCTCGAACTCGTGGACGATCTTGTTGTGCAGCTCGACGGTGGCCTCGACCGCCTCCTCGACCGGGCAGCCGCGGTCGGCGGCGATCTGCAGGACCATGTTGCAGACCGGTTTTTCGTCGGCCGCGTCCTTGGCCACCGAATGGAGGTCGTTGACCAGCACCGAGGCCGTCCCGGCCCGCATCATCGCCTCGCGCACGCGGGGGTCGTAGTAGAACGGCGCGGCCAGTTCGTAGCCGCCGACGGCGTCGACCAGGGTCATCGACGTGTAGAAGCTGTCGTGCTGGCGGGCCGCCAGGTACTCCCACGCCGGCGGGTACCGGCCGGTGTGGCGCCACGCCGCGTAGGCGTCCCAGCTGACGAACATCGAGAACGTCGCGTAGCAGACTCGCTGCACGAGCACCGGTGAGCCGTGCCGGCCCAGGTGGTCGATCGCCGAGTGCAGCCCGACGAGGATCGGGTCGGACCGCAGGGCCTCGTCGAGGGGCGCCGAGAACTCCCCGGCCGGCGCGACCGGGTCCATGGCCGCCATGACGAGCGCCAGGCGCGGCGGCAGTTCGGTCGGCGCCGCGCCCAGCGTGCTGTCGTCGGCGTAGTAGTCGTCGGCCGCCCACCAGACCGCGTTGAGCTGGGCCGCGACGAGCAGCCGGTCCGGGTCGTCGCAGTCGGCGTGGGCGAGCATCGCCAGCCGGCCGAAGCCGGCCCCGGCGATCTGCTCCAGGCCCTTGCCGGTGAACCCGCAGCCGGCCGCCCACGCGACCAGCCGCCGGTCCACCTCCGCGGCCAGGCCGTCGTCGACGCGGCCCACGACCGGGCAGTAGAGCGGCGGCGCGCTGCCGTCACCCCACGGCAGGAAGGCGTACGCCGGGTCCGCTCCGGGCGACGGCGCGAACTGCGTCGCGATCCGCGCCGCCGATGTCCCGAGGCCGAACGGCCCGGCCGGCAGGCCGGTGTCACCCGTCCACTGTGGACACGCGGTCATGGTGGTCTCCTCCGGCACTCCGCGCCGCCCTCAGATGCGGTCGGCGGCGATGAGCAGGTAGTGGAAGCTGCCTTCGCGGTAGGCGGTCAGGAACGGGTCCTCGATCCCGGTGGCCACCGACGACCGAGCCCGCAGCTCCCAGTACGGGATGGTCGCCGCGGTCAGGTCGACGACGTTGATCGGCACGAACCCGTTGGCGGACAACGCCTTGAAGTAGTCGCCGCGGGCGTGGATGTTGCAGATGTAGTGCTGGTCGATCTGGCTCACCGCCCGCGACCGGCCGCCGGTGACGTCGTTGTAGCAGCCGGTGATCGTCACGTACCGGCCGCCCGGCTTGAGCTGCCGCGCGTGCTCGGCGAACAGGTCGTGCAGGTCGACGTACATCGTGCTCTCGTTGTTCCAGATGCCCTGGAACGTCCCGGACTCGAAGCCGGTGTCGAGCATGTTGCGCAGGTGGTAGCGCACCGAGCCGTCGATCCCGCGCTGCCGCACGTGCTCGTTGGCGAACCCGACCTGCTGCTCCGAAATGGAGATGCCGTCGACCTGGCAGCCGAACCGCAGGTGGGCCATGACGCTCGTGCCGCCGCGGCCGCAGCCGGCGTCCAGCAGCCGGTCCGACGCCGTGATCGGGCCCAGGTGGTCGAGCAGGACCTCCGCCTGCGCGGTCTCGAGCCGGTGCATCTCCGCGATGATCGCCTCGTCGCGGGTGGCCGCCGGGGTTTCGAGCACCGCCGGGTCGTAGTCGCCGAGGCCGTAGTGGTGGTGGTACAGACCGTCGACGTCACCCAGCCGGAGGTTCACCGGATCCTTTTCGGCGTTCCAGTAGGCGGCCACCGACTGCTGGTACGCGGTGCGGGCCACGGGCTGGCCGAGAGCGGTCATCAAGCAACTCCTCGCTGACGTTTTCCTTGTCAGGCAACGAAAGCCGGCCACCGGTCAGGGCGGTCCGGCTTTCGTCCCCTCCCCGTCGACGCTAGTGCCGGGAGTTTCGCGGGGACAAGGAGCTTCACTCGCACTGCCCGAGCGTGGCCCGTCCGGCCCAGCGGGCCCCGCCCCGTGGTGGGCAACGGGGTGGGCGCAAGGTCCCCGTTCGGGACCGGGGACACCTCGTCCGGCTGACGGTTCGCCACCGTCCGTGTCAGGTGCGCCGGCGGCACGGTCGTGATGACGCTGCCGGCCGGCACGATCTCCCGCCGCTGCTCGGCAGCGTGTACACCCGTGCGGCGCGCGGTCCGAACCACCGGTTCAGTGCGGGTCGGTGACCCAGGGGTTGGGGCGGCAGACCGCACCGTCGGGCCGGACGTTCGTGGCGGCCCCGGGGTCGGCGCGGTTGAGGTTGGCGAGGTAGCTGTTGGAGAGCCCGAAGGTCTGCTGCATCATCACCGGCGCGGGCGCACCGGGGGCGGGACAGCCGACGTGGCCGAGGCCGAGGGCGTGGCCCATCTCGTGGTTGACGGCGTAGGCGCGGTAGCCCGCGAGGTCGCCGTCGTAGGAGTGGGCGCCGCGGAGCCAGCGGGCGAGGTTGAGGACGATCCGGTGGTCGCGGGTGAGCCGGCACGAGGAGTCGAAGGGGATGGTGAAGCCGCAGAGATCGGGCCGCCGGGCGGTGCCGGGACTGGTGAGGCTGATCCGGACGGCGGGCTCGGCCCCGGGATCCCCGAGCCGCCGGAAGGTGACTTCGCCGAGCCCGGTCCAGCCGCGGGGATCGGCGAGGATCGCGTCGACGTCGTGGCCGAAGCCGGGGACGTCGACGCCGTCTTCGACTTCGACGGTGTAGGTGAGGACGCGGTCACCGTCGCCGATGTCGCGGCCCGGCCCGGGAACGACGTGCCAGGTACCGGCCCCGGATTCGGTGACGGGAACACCGTCCGGCAGCGCGGCCGGCTCGGGTGCGGGAGCGGGGCGGGTTCCGGGGACCGGGGTGACGGTCCGGGCGGAGGCGACCCCGGACACCCGCCGCGGTTCGGCGGCCCGGGGGGTGAGGAGCAGGGCGAGGGCGAGGGCCACGGCGAACACGAGAACGGCGGGCGGCCACCAGGGGGACGGCGGCGGAGCGGGCGGGGGAGGGGGTGTGCGGACGACGAGGGGCGCGGGGGCGGCGGGCCGCGGCACGCGCGGAGCGGGCGGCCCGACGGAGAGGGCGGGGGCGAGGAGCGCGGTTTGTGGTGCGGTACGGGCGGTTTCCGGGGCTTCGGGCGCGGCGAGGTCGGGTGAGATGCGCGGGGCGGCCGCGGATGCCGGGGTAGGCGGTGCTGCGGCGAGATCCGCGGGGCCGGGCCAAGCCGGGGTGGCCGGCTCCGGAGCGGTGGGTGCGGGCGTCGCCGTGACCTCTTGCACCGGAGCCGGTGAAGCGGATGTTTCGGGATCGGCCGCAGTGGTTCCGGCCGGAGCGGCCGCCTGAGGCGCGGAGGTCGGGGCTGTTGGTGCTGGGGCAGTCGTGCGCACGATCGGTGCTTCGGCAGCTGCTTGTGCCGGGGCAGTTGTGTGCGCGACCGGGGTTTCGGTGGTGGCGGGAGCTGCTTGTGCCGGAGCGGCCGTGTGCGCCGCCGGTGCCTTGGCAGCGAGAGTCCCTTGCGCCGCACCCGAACCACCCTGCCGCGTGGCCGGGATCCGCGGTGACCGTGGTGCCGCCGTCGTCCCACCGGCGCCCTCGCTGCGGCGGCGGGGCTGCGGCAGCCAGTCCACCCGCGCGGCCGGGATCGGGTCAGTAGGCAAGGCCCACGCTCGCACACGCCGGCGCCACCGCGCCCTCGGACCGGGGGTACGACACCGTCGACGGGTCTCCGTCCGAGGTGTACCGGTGGCCGCCCGGGGTGGCCAGCTCGTCGAGCCAGTGCGTCGAGCCGTACTCCGCTTCGCGGCCTTCGGACTGGGATCGGATCCGGGGAATCGAGCTCGCGTCGAACGACGCGGAACACGGTGACGGGGCCGGCCCGGCACCCACCAGCAGCACTCCGGCGTACGAATAGCCGGGCCCGCGCTGCGCCAGCTCTTCGTGGCGCGGGTGGATCCCGAACGGCAGCGCCAGCGTCGTCGGCCGGTAGCCCGGGATCGCCTGGCGGATCAGCGCGTCGCCCTCGGTGATGGCCGCGGTCGCTTCGGCCTCCGTCGCCTTGCGCAGGTTCGTGTGCTTGCGCGTGTGGTTGCCGATCTCGAACCCGTGCTCCGCCAGCCACCTCAGCGTCCGGCCGTCGCCCGGGTCGGCGAACGGGTGCTCGTTGACGTACAGGCTCGCCACCGGGCGGAACCGCGGGTGCGCCGCCGCGACGTCCAGCAGGATGCGGATCGCCGTGCCCGGGGCCGGCTGACCCTGCGGGGTCAGGCCGAACACGCTCGGGTCGCCGTCGTCGAAGGTCAGGACCACCGGGTGCGCGCCGGCCGGGAGGTCCAGCCGGCGGGCGGTCAGGTCGGCCGTCGTGACCGGCACGTAGTCCTCGGCCGCGAGCCGCTCGAGCTCCGCCGTGAAGCCGGCGGGCGTGCGGTCGTACACCGAACGCGGCTGCGCGGCGAGGCGGTGGTACATCAGGACCGGCACCCGGCCGAGCTCGTCGGCCCCGACCTGCCGGGCCACCGCCGGCGTGACACGGACCGCGGCCGGCGCCGGCCGCGGCGGGGCGGGCGCCGGGGCCACGGGCGCCGGACCGCCACAGGCCGCCAACGCGAGGAGTGCGGTGAACCCGGTACCGAACCGGAAAAGGCAACGCATGCCGGAAGTGTGCGGCCGGCCCCGGACGGGTGCGGGCCGGGCCACCGGGTCGGGTGAGCGCGGAATGGCCCGGCACAGCCCCGAAATCCACGTTTCCGCAGGCCGGGACGCCGGGTGCGGAACCGGCGCGGGCACGATGCGGTGATCGGCGCGAACCGGGTTTGGCCAAGATCGTGATCGGGTATTTCCCCGCGATGGTCCCGAAAAAGGCGGTCGCCGCCGAACGAACCTTCGATCGACGTCTGGTCCTCACCGCCGCCCTCGCGGGCTTGGCCACGAGCGCGTGCGGCGCGCTGGCGCGGGGACACTCGCTCGCCGTGCCGGCGCCCGCGGCCGCCGCGGCCGCCGCGGAACCACCGCCACCACCGCCGAACCCGCTCGAAACCAGCCTCCTCGTCGGTTTCTGCGGAGCACCGGGCGCCAAGGCCCTCGGCCGCATGACCGGCGACCTCGCGGAAGCGAGCCGCGCGCTGCGCCGGCAGATCGAGGCGTTCCCCGCGGGCCGCCCGATCACCCCGGTCGTCGAGCTGATCGCGACCACCGTGCACCGCTCGCCCGGCGCGGACGGCCTGTACCGCAGCCGTTGCGACGACGGGACGGTGCGCGACTACCTCGACGCCGCGCGGGCGGTGAAAGGCTTGCTGCTGCTGAACATCCAGCCCGGCCGCGCCGACTTCCTGCCGGAGGTCCAGGCCTACGAGCGCTGGCTGACCGAGCCCGACGTCGGGGTCGCGCTCGACCCCGAGTGGGCCGTGGAGCCGGGGGTGGTACCGGGGAAGAAGTTCGGCCGCACGACCGGCGACGAGCTCGACGGCGTCGCCCGCTACCTCGGGACCCTGGCCGACGCGCACCGGCTGCCCGCCAAGGTGATGGTCTACCACCAGGTGGCGGCGTCCGTGGTGCGCGACGAGCAGCTGCTGCACGCCCACCACGGGGTTTCGGTGGTCAAGGTGGTCGACGGCATCGGGTCGGCCGCCGCCAAGAAGGCGACGTGGAAGACGCTGATGACGACCATGCCGGACCACGTGCGGCCGGGCTTCAAGCTGTTCTTCGACGAAGACACCCGCCACGGCGCGGCCCTGATGAGCCCGGCCGAGGTCATGGCGCTGAACCCGGCTCCTGCCTACGTCGTCTACGAATAGCCCCGGCACATCGAAGCCCGGTGCGGTCCGCCGCACCGGGCTTTCTGGTGTTCCGCCGGGGTTTCGCCGGGTTTCGCCGGCCGGCGACGACGAAAGCCCGGCGCGGGAGGGGAACCGCGCCGGGCCGTCGCCGGTTTGTCCGTCCGGGGGGCCGGCCGGCTCAGCCGACCGGGACGGGCAGCCCGCCGAGAAGGTCGTTCACCAGCGCGGAAAGGCTGATCAGCACCCGCTGCAACAGCGCGTTGAGCAGAGCCGACACCGGCGGCAGCGACTGGCGGGACTGCAGCTGGGCGGCGAGGTCGTCGACGCCCTTGCGTGCCTTGGTGGTTTCCTGCTGCGCCGTGGCCGCGCTGTCCTTGGCCGCGGCCTGGACGGTGTACCGCTTGCCCTGGGCCAGATCGGACAGCAGCGGATCCAGCCGGGCGAGGGTCGCCTGCGTGCCGGGCACGTCCCCGCGGTCCGCCCGTGCGGCGAGCTGGTCGCGCAGGCCCTGGACCTCGGCCGCCGCGCTCGTGGTGCTCGACGACCCGCTGCCGCCGGGCCCGCCCGCGGTCGCCACGCCCACCCCCGCCAGGGTCACCGCGGCCGCGGTGACGAACACCGTGAGCGCTCGGGTCAGTGCACTTTTCATGTCGTACTCCTCCGGATTGTGCGATGCCGACTGCGCTCATCGTGAGCGCCGATCCGCGATAGCGCGAGCGGATGTCGGGGGGCCGTTGATGGTGCTCGATTTCGCACGGTGTACGGCCACGAGCCGGCACCGGAACAAACATCAAGTTCGCGTGAAGCGCATCGGAAGTGTTTTTGCGGTTCGGCTACGGTGCGTAATACCATCACTCGTGCGTGGCGGCCGATTGCGATATACGGCTGAATCGAGCCGCTTTTCTTCACCTCGGGTGCGCCTGGTGTCAGATCGGGTGACGTCGCACCCTTACTCGATCGTGAGGTTTAGGGAACGAAGGAATGGGTAATCATGCGGTTTTTCCCCGAGCTCGGAATGCCACCCTTAAGAAGGGTACGACGAAAAAACACTTCTTGCCCGCCGAGTAACTCGCTAATCTGGGCGGCGGTCGCGCGGCCGGTTTTCCGGTCGTCTTCGCGGCCTCCTCGGTGCCGAGACCTGACAACTGGGCGCCAATCGGAGAAGCAGGAAACGCAGAACGTCCCGACGCCGCCGGCGCCGGGACGTTCTGCGCGAAGAGAAGAGGGAAGGGGATCCGCGGTGCGGGGCACCAGAGTCACTCGGGCGGCCGGGGAAGGCCGGGCGCGGGGTACTGGTGGCGCTCAGGCGCTTGGTGGATACGGTGGGGGATCGCGGGCCGGTGCTCAAGTACCCGACAAGTTCCGCCGCAGCCCCGCGGGCGGCTGCCGGGCACAGGCTACAGCGCCCGGCCAACCCTCCCGCGCTCCCGCTCAAACACCCGGCGGGTTCCGCCGCGGGGCCGCCGGCGGGTACGTGTTCGCCGGGGGTTCCGCTTCGGCCACCGGGTATCCCGCCATCGCTCCCGGTTTGGGGCCGCGCCGGACCAGGCCCGCCAAGCCCAGCAGGCCGGCCAGACCCAGCAAGCCCCACAGCCCGTTGTCGTCGTTGTCGTCCGGTGCGGTGTCGCGGGCGTTGCCGTCGCCGGTCTGGGCGTGCCGGGCCGGGATGGCGGATTCCGGGGCCGCCGAGGCCGGCAGTGCGCCGGTCAGGGCGATGGCCGCGGCCGTGGCCGTTCCGCAGAGCAGTTTCCGTGCGGTGTAAGTCATCTCGGTTCTTCCTTCCGGTCGGAGGGCCTTTCCCCGGCCGCTTACCCCCGCGGCTCCCGTTCACTCCCGCAGTCACGGGAACGGGCGAAGAACCCCGCCTCCGGCGCCTTTCCCGGCGTTTGTAAGATGGCTCCCGGTTCAAGACAGAGCCGTGGAGGGATGCGTTGTGCGCGTACGTCCGCCGCCGGCCGTCCTTCCCCTTCTCAAGCGCAGCAGCGCATCCGAGCCGGGCCATTCCGTCCACTGCCGTGGACCGGGGGAGAAATGAACACTGATCTCGTCGTCGCGCCGCTCGGCGCGACGTTCACGCCACGCCTCATCTGCACCACCGGCGACCGCCTGATCCACCCGGCGGACGGCCGCAACGACCTCGCCAGGATCGTCGTACGCTGGGCCCGCGCCTGGGTTCCCGAAACCTGGCCCGCCCGCCAGTACTTCGCCGCGCTGGGGATCGGTGACGAGGAAAACCCTTGCTACGGCGACGAAGCCGTCGTCGGCTGGCATCTGCTGCGGCCGCAGCGGGACTCGCTCGCGTGGCGGGTGCGGTCGGGCGAAATCGACGTGACCACGGCGCTCACGGCCGAAGCCGAGGCCTGGCCCGGATAGTCCCGGCTTCGCCGAAGAGCCCGCGCCCCCACCGGAAGGGGCGCGGGCTCTTCGTCTTGCCCGTGATGGTGCTTGCCCGAAACGCGCTCCGGGGCGCATGATGGACCGGAAAGCGTGATCGGGTGAATTTCGGCGTAACCCGATCGGGCCACGCCAAGCGCGGTCAGAGGCTCGCGGTACGTACACGATGGTGTCACGAAGTGGCAACAGTCCGCGAAGGCCAGTAAGTTTTCCGGCATGCAGGACGGAGAACACACCTTCATTGCCGTCCTGATTCTCCGAAATCGTTCATCGAGGAGTAATCACATGCTGAAGAAGATTGGCTTCGTCGCGGTCGCCGCGGCGGCCGGTGCCTTCCTGGCCGGCGGCGTCGCCGCGGCCGGCACCCCGGACGGCCACGAGCACCACGGCCACCACTGGGGCGGCTACGACCAGATCGGTCAGGTCGGCCTGGTCAACCTGAACAACACCGACGTGCTGCACAACGTCAACGGCACGCTCGGCCTGTGCGGCAACGACGTCAACGTGCTCGGCGTCCAGGTGCCGATCCACGACTCGCTCAACGGCATCGGCGTGCCGATCCTGTCGCCGGGCTCGCACGACGCCGAGGGCGAATCGCCGTACAACTGCGCGTCGGGTGGCCTCGTCGACGGCGGCACGAGCCAGGGTCACTGACAGCTCTCCGTGCCGGGGCCGCCCGCTGTGTGTGCGGACGCCGGCTCCGGCACGGAGCCGGCGTCCGCGCCACTGTCGCGTCGCGGTCCCGGAATCCGGAACGAGCTGCACACTCCGGTTCCGCGTCCCAGGCTCGTCGCGACGCCGGACGGCGCCGGCCCGGGTGGGACCGGCCGCGACGCTGGAGAAGTGCGCCGGTCCCATCCGGCGCGTCCGCACCCCTACCGACTTCCCGGGCCCGGCTGACCGAAGCCGGGCCCGTTCCCTTCCCCGATCCCCTGCCGGACCGTCCGGTGGGTTTTCAGAAGGAGTTCCACCCCGTGATCAAGCAGTTCGGCTTCGTCGCCACCGCCCTCGCCGCCGGGATGGCGGTGCTCGGCGGATCCGCGTCCGCGACCAACGTCACCGTCGCGGGCCACCCGGTCGACTCCACCGACCAGTTCGGCCTCATCGGCAACGTGCAGAACCTCGACGCGGTGCACAACCTGAACGTCGTCGGCGGCGTCTGCAACAACGACATCAACGTGCTCGGCGTCCAGGTCCCGGTGCACGACTCGGCCGACGGCATCGGCGTCCCGGTGCTCTCCCCGGGCGAGCACTCGGCCGAGGGCGACAACCCGCAGAACTGCGCGGCCGGTGAGATCGCCGACGGCGGAACCGCCCAGGGCAACTGACCGATCCCGGTCCGGACCGCCGCGTGGGAACTCCCGCGCGGCGGTTTTTCGTCACGCCCGGTCAAGCCGGTGCACGGCGACTTTGCGCACGACGAGCAGCACCACGGCCGCAGCGCGTCGGAGGCGGCGAGGACGACCTCCACGACGGCGACCGTGACGACCATCCCGGCCGCCGCGAGCACTTCGGCCCTGGCCGACGGGCCCGGCGCGGTACGCCCCCCCGGCCGCTCGTTGCGTGCATGCGACGGCGGCTACCCCGTCCGGGCCCGTGGGAATCCCCTCGATCCGGGCGCGCGGGCAAATCCACGCTTCCCGGTGACGGCGGCCGCCTGCCGTTGCCGAAGTTCCGGTGTGCCAACAGAATCGCGTATGCGCCTCAAGGCTCTCCTGCTCGCCCTCGCCGTCACCGCCGCGTTCGCGGTGGCCCCGGAAGCCGCGGCGATCGGCGCGCCGCGGCTGCTGATCAACCAGGACTTTCCTGATCCGGACGTCCTCAAGACCGCCTGGGGCTACTTCGCGTTCTCGACGGGCACCAGCGCGACGCGGATTCCGTTCGCGACCGCGCCGGCGCCGGAAGGGCCGTGGCGGGTAACCGGCGACGCGCTCGGCGCGGTACCGGTGTGGGCGAAGCCGGACGGCGGGTTCTGGGCACCCGATGTCACGCAACTGGCGGACGGCACGTTCGTGCTGTACTTCGCGGCCGCGCAGAAGACCGGCGGCGGAATGTGCCTCGGCGCCGCGACGGCGACGAGGGTGGAAGGCCCGTACAGGCCGGCCGGCGACCGGCCGCTGGTGTGCGCGCCCGAGGACCACGGCGACATCGACCCGCAGACGTTCGTCGACGCGGACGGCTCGCGCCACCTGCTGTACAAGAGTGACGGTGCGCCGACCGGCCCGCCGGCGGCGATCTGGACGCAGCGGCTGCAGGCCGACGGCCGCACGCTCACCGGCCCGCGCACCGAACTGCTGCGGGCCGACCTCACGGCGGAGAAGGCGATCGTCGAGGCGCCTTCGGTGGTCCGGACGGCGTCCCGCTACCTGCTGTTCTACTCCGCGGACACGTTCCGGAGCACGGGCTACCACACGTGTTACGCGTCCGCGCCGGCGTTGACCGGCCCGTTCGTGAAGGCCGACGCCCAGTTCCTGTCGACCGACCTGCTCGGCGGCAAGGTGGACGCCCCGGGCGGCGCCGACGTGGTGGACGGCCACATCTTCTTCCACGGCTGGCTCGGTGGCGGCCGCACCGCGCGGGGGCTGTACGAGCTGCCGATCTCGTTCGCGGGCGACGTGCCGAAGCTCGGCTGAGCCGTCACCCACCCGGGTAACGCTCCGGTTGGCCGGCGCGGGGCCGGATATCCGGGGGGCGAGGGAACGGAGGAGCGCGATGACGGTGTGGTGGGGTTTGGCGGGCCTGCTCGGCCTGCTGGGGTGCTGCGGTCTCCTCCGCGGCCACCGGGCGAACGGCGCGGTCGACGACGACCCGCTGGCCCGCTACCCGGTGGCCCGCGAACCGGCGACCCCGAACGCGGACGCGGCTCACACCCCGCTGATGACCCCGGCGATCACGCCGGAGATGCTGGCGGCGCGGCCGGGGGCGGTGCCGGAGGCGGGACGGATGTCGGGCGAGATCCCGGCTCCTCGGCCGGAGGTTCCGGCGCGGCAGGAAGTTCCGGTGCGGCAGGGAGGCCCAGCGCGGCCGGAGGTTCCGGTGCGGCGGGAAGCCCCGGCGCGGCAGGAGGTCCCGGCGCCGCAGGGAGGCCCAGCGGCGGAGTCCGCTGTGCCGCACGGCGAATCGCCCCCGGCGGCGCCCACCACGGCAACTGCTCGTGCCGCGCAGGTTCCCGCGGTGCCGCAGGGGCCTTCCGAGGCAGCGGCGGTGGCGTCGCAGAGCTCGGGAACCGCCGATGCCGCGCAGGTTCCCGCAGCGCCGCAAGCACATCGGCCGCCCGCGGCGGCTCCGGCCTCCCAGGCGCAGCCCCGGCATGCTCTCCAAGCAACCGACATCCCCGAGATCCCGCAGGCGCGTCCCGAACCGAGCACAGCGCAAGCAACCCCGGCCCCCCGGAAAACCGAAGCACCACCGCCAGAACCCCGGAAGTCCTTCCTCCGCGGCCTCGCCAAGCGCCTCCTGCGGCGCTCCTGACCTCAGTCCGGCAGCGGTGCGGCTTCCTTCAGCCCGGCCAGCAGATCACCGTGGTCGTCGATGCGGTCGAGGACCTCGTCCGCCGTGAACGTCAGGTGCGTCACGTGCCGGCACGCGCGGACCTCGTCCCACGTCACCGGGGTCGAGGCCGTCGGGTGGTCGCGGCCGCGCAGGGAATACGGGGCCACCGTCGTCTTGGCCGGGTTGTTCTGGCTCCAGTCGATGAACACCCGGCCCGGCCGCTGCGCCTTCGCCATCACCGCCGTCACCGTCTCCGGTGTCTCGCGCGCCAAGCGCTGGGCGAGCCCCTTCGCGTACGTCGACGGCGCCGCCGGGTCGTCCGTGCGGATGCCGCAGTACAGCTGCATCCCCTTCGAGCCCGACGTTTTCGCGTACGGGGTCAGGCCGTCCGCCACCAGCACGTCGTGCAGGCGCTCGGCCACCCGGCAGCAGTCGACGATCGTCGTGCCCGGGCCCGGGTCGAGGTCGAACACCAGGCGGTCCGGGGTGCCGCGGGCACCCGACGCCACCGTCCACTGTGGCACGTGCAGCTCGAGCGCCGCCATGTTCGCCGCCCACACCAGGCCCGGCAGGTCGTCGAGGATCGGGTAGTCGATCGTGCCGCCGCGGCCGGCCAGCCGGACCGTGCGCAGCCAATCCGGGGCGCCCTTGGGCACGTTCTTCTCGAACCACTTCTGGCCGTCGACGCCGTTCGGGTAGCGGATGAACGTCACCGGCCGGCCCGCCAGGTGCGGCAGCAGCACCGCCGCGACGCGCGAGTAGTAGTTGATCACCTCGCCCTTGGTGAACCCGGCCGCCGGGTACAGCACCTTGTCCAAATTGGACAGTGTGAGCCGCCGGTTCCCTGCCTGGACGGTGATCCGCTGCCCCGAGGGCTCGGGCGGCGGCGCCGGGGCGGGCTCGGGCGCCACCGCGCGCGGCGCCAGGATCTCCGCGGGATCCTTGTCCTGGCGAAGGCCGCGCCAGGCGGTGTGGCGGACGCGGCCGCCGCGCGTGAACTGGCGGTAGACGATTTCGCCCACCAGCCGCGGTTCGACCCAGCGCGCGCGGACGGTGTCCTCCCGCGGTGGCGTCGTCGCGAACGGGTGCGTGCGCCGCTCCAGGGCCTGCAGCTGTGCCATCAGGTCGGCGCGGGTGGCCTGGCTGAACCCGGTGCCGACGTCGCCGATGTAGACGAGGTCGCCGGTGCCGGGGTCGTGGGCGCCGAGCAGCAGCCCGCCGAGGGTGCCGGTGAAGCTGCGCTGGCCCGGCCGCCAGCCGCAGACGATCACCTCCTGCGTCCGGATCAGCGGGTGCTTCAGCCACGAGTCCGGCCGCTGCCCGGGGGAGTAGGCCGACGAACGCAGTTTCGCGACGACGCCCTCGTACCCGGCGGCCGCGGCGTGCGCGAGGAAGTCGGCGGGCGTGCGGCGGTCGGCGGCGAGTTCGTCGAAGGTGACCGCGTGGACCACCGAAACGCGGTACGGATCCGGCATCGGCAGCTCCGCCAGCAGGCGGCGGCGCTCGTCGTACGGCGTGGCCAGCAGGCTCCGGTCGCCCAGCCGGAGCAGGTCGAAGGCCAGGAACCGGACCGGGACGTCGGTGAACTCGAGGCCCTTCGGCCCGCTTTGGTGCCGGACCCAGCGGCCGCGGCGCTCCTGCATCCGCTCGAAGTCGATCCGGCCGTCTTCGCCGTAGACGACGACCTCGCCGTCCAGGTAGGCGGCCTGCCCGTCGAGAGCCGGGCCGAGCACGCCGGCGAGTTCGGCGAACTCGGCGGTGAAGTCGATGTTGTTGCGGCTGGTCAGCACGGTGGTGCCGTCCGGGGCGATCCGCATGGCCGCGCGGTAGCCGTCCAGTTTGTACTCGTAGGCCCACTCCGGGCCGCTGCGCAGCCGTCCGCCGTCGGCCTTGGCGAGCATCGGCTCCCACCAGGCCGGGACCAGCGAAGCGTCGTCTGCCGCCATGAGGACCTCCGTCACCTTACGCGCTCAAGGTAACCCGAACGGCCTAGCTTTGCCGGGTTTTTGCAGGTGAACGCCGTCGGAACGCGTGTTCGGCGCGGTTTCAGGCCGGCAGGAGGTCGTCGACGGCCCGCTGCAGCGTCGCGCGCACCTTCCCGGGGTCGTCGAGTTCGCCGCCGTGGAGGGCGCCGTCGCGCAGGAGGACGAGCACGCGCGCCGCGTGGTCCGGTTCCGGGTGGCCCAGCGCCGCGGCCTGCTCGCGGAGCACGCCGAAGAACCACTGCCGGTGGTCCTCGATCACCTGGCGCACCCGGTGCCCGGGGTCCGGGAACTCGGCGGCGGCGTTGAGGAACTGGCAGCCGCGGAAGTCCTCGCCGCGGGTCGCGTCGCCGACCACCGCCATGGCGTCGACCAGGCCCTGGCGCGGCGGCTTGCCCGCGCGCGCCGCGTCGACGGCGGCGCGGATCTGCCGGCTGGTCTCGGCGAGGTAGGCCGCGACCAGGTCGTCCTTGGTGGGGTAGTGGCGGTAGAAGGTCGCCCGGGTCACGGCCGCCTCGGAAACCAGGCGTTCCACCCCGACGGCGTGGATGCCCTCGGCGTAGAACAGCCGGGCGGCGGTCGCGAGCAGCCGGTCCTTCGGGTGCGGCTCGGCAGTCGTCATCCCGCCAGCATAGAGAAAGACCGATCGTTCTGCCAGATCGTGTTCATCACATTGCCACGGCGATCCCGGCGCGCCAGAGTAGTCCGCAGAAAGACCGATCGTTCTCCCTGAAGGAGCCAGCCATGAGCAAGCCCACCATCGTCCTGGTCCACGGCGCGTTCGCCGACTCGTCGAGCTGGACCGGCGTCGTCGCGAAGCTGCAGGAGCAGGGCTATCCGGTCAAGGCGGTGGCGAACCCGCTGCGCGGCGTCGAGTCCGACGCGGCCTACGTGAAGGACGTCGTCGACGGCGTCGAGGGCCCGGTCGTCCTGGCCGGCCACTCCTACGGCGGCGCCCTGATCACCCGCGCGGCCACCGAGACGCCGAACGTCCGCGCCCTGGTCTACATCGCCGCGTTCCAGCCCGACGCGGGGGAGAGCGTGTTCGAGCTGTCCGGCCGCCACCCGGGCGCCAAGCTCGGCCCGGAGACCACCGACGTCCTGGTGCACGACGGCGAACCCGAGCTGTCGATCAAGCCGGCGGACTTCGCCGAGGTCTTCGCCGCCGACGTCCCCGCGGCCACCGCGGCGGTCCTGGCGGTGACCCAGCGGCCGGTCGCGCAGCAGGCCCTCGCCGCGCCGTTCGAGGGCACCCCGGCGTGGTCCAAGCTGCCGTCGTGGACCCTGATCGCCAACCAGGACAACGCGATCCCGGCCCAGGCTCAGGAGTTCATGGCCGAGCGCGCGTCCTCGACGGTCCGCCGGATCGACGCCTCGCAC
Organism: Amycolatopsis sp. NPDC004625; assembly: GCF_040609695.1. Lineage (NCBI taxonomy): Bacteria > Bacillati > Actinomycetota > Actinomycetes > Pseudonocardiales > Pseudonocardiaceae > Amycolatopsis > Amycolatopsis sp. NPDC004625. The sequence continues at coordinate 15,459 of NZ_JBEXKX010000053.1, forward strand.
GCGGTCGCGGTGTCCCGGCCCGACGTCGTCGCCGAGGTCATCCTCGCCGCGGCCGCGCACGTCGGGTGAGTCAGCGGCTGAGCGCGGTCGTCCCGCCCAGGCGCGACAGCTTCTCCGGGTTGCGCACGGCGTAGAGGCCGGTGACGAGGCCGTCGTCGACGCGGACCGCCAGCACGGTGTCGATCTCGCCGCCGCGCCGCAGGATCAGCGCCGGGTAGCCGTTGACCTGGGCCGGTTCGAGGGTGCCGGCGGCGAGGTTGCCCAGACCGGCGGCCAGCAGGCGGGCCACGTCGGCGGCCCCGGCGACCGGCGACAGCGTCGCCTGCACGACCCCGCCGCCGTCCCCGAGGAACACGACGTCGGGCGCCAGGACGTCGAGCAGGTCCCGCAGGTCGCCCGTCTCGACGGCGTGCCGGAACGCGTCGAGCGCGTCCCGGGTCGTCGCCGCCGAGACGGTCCCGCGCGGCCGGCGCGCGGCGACGTGGGACCGGGCCCGGTGCGCGATCTGGCGCACCGCGGCCGGGCGCTTGCCGACGGCTTCGGCGATCTCGTCGTAGTCCAGCGCGAACACCTCGCGCAGCACGAACACCGCCCGCTCGGCCGGCCCGAGCGTCTCCAGCACCAGCAGCATCGCCATCGACACGCTGTCGGCCAGCTCGACGTCCTCGGCGACGTCGGGCGCGGTCAGCAGCGGCTCGGGCAGCCACGGCCCGACGTAGGACTCCTTGCGCCGGCCGAGCGCCCGCAGCCGCATCAGCGCCTGGCGGGTGGTGATCCGGACCAGGTAGGCGCGCTGGTCCCGCACCGCGTCGAGGTCCACGTCCGCCCACCGCAGCCACGTCTCCTGCAGGACGTCTTCGGCGTCGGCGGCCGAGCCGAGCAGCTGGTAGGCGACGGTGAACAGCAGGTTGCGGCAGCCGAGGAAGGCCTCGGTGGCGGGGTCGGCCATGGTGGCTCCTCTTCGTTCCCGGGTTCGCCCACCAGATGCCGGGCGCTGCGTCGGTGTGACAGTGATCGTGGTCACCCGCCGGGGCTGTCACGCGGCGAGGGGCCACCGGCATCTCGTGGTCGTCCGACCCGACCACGAAAGAGGACGAAACCATGGAACCCCGGTTCACCCTGACCGGCAACGAAATCGGCGCCAGGTTCGCGAAGCGGTTCGGCACCGCGAGCCTGGCCATCGTCCAGTCACCGCTGGCGAAGGTCACCCAGGAGCTGGTGTCGCTGCGCGTCAGCCAGATCAACGGCTGCGGCTGGTGCGTCGACATCCACACCAAGGAACTCGCGGCCGCCGGCGAGCCCGCCGTCCGGATCAACCTGGTCGCGGCCTGGCGCGAAGCCACGGTGTTCACCGAAGCCGAGCAGGCGGCCCTCGCGCTGGCCGAGGAGGGCACGCGGATCGCCGACGCGGCCCCGGGCGTCTCCGACGAGACGTGGGCCCGGGTCCGCGAGCACTACGACGACGACCGGGTCGCCGCCCTGGTCGCGCTGGTCGCGCAGATGAACTCGGCCAACCGGCTCGCGGTGATCGTCCACCAGAAGGGGGGTGGCTACGAGCCCGGCATGTTCGGCTGAGCCGTCGGTTCGTGCTTCGCTGGGGGCATGACGAAGGCGGAGCGGTGGCGTCGGTCCTGGGACCGCAAGTCCCCGGTCTACGACGAGGAGATGGGCGTCTGGGACCGCCGCCTCTTCGGCGACTCGCGCGAGTGGGCCTGCGGGCAGGCCGCGGGCGAGGTGCTGGAGGTGGCGGTCGGGACCGGGCTCAACCTGCCGTGCTACCCGGACGGTGTGCCGCTCACCGGCCTCGACCTCAGCGAAGGGATGCTCGCCATCGCCCGTGACCGCGCCCGCCGGCTCGGCCGCGAGGTGACCCTGCGCCAGGGCAACGCCGAGGAGCTGCCGTTCGCCGGCGATTCCTTCGACACCGTGTTGTGCACGTTCGGCCTCTGCGCGATCCCCGGCCACGCGGCGGCGGTCCGGGAGATGGTCCGGGTGCTGCGCCCGGGCGGCCGGCTGATCCTGGTCGACCACGTCGCTTCGACGTCCCGGGCGGTGCGGGCCGGGCAGTGGCTGGTGGAGCTGGGGAGCGTGCCGCTGGCGGGCGAGCACTTCCGGCGGCGGCCGTCGAAGCTGGTCGAGGCGCTGGGGTTGCCGGTGGAGCGGCGGGAGCGGTTCAAGCTCGGGCTGGTGGAGCGGCTGGTGGCGCGCAAGCTCAGCTGATCAGCACGCTGTCGTCCAGCCCGGCCAGCAACGCCGCGGCGTCGTCGTAGACCGCGACCGCGCCCGCGTCGGTCAGCTCGGCCGCGCCGACGCCGCCGGAAAGCACCGAGACCGTGCGGACGCCCGCCTTCGTCGCCGCGTGGACGTCCCAGACCGCGTCGCCGACGAAGATCGTGTCCGCCGGGGCCGTGCCGGCCTTCTCGAGGGCGGCGAACACCGGTTCCGGGTCCGGTTTGGTCGCGTCGACGTCGTCGCCGGAGACGATGCCGGTGACCACGTCGTCGACGTCGAGGACCCGGCGCAGCTCCTTCAGCTCGTCGGGTCCCGCCGACGTCGCCAGCACCACGCGCAGCCCGCGCCCGGCCAGCTCGCGGACGAGGTCCGGGGCGCGGTCGAACGGGCGCAGCAGGTCCGCCGTCTCCAGGTAGAAGCGGCTGTGCAGGTCCTTCGCGCGGTCGCCGACGCGGCCGGCGTCCTCGTCGCCCAGCAGGGTGCTCAGCAGCTTGCCCGAACCCTTGCCGATCGCGCGGTGCACGCGCCAGGAGTCGACGGTGCGGCCGAGCTCGTGGAACGCCCGCCGCCAGGCGTGGACGTGCAGGTAGTTGGAGTCGACGAGCGTGCCGTCGACGTCGAACAGGACCGCGGTGGCGATGGCCGGCTCCTCGGGTTCGGTGCGGTTTCTCCGTGCTCCGCGCGGATGTCGGGAGGAGGGACGGTTACCCCGGCCGGGAGGGAAGTACACATGGCGGGTCTCGTCTCGGGCGGCGGGCACTGAGCGTTGGTGCGTTGGTGCGACAGGCCGCCTGCCGTGTTTGACGGGTTCGGTGCGGGTTATCCGATCGGGTGATCCCCGAAGGAGGTGGTCGCCCGTGTCGGCTCGGCACAACTCGGTGTGGCTGGTGCCCCGGCCGGGTGCCCCGGCCCAGGCGGCAGTGGTCGGTGTGCTCGACCGGACGACGTACCGGCAGCTGCGGGACCGGCTTCTGGAGTTCGCGGTCGATGCCGAGGACGGCGTCCTCGTCGACATCGAACGCCTGGACCTGCGCGACCACGCCCTGACCCGGGTGTTCGCCCTGGTCGCCCTGCGGATCGCCGACTGGCCGGCGGTGCCGTTCGCCCTCGTCACCGGACGGCCGGAACAGCGGGCGGTGCTCGCCGCCCGCGCGGTGGACCGCCGCGTCCCGGTCTACGCCGACGTCGGCGCGGCGGAGGCGGCGCTGACCCGGCCGGCGCGCCGGCGGGCCGGCCGCGTGCTCGACCGCTCGACGGGTGCCTCGGCGCGGGCCCGGGCGTTCGTCCGGGGCACCTGCGCGGAGTGGATGGTGCCCGAGCTGGCCGAGGACGCCGAGCTCGTCGCCACCGAGTTCGTCGAGAACACGTTGCGGCACACCGATTCCGAGCCCCGGCTGCGGCTCGAGCTGCGCCGGGGGAAGCTGGCCGTCGAGGTGGCGGACACCAGTTCGCGGGCCGCGGTGCTGCGGGAGGGCCTCGACCTGGCGAGCGTGGGTTTGGGGCTGCGGATGGTCACCAAGGTCGCGAAGACCTGGGGCTGCAGCCGGAGGCGGTCCGGCGGGAAGACCGTGTGGGCCGTCCTGGCCCGGGCGTGACGCCCCGGACACCGCCCCGGACGCCACCGTGGCGTCCGGGGCGCCGCGGTCAGGAACCCGGGCCGGAGTAGATCTCCGCGGCCGGCGGCTCCGAGACGGTGGTCGGCTTGTTCCAGTCGCCGAACTCCATCGCGCCGCTCTTCGGGTCCTGCATGCGCAGCAGGTAGTGCGGTTCGGCGGCGGCCACCGTGGCGGTGCCGTCCGGGCTCGTGAAGTTCAGCGCCGGCGCGCCGGCGAGCGTGGTCGGCTCACCGCCGGTGAAGGTCGACTTCTCCAGCTCGCCGAGAGTGCCCTGGGTGAACGACTTGTAGTCCAGGAATACCTTGAAGGCGTCGGCGATGCCCGCGCCGACCTTGGCCGTCGACGCGACCCACTTGCCGGTGAGCTGCTTGGCGGCCGACGCCGGGATCCCGGCCTGCTTCACCAGCGAGTCGGTGAAGCGGAACCAGTACTTGTCGCCGATGCGCAGGACGGGGATCTCGAGGCCGTCCTTGACCACGGTGCCGCTCGCGCTGTCCGGGTTGAGCTGCAGGTCCAGGTTCACGTTGCTGCCGTCCTGGGCCATCGTGCCCTTGACGTGCACGGCCGAGGCCTGCTTGGCGGCGTCGGAGACGGCGGTGCCCACCTTGGCGGCGTCGAGGGCCGGGGCCGCCGGCGCGCTCGAGGACGGCGCCGCGGACGACGACGAGGCGGCGGCCGGCGCCGGCGTGCTCGGGCTGCCGGAGCAGCCGGAGACGAGGACGAGGGATCCGGCCGTGAGGAGCGCGGCCAGGCGGAGGCGAGGCATGGGTAGTCCGTTCGTGAAGGCCGGGGCGTCCCCGGGCACGAACGGGCTATCGTCCGAACGGGTGATTCGTTACAGAGGGCCGTCACCCGGGCGCCGGACGGCGGGGCCGGAAGTCCCGTTCGGTTTCGACCTCGCCCTGCGGGGTGTGCACGAAGTGCCCGACCCGGCGCTTCCGCGCGATCTGCCGTCCGGCCAGCACGGCGTCGATGCGGCGCAGGGAGGTGTTGGACGCCCGCCGGCCGCCTTCGACCCGGTTCTTCCAGAGCCCGTCTTCGAAGTAGGTGCGCACGTCACCCTCCGCCACGACGCCGCCTCCCCTCGTGAGTGCTGGAAGGCTGCGAATGCCCGGGGACGTAGCGGACAAACGTCGTCCGGCGGATCAGCTCAGCCCGAGTACCCCGATGGCGTTGTCCTTGAGGATCATCGGCCGCACCTCGTCCTTGATGTCCAGCTCGGCGAAGTCGGCGAGCCAGCGGTCGGGGGTGATCACCGGGAAGTCCGAGCCGAACAGGACTTTGCGCTTCAGCAGCGTGTTGGCCGCCCGCACCAGCTGCGGCGGGAAGTACTTCGGCGACCAGCCCGACAGGTCGATGTACACGTTCGCCTTGTGCGTGGCGACCGAGATCGCTTCGTCCTGCCACGGCACCGACGGGTGCGCCAGGATCACCGTCAGCTCCGGGAAGTCGGCGGCGACGTCGTCGAGCAGCATCGGGTTCGAGTAGCGCAGCTTGATGCCGTGCCCGCCCGGCAGGCCGGCGCCGATGCCGGTCTGGCCGGTGTGGAACAGCGCCGGCACGCCCAGCTCCGCGATCGCTTCGTAGAGCGGGTAGTACCGGACGTCGTTCGGCTCGAACGCCTGCAGGCTCGGGTGGAACTTGAACCCGCGCACGCCGTGCTCGCCCACCAGCCGCCGCGCCCGCGCCACCGCGGCCCTGCCGGCGTGCGGGTCGACCGAGCCGAACGGGATGAGCACGTCGGCGTGCCCGGCGGCCGCGTCGGCGATCTCCTCGCTCGACAGCGCCGGGTGCCCGGTCGCGGCCGGTGCCTCGACCGTGAACACGACGGCGGCCATCTTCCGCGCCCGGTAGTGCTCGGCGATCGCGCCCACCGTCGGCGTGCGGTCCTGGCCGGCGCGGAAGTACTTCTCCGAGGCGTCCAGGAGTTCCTGGTCGAGGGCGAAACAGCCGTGGCTGTCCTGTTCGACGTGGGTGTGCACGTCGATGGCGGTCAGCGAGGAAAGGTCCACGAGGAGCTCCAGGTCAGGGCAGGTCGGGCTGCGCGGCCTTGGCGGTCAGCAGCTGGTCGAGGACGGCGTCGCGGGCGGCGACGAGCCGGTCGTGGCCGGTGCCGGCCAGTTCGGCGTCGACGCCGGCGACGAGGGTTTCGGCGAGTTCCGGTGTCAGGTGCACGCGGCCGAGGTCGCGCCACCACTCTTCGGTGGGCGGCCCGAGGTGGCGCAGGACGTGCGCGAGCCCGCCCGCCCCGCCGGAGAGGTGCTGGTTGACGAACGGGCCGAGCACGGCCCAGCGCAGCCCGGGCCCGTTGGCGATCGCCGCGTCGATGTCGGCCACCGTCGCGACCCCGCGTTCGACGAGCGAGTACGCCTCCTGCCACAGCGCGGCCTGCAGCCGGTTGGCGACGTGGCCGGGCACCTCCCGCGCCAGCCGGATCGGCCGCTTCCCGAGCGAGGCGTAGAACGCGACGGCCCGGTCGACGACCTCGGGCGCGGTGTCGCGGCCCGGCACGACCTCGACGAGCGGGATCAGGTGTGGCGGGTTGAACGGGTGCCCGACGACGACCCGCTCGGGGTGGTGCGGGCAGCCGCGGGCGATGACGCTCGGCAGCAGCCCGGACGAGCTGCTCGCCAGGACCACGTCGGGCCGCGCGGCCTCGTCGAGGACGGCGAACAGCGCGTGCTTGACGTCCTCGCGCTCCGGCCCGTTCTCCTGGACGAAATCGGCTTCCGCCGCGGCCGAGCCGGCGTCGGCGACGAACCGCAGCCGGTCCACCGGCACGCCTTCGAGCGCAGTCCGCAGCCGCTCCTCCGCGCCGGGCGCCGGATCGGTGGCGACGACGTCGAGGCCGTGGCCGAGGAAGAGCGCGGCCCAGCTCGCGCCGATCACGCCGGTGCCGACGACCGCGACGGTGCTCATGCCGGCGCCCCGAAGGGGGCCAGCGCGGTGGGATCGGCCAGCACGTCCCGGCCGACGACGTCGTCGACGCGGGCGCCGAGCAGGAGTTTCTTCACCGGCAGCTCCAGTTTCTTCCCGGTGCGGTTGCGGGGGATCGCCGGCACGGCGGTGATCGCGTCCGGCACGTGCCGCGGCGACAGCGCCGTCCGCAACGCCGACGCGATCCTGCGGCGCAACGCGTCGTCGAGTTCGGCGCCGTCGTGCAGCGCCACGAACAGCCGGAGGTCGCCGTTGCCGCCCGCGGGGTCTTCGAGGTGCACGACGAGGGAGTCGGCGATTTCGGGGAGTTCTTCCACGACGGCGTAGAACTCGGCGGTGCCCAGCCGGACGCCGCCGCGGTTGAGGGTGGCGTCCGAGCGGCCGGCGATGACGCAGCTGCCCCCGGGGGCGAACCGGACCCAGTCGCCGTGCCGCCAGATCCCCGGGTACACCGAGAAGTACGTCTCGCGGTAGCGCTCCCCGGAGTCGCCCCAGAAGCCCACCGGCATCGACGGCATCGGCGCGGTGATCACCAGCTCGCCCAGCTCGCCGACCACCGGGTTGCCGTGCTCGTCGAACGCCTGCGCGTCGACGCCGAGGCAGGGCCCGGAGATCTCACCGGCCACGACCGGCTGCAGCGGGCCGCCCTGGACGATGCCGCTGCACACGTCGGTGCCGCCGCTGCCGACGTTGAGCAGCACGCCCGGCAGCTTCTCGTGCACCCAGCGGAAACCCTCGGCGGGCAGCGGGCTGCCGGCCGCGCCGAGCTGCCGCAACGCCGACAGGTCGTACTCGGCGGCCGGGTCGAGGCCCGCTTTCCGGCACGCCATCAGGAATCCCGGGCTCGCGCCCAGCAGCGTCGCCCGCGTTTCCGCGGCCAGGCGCCACTGCCAGGCCAGGTCCGGGTGCAGCGGATTGCCGTCGACGAGCACGATCGACGCACCGGTGAGCAGGCCGGACACCAGCGCGTTCCACATCATCCAGGCCGTGGTCGAGAACCACAGGATCCGGTCGCCGGGACGCAGGTCCCAGCTGAGGCCGTGGTTTTTCAGGTGCTCCAGCAGGATCCCGCCGTGGCCGTGCACGATCGCCTTCGGCTTGCCCGTGGTGCCCGAGGAGAACAGCACGCACAGGGGGTGTGCGAAGCCGACGGGCTCGAAGCCGGGCGCGCTCTCGGTGAGCAGGTCGTCCCAGGCGAGCGTGCCGGGGAGGTCGTGGCCGCCGTAGGGGACGTGGACGACGTGCTCGACGCCCGGCAGCCCGGCCCGGATCGCGGCGACCTCGTCGCGGCGGTCGACGTCCTTGGCGCCGTAGCGGTAGCCGGACACGGTCAGCAGCACCCGCGGTTCGATCTGGCCGAACCGGTCGACCACCGACCGGGCGCCGAACTCCGGCGCGCAGGAGGCCCAGATCGCGCCCAGGCTCGCGGTCGCGAGGTAGGCGACCACCGCTTCGGGGATGTTCGGCAGGTAGGCGACCACGCGGTCGCCGCGCCCGACGCCGAGCCGGGCCAGTCCCGCGCGGGCGCGGGCGACCTGGTCGCGCAGCTGCCCCCAGGTCAGCTCGGTGCGCTCCCGCGTCTGGGAGTGGGCGATGACCGCGGTCGCGTCGTCCGGGCCGTGGCCGAGGGCGTGTTCGGCGTAGTTGAGGGCCGCGCCGGGGAACCAGTCCGTGCCCGGCATGGTCCGGTCGGGGACCACCGCGGTGGCCGGGGCGTGGAAGCGGACGCCGAAGAAGTCCTTGACCGAGGCCCAGAAGCCGTCGAGGTCGGTCACCGACCACCGGTGCAGGGCCGCGTAGTCGTCGAAGAAGTGCCCGCGGTCTTCCAGCCACCGCAGGTACCGGCCGATCTCGGTGGTCTCGCGCACGTCGGGTGCGACCGGGCGGAGGATCACGGGACGACCTTCCCGGCGCGCTTGTCGAGGAACGCCTGCATCCGCTCCTTCGCCTCGGCGCTACCCCCCGCGACGGCGGCCATCAGCGCCTCCATCAGGTACCCCTCGGCCGGGTTGGCCTCGGCGATGCGGGGGAGGGCCTGCAGCACGGCGAAGTTGGTGATCGGCGAGTTCGAGGCGATCTTGCGGGCCAGGCCGAGCGCGTGCTCCAGGCCGTTTTCCACGCGGTAGTGCGACAACCCGGCGGCGTGGCCCTCGTCGGCGTCGAGCACGCGGCCGGTGAGCATCATGTCGGCCATCCGGTGCGCGCCGATCAGCCGCGGCACCCGCACCGACGCGCCGCCGCCGACGAACAGCCCGCGCTGGCCCTCCGGCAGCGCGTAGAACGCCGAGGACTCCGCGACGCGGATGTGCGCGGCGGCTGCCAGTTCCAGGCCGCCGCCGACGACCGCGCCCTTGAGCACGGCGACCACCGGCACCCGCCCGCGTTCGAGCCGCTCGAAGGCGCGGTGCCACATCATCGAGTGCTCCAGCCCCTCGAACGCGTCGCGTTCGGTGAGCTCGGTGAGGTCGAGCCCGGCGGAGAAGTGGTCGCCGACGGCGTCGAGCACGACGGCCTTGACCCCCGCCGGCGGGCTGCCGAAGAACGACTCGAGGCCGAGCACGGTCGCGTCGTCGAGCGCGTTGCGCTTCTCGGGACGCGCCAGCCGCAGCACGGCGATGTCGTCCCGCAGCTCCAGGCGCAGCGTGGGGGGCAGGAGGGGGGTGGTCATGTGGATCCGTTCGTGAAGGTTTCGGCGGCGCGGGCGCGCAGTTCGACGCGGCGGATCTTGCCCGTCGCGTTCCGGGGCAGGGAATCGGTGAACTGCACGTGTTTCGGGATCTTGTAGCGCGCCAGGTGCCGCTCGAGGTGGGCGCGGAACCGCGGTTCGTCCAGCTCGGCACCGGGCCGCACGACGACGAAGGCGGCGCCGGCCTCGCCCCAGCGCTCGTCGGGCACGCCCACCACGGCGCAGGCGTCGACCGCGTCGAGCCGGACGGCGACCGCCTCGATCTCGGCCGGGTACACGTTTTCCCCGCCCGAGATGATCAGGTCCTTGACCCGGTCGACGACGTGCGCCCAGCCGTCGTCGTCGACGCGGACGACGTCCCCGGTGCGGAACCAGTCGCCGTCGACGAAACTCGCGGCCGATTCCTCGGGCCGGTTCCAGTAGCCGCCGAAGACGTGCGGGCCGCGCACGAGCAGCTCGGCCGGCGTCCCGCTCACCGCTTGCGGCGTGAGATCGGGGCCGAGGGCCGCGACGTCGGTGAAGAAGTGCGGCACCCCGGCGGCGACCGGGTGCGCGAGGGTGCCCGCGTGGGTGGCCATCGAGACGCCCGGCGCGGCCTCCGTCATGCCGTAGCCCTGCAGGAGTTTGACGCCGCGGTCGAGCCACGCGCGGGCGACGCGCTCGGCCACCGGCGATCCGCCGTAGAGCACGCAGGTCAGCGAGCTCAGGTCGGTGCGGTCCCAGAGTTCGTGCCGGCACATCATCTCCAGCATCGTGGGGACCGCCGAGAAGCTGGTGATCCCGGCCTCGCCGATCCGGGCGAGGATGGTGCCCGGGTCGAACCTGGCCACCGGTTCGACGCTGCCGCCCTTGAACAGCGTCGGCAGCGTGATCTGGCCCAGCCCGACGCAGTGGAACAGCGGCGCGATGCACAACGCCTTGTCGGTGCCCAGGACGTCGAGGTGGGCCAGCTGGTTGACGGTGTTCCAGGTGAGGTTGCCGTGGGTGAGGACGGCCGCCTTCGGCCGTCCGGTGGTGCCGGAGGTGTAGAGCAGCAGGCACGGGTCTTCCAGCCGCACCGCGGTGTCCGGCGCCGGCCCGCCCTCGGAGATCTCCGCCTCGAAGCCCCCGGCCGTCGCGAGGACGACGCCGTCCGGCAGCCCACCGGCCGCGGCCACCAGGTCCGCGGTGTCCGCGCTGTGCACGAGGACCGAAGCGCCGCTGTCGTCGAGCATGTACCGGATCTCGGTGGGGGAGAGGCGGTAGTTGAGCGGGACGAACAGCGCGCCGCAGCGGGCGGTGGCGAACAGCGTCTCGAACACCGTGATGGCGTTGACACCCAGGTAGGCCACGCGGTCGCCCGGCCGCACCCCGCGCCGGTGCAGCGCCCCGGCGAGACGGCCGACGCGGTCGGCGAGCCCGGCGTAGGTGAGCGACCGGCCGGGTTCCACCAGCGCGGTGCGGTCCGGGTCGATCCGCGCCCGCCGCGCGGGCCAGCTGCCCAGGCCGAAGTCGGGGAGGTTCACCACTGCCTCCTTCACAGGCGGAGCACCGGTTTGATCGTCGTGCCGGCGAGCATGTCGTCGACGGCCTGTTGAATCTGCCCGAACTCGTAGTGCGTGACCAGCCTTTCGAGCGGGAACCGGCCGGCGGCGACGAGGCCGGCCAGCACCGGCACCAGCGCCTGCGTGTCGGCGTCGCCCATGGTGAGGCCGGTGACGTGCCGTCCGGGCAGCAGGAAGTTGACGTCCACGCCCACCTCGGTGCCGAACGCGGGCGCACCGACGACGACCGCGGTGCCGCGCGCGGCGAGCGTCCCGATCGCCGCGCCCAGGACGCCCGCGTTGCCGGTGGTCTCGACGACGCCGTCGACCCCGCGGCCGCCGGTCAGCTTGCCGACCGCCTCGGCGAGGTCTTCGCCGCCGGTGTCGATCGTGTCGGTGGCGCCGAGTTCGCGGGCCAGCGCCAGCCGGGGCCCCACGCGGTCGACGGCGATGATCCGGGTCGCCGGCGTCAGGCGGGCGGCCATCACCGCCGAGAGGCCGACCGCCCCGGCCCCGGTGACCAGGAGCGTGGCGCCCGGGCGCGGGGCCAGGACGTGCCACACCGCGCCGGCGCCGGTCATGATGCCGCAGCCGAGCGGGGCCAGCAGGTCCAGCGGCGCGTCGGCGGCGACCTTGACGACGCTGCGCTCGTCGGCGACGGCGTGCCCGGCGAAGCTGGACTGGCCGAAGAAGTGGCCGCCGATCGGGGTGCCGTCGCGGGAGATCGGGGTCGTGCCGTCCGGGCGCTGCCCGCCGAGGAGGTTCGCGGGCAGCCAGGTTTCGCAGTAGGCGGGGTGGCCGTCGCGGCAGTTCGCGCAGCCGCCGCAGGAGGTGTAGCTGAGCAGGACGCGGTCGCCGGGCCGCACGCGCGTGACCGCGGCGCCGGTTTCCTCGACGATCCCGGCGCCTTCGTGGCCGAGCACGCCGGGCAGCGGGAACGGCAGGGCGCCGGCGGCGACGCCCAGATCGGTGTGGCACACGCCGGCGGCGACGATCCGGACCCGGACCTCGTCCGGCCGGAGCTCGTCGAGGGCCACTTCGCCGAGGGTGAAGCCGGCGCCGGCGGACTCCACGACGGCCGCGGTGGTTCTCGTGGGGGACATGCAACTCCTCTTGGGCAGGCCCCGCTCGTGAGTGGTAAGTCGGGTTCTAACCCGACTTACCACTCACGAGCGTCAGGCGAGGGAGATGACGACGGACTTCGTGCGCGTGTACGCGTCGAGGGATTCGGGGCCGTATTCGCGGCCGAAGCCGGAGTCCTTGACGCCGCCGAAGGGGATCGCCGGGTCGAGCATCGCCCAGTCGTTGACCCAGACGATCCCGGCCTGCAGCTTCGCGGCGACGCGGTGCGCGCGGGCGAGGTTCGTCGTCTGCAGCCCGGCCGCGAGGCCGTAGGGCGTGCTGTTGGCCAGCGCGACCGCTTCGTCCTCGGTCGTGAAGCGCTGGACGGTCAGCACGGGACCGAAGATCTCCTCCCGGATCACGCGGGAGTCCGCCGGCAGGTCGGCGATCACCGTCGGCGGGAAGAAGAACCCGCCCTCGATGTCCGGCCGCCCGCCGCCGGCGACGATCCGGCCGCCGTCCGCGCGGGCCTGCTCGACGTACTCCTCGACCTTCGCCCGGTGCCGCTCGCCGGCCATCGGGCCGACCACCGTCGCGGGGTCGAACGGGTCGCCGACCGGCACGTGCGGCACGGCTTCGGCGAGCGCGTCCAGAACCGTGTCGTAGAGCGCATCGGCGACGAGCAGGCGGGGCCCGCCCATGCAGAACTGGCCGGTGTTGAAGACGAACGCCTTGATCACCGCGGCGACCGCCGGCTCGACGTCGGCGTCCTCGAACACGATGTGCGCCGCGTTGCCGCCGAGTTCCAGCGTGACCGGCTTCAGGTGCTCGCCGGCCACGCTCGCCGCGTGCCGGCCGACCGCGGTCGAGCCGGTGAACGCGATCTTGTCGACCCCGGGGTGGGTCAGCAGGGCGTCCCCGATTTCCGGGCCGAACCCGGTCACGACGTTGAGCACGCCGTCCGGCACCCCGGCTTCGGCGAGCAGCCCGGCCATCAGCAGCGCGCTGAGGGAGGTGTCTTCGGCCGGCTTGTGCACGACCGCGTTCCCAGCGGCCAGCGCGGGCGCGATCTTCGAGGTGGACAGGATCAGCGGGAAGTTGAACGGCGTGATCGCGGCGACCACGCCGAGCGGTTCCCGGCGCGTGTAGGCGTGCGACGGGATCGGGATCGCCCGCGTGGCGCCGTCCACACCCTGCGCCAGGGCCGAGAAGTACTCGTACTGCTCGGCGACGGTCTCGACGTCGACGGCCCGGCACAGCGAAATCGGCTTCCCGACGTCGGCGCTTTCGACGGCGGCGAGCTCGTCCGCGCGGGCCCGCACCAGGTCCGCGACCCGGTGCAGCACCCGGGCCCGTTCCCGGCCCGGCGTCGCGGCCCAGCCCTCGAACGCCTGCCGGGCCGCGGCCACCGCGGCGGCCACGTCGGCGGGCGTCGCGCGGGCGACGGTCGTGAGGGTCTTCCCGGTGGCCGGGTCCACGGCATCGAACCGGCCGGCGGTCTCCGTCCACCGGCCGCCGATGAACAGCCGGCCCGGTTCGACGTCCGGGCGAGGCCGGATGCCCGGCCGCTCCTGCACTGCGGTCATCGGCCCGACTCCTCACTGAGCGACGGATATATCAGGAACCCTGAGATACATCAGGATGCGCGGGCCGGGGCGCCGCTGTCAAGGGCGCTGCCTCCGCGGCTACTTCCTCGGCGGCTACTCCGGGCTCACCGCAACGGGATCGACATTCGCCGGCTCCTCCGGGGCGGCCCGCCCGCTCGCCACACCGTTTCCGCCGCGCTTCACCCGGATGGGTGGTTTGGGAAACGCGCGTGCGGGTCGCGTGCGGAGGCGCCGGGTTCGGCCGTTGGCGGGGTTGCGCCGTTCGGATCAAGGACTACGCTGCGAAGTGCGGTTCAGCAGTTACCAGCCGCCGTCCCCCGAACTTGCCAGCGACCGAACGGGCAGGCGCCAGCAGCAGGCCCGTTCGTCACGTCATCTGCGAATGAGGCGTGGAGAAATGTTAGTCGTCCAGCCCCCAGCGACGGCGATCCCCGTAGCGCCGTCGGCGCGCGAACAGCGCAGTGCGTTCGACATCCAGGTGATCCGCCCGTACTTCGGCGCGGTGATGGTCCGGATCCGCGGTGCCCTCGACGCGGACAGCGCCCCCCAGGTCCGCTCGGCGCTGGACACGTGGGCCCACCGCCGGTTCCCGGTCCTGGTCCTCGACCTGTCGGAGGTCGACTTCCTCGACGGCGCGGGCCTGGCCGCCCTCGGCGGCATCCAGGCCCGCACGGTCCGCGAGAACGCGACCCTCCGCATCGTCGCGGGAGACAACCGGGTGGTGCGCCGCGCGTTGTCGGCCAGCGGCCTCGACCACGCCCTGAACGTCAGCCGGCTCCCCTCCGGCTGGGAACGGGCCACGGCGATCCCCAGCCAAAGCTGACCCCCGCCCCTTGAACTCCACGGCCCCCGGCCGTGGAGTCCGACCTGTGCACTTTCTCGGCTCGGCGAACAGCCGCACCCGCGTGCGGCCCACGATCACCCCGCGCACCACCGCCTCGGCGCGGACGTCGTCACCACGATCGCCGGTTCGCCGCGGCCGATCGCGTTCACCCGTCGCGGACTCAGACGCGGAAGTACGCCCGGATCGTCGTGCCGTGGTCGTCGCCCGTGTGCAGCCGGACCAGGTCGGCCAGGAGGTTGACCAGCAGGAGCCCGCGGCCGCGGGGCTGGTCGGGCGTTGCCGGGTGGCGGCCGGCCAAGGGGTCGGTGAGGTGGCCGTCGTCGTGGACCTCGCACACGAACTCGCCGCCGGCGGCCCAGCAGCGGACCGTGCCCGTGCCGCTGCCGTGCTCGACGCTGTTGGACAGCAGCTCGGTGACCACCACCTCGACGTCGGCGACCTGGTCGGCGCTCAACCCCGCCGCGGCCGCGCGGACGTGGGTCAGGGCGCGGGCCGCCGCGAGGTCCGTGGTGCCCTTCAGCTCGAAGGCGCCGTCCGGTACCGGCAGGGGCTCGTTGTACCGGGCGAGCACGCCGTCCGGGTCGTACGCGGTGCTCGTGCGCTGTCCGGCGCCGTCGACCAGCACCGGGTGCGTCGCCTCGGCGTCGGCGAGGACGTCCGGGGTCAGCGCGGCGGCGTCGTACGGGCAGAGGATCGTCACGTCCCGGCCGGTGAAGGCGTGGTTGATCAGGGCCTCGTGCTGGACGCACGCCGGGTACTCGACCGCCGACCGCGCCGCCCAGACCGGCTCGCCGATGATCCGCGCCGGCCGCCCGGGGTGCGTGTCGGCGAACGCGCGCAGCACGCCGGGGATGATCCGGCCGGGGTTGCGCCCGGCCTCCGTCATGTCCAGCAGGCGGACGCGGGCGGCGTCCCCGCCGAGCTCGCGCCGCAGCAGGGCGAGGTTCTCCCCGGGCACCGCGACCGCCACCGGCTCGCCGGCGGCGAGCCCGCCCCACACGAACGGCACGGTGCCCGCCAGGTACTCGGCGGCACCGCGGTAGAACAACGCGGGGTGCGCGAAGGGGTCCACGGGTGCGCGCAAGCCGTCACTCCTTCCGCCGGGACCTCCCCAGTATGCGTGACCCCGACCGGGCGACACACGCCGCTACAGTGATCACCCCGACCTGGGGGGACAGCTTGCCGGAGACGACCACGCGCCGGATCACGGTGACCGACGGTGCCGCGCTGCTCGGCGGCCTCGTGTCCGGCGCGATCGGGGCGTACGCCTACTACAGTCCTTCGCTGCGCCCGCTCGCGCACGCCTTCACGCTCTGGATCGCGCTGCTGGCCGCGGTGGTGCCCGGCGCCCGCGACGCGCGCGCGATCGCCCGTGCCGTGGTCGCGCTGGCCACCGCCGTCGTCGCGTTCTACTGCGGCAAGGACGTCATGTACGGCATCAAGTACCCCGGGATGCCGTACTCGGTGAACGCGGGCAGCTCGCGTTGTGGTGCGTGCTGGCGGCGGTGGCGGGCGTGGCCGCCGGCCTGGTTTTCGGGCCCGTCGGCCGCGACGACCGGCGCGGCACGCTGAGCACGCCCTCGCGGCGGGCCTGCTGATCGGCGAGGTCGTCCGGCGCTCCGGCCGCGCCGACGGGCTCGTCTTCACCGCGGCGACGGTGCCGGCGCTCGCTCTGGTGCTGGCCCGCGGCATCCGTTCGCGCGCGCAGGCGGGCCGGGTGCTGCTGTGGACGGTGCCGATGGCGGTCGCCGGGCTGCTGCTCGTCTCCGCGCCGGACGTCCTGGAGCAGGTCCTGCTCTAGGACCTGGCCCGGCGCCACAGGGCCAGCGCCGTCGCGGCGAGTGCGCTGCCGCCGGCGGCGAGGAGGCCGTGGTGGTGGCTCGCCCACAGCTGGAGGCTGCGCGGGGCCGCCTGGCCGTCGAACTCGCCGTGGGCGCCGAAGTCGCGTCCGCGGTCGGCCGGCTTCCACAGGTTCTCCGGCTGGTCCGCGGGTTTGGCGTCGCCGGTCTGCTGGGACCGGTAGCCGGTGCGGGCGAGGTAGCGGTCGAGGATCCCGGGTGCGACGGCGTTCGCGACGAGCGTGCCGACGGTGCTGCCGCCGACCCAGTATTCGCGCCGCTGCGGGTGCTCCGCGGCGTGCACGACCGCCCGCGCGGCGACCTCCGGCTGGTAGATCGGCGGCACCGGCTGCGCGTGCCGCGGCAGCTTGGAGCGGACCCAGGAGAACTGCGGCGTGTTGACGGCGGGCATCTGCACCATTGTGGTGCGGACGTGGCTGCCGTCGTGCAGGAGCTCGCAGCGCAGGGCCTCGTTGAAGCCCTGGATGGCGTGCTTGGCGCCGCAGTAGGCGCTCTGCAGCGGGATCCCGCGGTAGGCGAGGGCCGACCCGACCTGCACGATCGTGCCGTGGTCGCGCGCCTTCATCCGCCGCAGGGCGGCGGTGGTGCCGTGGACGTAGCCGAGGTAGCTGACTTCGGTGACGCGCCGGAACTCGTCCGGTTCGATCTCGTCGAAGGGCGCGAAAACGGAGGTGAAGGCGACGTTCACCCACACGTCGATCGGCCCGAGCTCCTTTTCGGCCCGCTCGGCGGCGGCGTCGACCTGCCCGAAGTCGGCGACGTCGGTGGGGATGGCGAGGGCCGTGCCCCCGGCCGCGGTGACGTCTTCGGCGGCGGCCGCGAGGCCGGCTTCACCGCGGGCGAGCAGGGCGACGCGGGCTTGGCGGGCCCCGAAGGCCCGCGCGACGGCCCGGCCGATGCCGCCGCTCGCCCCGGTGACGACGACGACCTGGTGCGGGGTTGGGCTGGTCATGGACCCTCCGATCGAAAGCCGTTGACTGAGGACGAACGCGATCCGGTCCGGCCGGGCGGCAGGGTTGCGGCGGTGCGGCGCTGCCGGCCGCGGGGCCGGGCCGCCCGGGCCCAGCCCGCCGCCACCACCGCGTTCGCCAGGGCCGGCGCCCGCCAGCGGCGGGACACCGCCGCCAGGCCGAGCATGCTCAGGCTGTGCGTCACGTCGATCGTCCAGCCCCAGCGCGCCACCACCCCCTCCGGGCGCCGCAGGACCGCCGCCGCCTGGGCCAGGTGACGCGCGCCCAGCGCCAGCCCCACCTTCCGCGGCACCGGCAGGTACCGCGAAACGACCAGCACGCCGCCGCCCCACACCGCACGGGCCGCGGCCACCCCGCGCGTCACCGGAGGCTCCGGCGGACCGCGATCCCCGCGGCCGCCACCGCACCCGCGCCGAGCGCGGCCGCCACCGCCGTCCGCCCGCGCCGGGGCGGCGGATCCGAAGGCGGCGGCCCGAGCCCGCTCGCCAGCAGCTCGGCCAGGTGCATCCCGTCCCGCCCGCCGCTGTCGAGCTCGTGCAGCTGGGTCCGGCAGCTGAACCCGTCGGCGAGCACCGCCGTCTCCGGCGAAGCGTCCCGGACGCGCGGAAGCAGGATCCGCTCGGCACACGCCTTCGACACCTCCAGGTGGCCCTTCTCGAACCCGAAGTTGCCCGCCAGCCCGCAGCACCCCGAGTCGAGGTGCTCCGCGTCCACGCCCGCGGCTTCGAGGAGCTTCCGGTCCGCGTCCCAGCCCATGACCGCGTGCTGGTGGCAGTGCACCTGCGCGATCGCCTTCGCGGCCGGCCGGGGCGGGCGGTAGCCGGGGGAGTGCTCGGTGAGCAGCTCGGCGAGGGTGACCGTCCGGTCGCGCAGCCGCCGGACGTCCTGGTCGCCCGGGAACAGCTCGGCCGCGTCCGCGCGGAACACCGCCGTGCAGCTGGGTTCCAGGCCGAGGACGAGCCCGCCGTCGTGCAGGTGCGGGGCCAGCGAGCGGACCGTGCGGGCCAGGACGTGCTTCGCGACGCCCAGCTGCCCGGTCGAGATCCACGTCAGCCCGCAGCACAGCGCCGCGGACGGCATCGTCACCCGCCAGCCCGCGTCCTCCACCAGCCGCACCGCGGCCCGGCCGGCCTGCGGGTGGAACGCGTTGGTGAACGTGTCCGGCCACAGCAGCACCGTCCCGCGGGCGCCGGGGCCCGACGGCCCGCGCCGGGCGAACCACTGCTGCAGCGTTTCCCCGGCGAACATCGGGACTTCGCGGTCCTCGACGCCCGCGGCCAGGGTCGCCAGCCGGGACAACCCGGGCGCGTGCGTCAGGGCGTTGACCACGCGGCCCGCCCGGAGGCGGCCCACGACCCGCGCGAACGCCGGCAGCCAGCCCATCGTGAAGTCCGAGCGCGGCCGCCGCCACGGCCGGCCCTCGTAGTGGTGGGCGAGGAACTCCGCCTTGTACGTCGCCATGTCCACATTGGCCGGACAGTCGGTCTTGCACCCCTTGCACGCCAGGCAAAGGTCGAGGGCGTCCCGCACGTCCTTCGAACGCCAGCCGTCGCCGACCGGGCTGTCGCCGTGACCGTTCAGCATCTCGAACAGCAGCCGCGCCCGGCCGCGCGTGGAGTGCTCCTCCTCGCCGGTCACCTGGTAGGACGGGCACATGACCTGCCCGCCGCTCGTCGTGTGCTGCCGGCAGCGGCCGACGCCGACGCAGCGGTTGGCGGCCTGGGCGAACGAGCCGCCGTCGTCGGGGAAGCGGAAGTACAGGTCCTGCGGGTCGGCGGGCGCCCAGTTCGCGCCGAGGCGCAGGTTTTCGTCGAGCCGGTAGGGGGCGACGACCTTGCCGGGGTTCATCCGGTTGTCCGGGTCGAAGATCGCCTTCAGCCTGCCGAACGCGAGGACCAGCTCGTCGCCGAACATCTTCGGCAGCAGCTCGCCGCGCGACTGGCCGTCGCCGTGCTCGCCGGAGAAGGACCCGCCCATCGAGGCGACGAGGTCGGCGGCCCGTTCCATGAACCGCCGGTAGGTGGCGACGCCGTCGGCGGAGTAGAGGTCGAACGGGATCCGCGTGTGCACGCAGCCCTGGCCGAAATGGCCGTACAGGCTCGGGCCCGTCTCACCCGCGTACCCGAATTCCTCGTACAGCGCGGTCAGTTTCCGCAGGTATTCGCCGAGCCGCTCCGGCGCGACGGCGGAGTCCTCCCAGCCTTCGAAGGTGTCGGCCCGGCCCGGCAGGTGCGCGGTCGCGCCGAGCCCGGCTTCGCGGACCTGCCAGAGCTCCTGTTCGCGGGCGGGGTCGTCGAGGAACGCGACGTCGGCCTCGTGCTCGGTGTCGTGCAGGGCGTCGAGCAGCTTGTGCGCCTGCTGCTCGGCTTCCTCGTGCGTGCCGGCGGCGAACTGCACCATCAGGAACGCGCGCCCTTCCGGCAGTTCGCCGAGCGCCTCCGGGTTCATGTCCTTGATCTGCTGGTCCCGGATCAGCTTGTGGTCGACGCCTTCGAGGGCGACCGGCTCGTGCGGGAGGACGGCGGGCACGGCGTCCGCGGCGGTGGCGATGTCCCGGTAGCCGAGCACGACGAGCGTCCGCTCCGGCAGCACCGGGACGAGCTCCAGCTCCGCCCGCAGCACGGTGACCAAAGTGGACTCGCTGCCGACGAGCAGCCCGGCGACGTCGAAGTGGTGCTCCGGCAGCAGGGAATCCAGGTTGTAGCCGGAGACGCGCCGCGGGATGTCCGGGTACCGGCGGCGGATCTCCTCGGCGTACTCGTCGCGCAGCCGCCGCAGCTGCCGGTGGATCGCCGCCCGCGGATCGCCGTGCCGCTCGATCGCCGCGTACTCCTCGTCGGTCGTTTCCCCGCACCAGAACCGGGTTCCGTCGTAGGTGACGACTTCGAGGCGGGCGATGTTGTCGACCACCTTGCCGGTCCGCTGGGCCGTGGCGCCGCAGGAGTTGTTCCCGATCATCCCGCCGAGCGTGCAGTTCATGTGCGTCGCCGGTTCCGGCCCGAACCGCAGGCCGGTGTCCGCGAGCTGCCGGTTCAGCTCGTCGAGCACGATGCCCGGCTGCACCACGCAGGTCCGGGCGTCCGCGTCGACCGACTCCAGCCGGTGGCAGTACTTCGAAAAGTCGAGCACGACGGCGGTGTTGGTGCACTGGCCGGCGAGGCTGGTGCCGCCGCCGCGCGACAGCACCGGCGCCCGGAACTCCCGCGCCACCGCCAGCGCCGCCACCGCGTCCTCCGGCGTCCGGGGCAGCACGACGCCCAGGGGGACCTGCCGGAAGTTGGACGCGTCGGTCGAGTACGCCGCGCGCGAGCCGCGGTCGAACCGCACTTCGCCGTCGACGCGCTCGCGCAGCGCCGCGGCGAGCGCGCCGGTGTCGACCTCCTCGTGCTCCGCGTGGCGCACCACCGGATCGGGGAGCTGAACGGGTCCCATCGCGGATCCTCCTTCAGAGTGCGTACTCGGCCGCGGCCTCGGGCCGTAACGTGAGCCCGTGCCCGGGCGCGGCCATCGCCGGAGCCACGGTTCCGCCGTCCGGGTCGAGGCAGCCGGCGAAGAAGAGCCGCTCGATCCGGTCGTGGTCGGCGAACCACTCGATGTGCCGGAAGTTCTGGGTGGCCGCGGCGGCGTGCGCGGAGAGGTTCGGCGCGCAGTGCGCCGAGACGTCCCGGCCGGCCGCCGCGGCGAGGGCGGTGGCCCGCCGCCATTCGGTGAACCCGCCGCAGCGGGTGACGTCGACCTGCAGGCAGTCGACCACCGGCAGCAGGCGCGCGAAACAGGGCAGGTCGTAGCCGTACTCCCCGGCGGCGATGTCCGGGCCGCCGGGGAAGCGCGTCGCCGCCAGCCCGGGCAGGTCGTCGCTCGAAACCGGTTCTTCGAACCACGTGACGCCGTACTCCGTCAGCCGCTCGGCGACGCGGCGCGCCCGGCCGGGGGAGTAGGCACCGTTGGCGTCGACGTACAGCGCCGTGTCGTCGCCGATCGCGTTGCGGGCCAGCGCGACCCGGGCGAGATCGCGGTCCGGCGACTCGCCGATCTTGATCTTCACGCGCGGAATGCGCTGCTGCCGGACCCAGTGGTCCAGCTGCGCGGCCAGCTCGTCGTCGGAGAGCGTGGTGAAGCCGCCGCTGCCGTACACCGCGACCTCGTCGTGCACCCGGCCGAGCAGCCGGCTCACCGGCAGCCCGAGCGACCGGGCCGCGGCGTCCCACAACGCGATGTCGACGGCCGACATCGCGCACGAGAC
Organism: Amycolatopsis sp. NPDC004625; assembly: GCF_040609695.1. Taxonomy (NCBI): domain Bacteria; kingdom Bacillati; phylum Actinomycetota; class Actinomycetes; order Pseudonocardiales; family Pseudonocardiaceae; genus Amycolatopsis; species Amycolatopsis sp. NPDC004625. Next base: position 37,039 of record NZ_JBEXKX010000053.1, read on the forward strand.
CAGGCCCGGCCGGCCGAGGTTGCGGATCGCGTGCTGCATCGCGGCCCAGCAGGCGGGCACGTCGAGCACCGGCCGGCCGCGGACGGCGTCCGCGAGCACGCCTTCGACGAGCGGCACGCAGGCCGCGTCGGCGTAGGTCCAGCCCAGCCCGCGGATCCCGCCGGCTTCGGCGTGCACGACGACGATCGTGGTGGCGTCCCAGGCCAGCGTGCCGTCGGCCTCGGGCGCCGGGGTCGGCACCCGGTAGGCCCGGGCGCCGACCCGTTCGATCGTCGTCATCGGTTCTTCCCGGGCAGGAACTCCTGCAGCTTCGTCTTGACGCCCTGGGCGACGAGGTGGAACGCGTCGGGGTCGCCCTTGAGGACGGCCTGGGCGGCCGACTTCACCTGTTCGAAGGTGGCGTGCGGCGGGATCGGCGGCACGTCCGGGTCGCAGCGGACGTCCAGCACGGCCGGCTTGCCCGCGGTGAGCACGGTGTCCCAGGCCGAGGCCAGCTGGTCCGGCTTGTCCACCGTGACGGCCGCGAGCCCCAGTGACAGCGCGAACCCGGCGTAGTCGACGTCCGGCAGGCTCTGGGACTCCTCGAACTTCGGCGCCCCGCCCATCGCGCGCAGCTCCCACGTGACCTGGTTGAGGTCGTTGTTGTGGAAGACGCAGATCACGCAGCGCGGGTCGCTCCAGAGGTGCTGGTAACGGGCGACGGTGATCAGCTCGGCGAGGCCGTTCATCTGCATGGCGCCGTCGCCGACCAGGGCGATCACCGGCCGGTCGGGGTGCGCGAACTTGGCCCCGATGGCGTACGGCACGCCCGGGCCCATCGTGGCCAGCGTGCCCGAGAGCGACCCGCGGATGTCGCCGCGGATGCGCAGGTTGCGCGCGTACCAGTTGGTGGAGGAGCCGGAGTCCGCGGTGACGATCGCGTTCTCCGGGATCCGCTTCGACAGCTCGGACACGACCGCCATCGGGTTCACCGGCTGCGCGTCGACGGCGGCTTCCTTCTCGACGGTGTCCCACCAGGACCCGACGTTCTTCTCGATCGTCTCGCGCCACGACCGGTCCGGCTTGCTCTTCAGCCGCGGCAGCAGGGCGCGCAGGGTGCCCGCGCTGTCCCCGACGAGGTTGACCTCGGTCGGGTAGCGCATCCCGATGAACCGGCCGTCCAGGTCGATCTGCACCGCGCGCGCCTGCCCGAAGTCCGGCAGGAACTGGCTGTACGGGAAGTTCGAGCCGACGATCAGCAGCGTGTCGCAGTCGCGCATCATCTCGTAGCTCGGCCGGGTGCCGAGCAGCCCGATCGAGCCGGTCACCCACGGCAGGTCGTCGGGCAGGACGTCCTTGCCCAGCAACGCCTTCGCCACGCCCGCGCCGGTGATCTCGGCGACTTCGCGGACCTCCTCGGCCGCGCCGCGCGCACCCTGGCCGATCAGGACGGCCACCTTTTCACCCGCGTTCAGCACCTCGGCCGCCGCCTCGATGTCCGCCTCCGCGGGGACCGCCCGGGACCACGCCGTGCCCGGCGGGCTGGACGGCACCTGCTTGAACGCGTGCTGCGGCGGGGAGTACGGCTCCTCCTGCAGGTCGGCGGGGATGATCAGGGCGGTCGGGCAGCGGGACGACTCGGCCGTCCGGATGGCCCGGTCGAGCGCGTTCGGCAGCTGCTCGGCGACGTTGACCTCGACGAGGTATTCGCTGGCGACGTCCTTGTAGAGCGCCTGCAGGTCGACCTCCTGCTGGTAGCTGCCGCCCATCGCGCTGCGGGCGGTCTGCCCGACGATCGCGACCACCGGGACGTGGTCGAGCTTGGCGTCGTAGAGGCCGTTGAGCAGGTGGATCGCGCCCGGGCCCGAGGTGGCCAGGCACACGCCGACCTTGCCGCTGAACTTCGCGTAGCCGACGGCCGAGAAGGCGGCCATCTCCTCGTGCCGGGCCTGCACGAACCGCGGCTGGTTGTCCGCCTTGCCGAACGAGGCGACGATCCCGTTGATGCCGTCACCCGGGTAGGCGAAGACCTGCTCGACGCCCCACTCGCGCAGGCGCTGGAGCAGGTAGTCACCGACTGTCTGGCTCATGAGTACTCCCTTTGGCGTGCGATGCCGCTTCGGTGAGCGCCTCGTGCACCCGGCGGGCCACCACGGCGGGCCGCGGCCGCACCGGCTCGGGCCACCGGGCCAGGACGGCCGGCTCTTCCGCGCCGTCCGGTTCCACGGCCAGGCACCACCCGCCACGGTCGGTCCACTGCAGCATCAGGAACCGGCCCGCGTGCCGGGCGGCCAGGGCGATGTAGGCGGTCGACGGGCTGCCGTGTTCGCTCCACGACGCAGCCGGTTCGACACGCAGCAGCTCGGCGACGGTCTCGACGTAGTCGCGCAGGGCCGTGGCCTCGACGTGCCCGGGATCCGGTTTCACCGGCGCGGACGCCTCCTTTCGTGGGTCGCCGTCGGCGCTCACGAATCGCTGTACCCGCTTTCGCCGTCTATCATACTTGCGTGACGCAAACGTGGCGGGAGCAAGACGGCACCGACGCGGCGCTGGCGGTGTTGCGGGCGATGGTGATGATCGCCGACGTCACCGTCGAGCGGAACACCGAGCGGCTGACCCTGACCCAGTTCCGCGCGCTGCGGGTGGTGGTCGACCGGACCCCGGTCACCATGGGCCGGGTGGCGCGCGAACTGGCGCTCAATCCGTCCTCGGTCACCCGGGCGTGTGATCGGCTGGTCGCGCTGAACCTGCTGGAAAAGGCCCCCAACCCGCTCAACCGGCGGGAGACGCTGCTGGCTCCGGCCGCGGCCGGGCGGCAGCTGGTGGACCGGGTCGACCGCGACCGCCGCCGGGTGCTGGCGGACGTCCTCGGCCGTCTCGACCCGGCCGCACGCGCCGCCGCGATTGCCGCTTTCGAGGGGTTTGCCGGGGCGCTCGAAGCGGACGAAAGGGATTCGCGTTCATCGTTGCGTCGCGCAAACTAAGGTCGGCGGAAAAAAGTTTGGCCGTGGGTCGATCGGGTATCCCGGCGCCAGTTTCCCTACGGTCCGACGGGGGCGGCATCCCGCCGAGGAGTACCGGCGGGCCAACCCCCGAGCGGTCACCGCGCCGATGCGTTGCGGTTGCGCAGGAACGCCAACGGGTTGTCCCCGAGCCGCTCGATCGCCCGGCGGCGCACCACCGTGCTGACCGCCGTCATGCCGACGCCCCACACCGCGACCACCACGACCACCGCCGGGGTCGGCAGGATCCGGGCGAGGTGGGCCAGGTTGACCGTGACCACCAGTGACGCGATCCGCGCCGCCCGCTGGTACCAGCGGCCGGGGTCGGCCGCGAAGACGCGGGTGCCGGCGATGTACACCGTCAGGCCCGCCGTCAGCAGCCAGACCGCCGCGGCCGGCGGGGAATCGTGCAGGGACAGGTTCAGCCCCGCCGCGACGAGCAGCAGTGCGAACGCCGGTGTCAGGTGGCCGCCCGCGTACAGCGAATAGGCGAGCGCGGGGTTGCCGCCGGAGAGCCCGAGCATCTTCTCCGACAGCTCCGCGGCCGAGGTGAAGTACAGCCACCACAGCGCGCCGGCGAGGACCAGGCCGCCGGCCATGGCCGCCCAGTAGGCGAAGTCGTCGGCCGGGCGCTCGAGCGCGGCCGTGCCGACGGTGATCACCAGCTCGCCGAGCAGCAGGATCATGAACAGCCCGAAGCGTTCGGCGAGGTGGCCGGAGTCGACGGCCAGGTTCGGGTCGCGGGGCCCGTCGAACATCGCCCGCCGCCGCTCCTGGGCGCTCGGCCGCTCCCCGCGCGCGCCCCGGCGCCGGCCGCCGAGGAGCAGGAACCCGGCCTCCTGGAGCAGGGCGACCGTCCAGAGCCCCCAGCCGTGGGGCACCACCGCCGAGACCGCGAACAGCACCGCGGAAATCGCGTACCCCGTGCTGATCCGGCGCTGGTCCAGGCCGGGCCGCACGGGCCACCGGTGGGCCGCCGCCAGGATCACGCGGACGCCGGCCATGGCCGCCACGAAGACCGTGGGGTGTCCCTCGAAGACGTGGTGCACCTGGGTGGCGGCGATCGCGCACGGAAGGGTGCCGGCCAGCACGAACAGCCGGTCGGCCACGCGGCTGTCGTCCCCGCGGCGGTTGTAGAGCACGGCGAAGCCGATCCACGTCCACCACAGCGTGGCGAACAGCCCCAGCGCGCCGGCGATGCGCCCCCAGTGCGGGTCCGCGACGATGCTGTGCGCCACCTGGCCCACCGCGAACACGAAGACCAGGTCGAAGTACAGCTCCACCCAGCCGACGCGCTTGCCGTGCGCGGCGCCGGTGTCCAGGTCCACATCGGTCACGGCCGGGATTCTGCCGCACCCCGTGCCCGTGACCCCACCCGGGCGCGGCGAGAATTAATAACACACCATTCGAACAATGGCCGAATTCGCCCCGGCGACTGCCGTGGGTAATTCTGCCGCCAGCGGTGAGCCGGGCTTGGTTTACCGCCCAGTACGCCCGGGAGCTGGGCCAACGTGGTTGAACGGTGTGCAAGCAGCGACCACGGGAACACAATCCGTGAACCGCGGAAACAATTCGATCCGCGCGTTCCGAAACGCCGCCGCGCAGGGTTGACAAGGACGCCGGACGTGATGTCTTCTGCTGGTCGGCCTGATCAACGCCACGTCTTCCCTGGGGATCCGCGTCCTGTCCGAGTTCGACGTCAGCCGTGCGCGCGGCTGGGAAATCGAGCGATTCCGCCATGCACGAAAGCAGAGCCACGCCCCGCCGCCCGGCGGACGCCGCGTGGTGGCCGGCGCACTGGAGCGTCCGCACCAAGATCAGCGTCGTCCTGCTGCTGCCGGTCCTGGTCGCGGTGGCGCTCGCGGACCTGCGGATCCAGGGCGAACTCGACCGGGCGACCGCGCTCAGCGCGGCCCGCGACCGGCTGCCGGTGCTGCGCGACACGATCGACCTGACCGCGTCGCTGGGCGAGGAGATGGTCGCCGCGGTCGCGGTCCCGGCGGGCGCGCCGGACACGCTGACCGCGGCGGTCGACGCGAAGGTGGCCGCGGTCCAGCGCGACACCGGCTTCGCGCCGCTGGCCGCGGACACCGGCCGGGCGCTCAACACCGCGCTGGGCAAGCTCGCCGGGATCCGCGCGGCCGGCGCCGGTGGTGGCGACGTCCGCACGAAGGCCGCCGGCTACAACGACATCATCTCCACCCTGGGCGACCTCGTGCCCGCGTTCGTCCCGTCCGACGCCGCCGGCGCGGAGACCACCCGGCTGCTGGTGCACCTGCGTGGTGAACTGGCCACCGAAGAGACCTACCGGCGGGCCGCGCAGACCAGCCCCGACGACGCTTCCCTGCGCCCGGCCGTCATCCAGACCGCCGCCGAGCAGGAGGTCCTCGCCGAACAGGCGGAGCACCAGCTGACCGGCGCCCAGCTGGCGAAGTTCGCCGCGGCGACCGGCGCCGCCGACAGCCGGCTCGACGCCCTGCAGGAACCGGGCGGCGGCCGCCCGCTCGCGTCGCTGCTGCCCTCGATCACCGCCGAAGCCGCGGGCGTCACCGCCGTGCTGAACGACGTCGCGGGGCAGCTGGCGGCGAACGTGTCGGCGGCCGCCGACGACGCGAGGTCGGACTCCCTGCGGGACACCGCCCTGGTCCTGGGCGCGCTGCTCGGCGCGCTCGCGATCGCGCTGCTGGTGGTGCGGTCGCTGGTCACACCCGTGCGCCGGCTGCGCGCGGCCGCCCTGCGCGCGGCGAACGAGCAGCTGCCGGAGACCGTCCGGCAGGTCCGGGAGGGCCACGACGTCGACTGGCGGCAGGTGCCCGACTCCGGCGTCCGGACGGAGGAGGAGATCGGGCAGCTGGCGCGGGCGTTCGACGACATGCACCGGCAGGCGGTCCGGCTCGCCGTCGAGCAGGCCGAGCTGCGCAAGCAGGTCAGCGAGATGTTCATGACGCTGTCGCGGCGCAGCCAGTCGCTGGTCGAGCAGCAGCTGTCGATCATCGAGGACCTCGAGGCGGGCGAGCAGAACCCGCGGCGGCTCGACGAGCTGTTCCGCATCGACCACATCGCGACCCGCCTGCGCCGCAACGGCGAGAACCTGCACGTCCTGGCGGGCGGCCGCCCGGTCCGCCACGGCCGCGAGCCGGTGCCGGCGCGCGACCTGCTGCGCGCGGCGACCTCGGAGGTCAAGGACTACCGCCGGGTGGCCATGGGCAACGCGCCCCGCGGCGCGGTCCAGCCGGAGGCGGCGGCGGACGTGGTGCACATCCTCGCGGAGCTGCTGGAGAACGCGACGCGGTTTTCCCCGCCGGAGCACAAGGTGGCCCTCACGGCCGACCGCGGCGCCGTCGGCGGGCTGCTGATCGAGGTCGTCGACCAGGGCCTGGGCATGACCCCGGCGGAACTGGCGGCGGTGAACGACCGCCTGGCGGCGGCCGGCACGGTGGGCCCGGAGACGACCCGCCGGATGGGGTTGTTCGTGGTGGGCAGGCTGGCGGCCCTGCACGGGGTGACGGTCCGGCTGCGCGCCACGGGAACGGCGGCCCGCCACGCGGGCGTGACGGCGAGCGTCCACGTCCCGGGCGCGCTGGTGCTGGCGGACCTGGCCCGCCCGATCGGCGCGGGCCGCCTGCCGTCCCGCAACGGTCACCCGCGTTCCCCGGAGGCCCCGGAGGTCCCGGCGCAGGCATCGACGCCGATCTTCGAGCAGGTGGTGACGAGCTGGTTCACCGAGCCGGCGGTCAAGCCGGTGGTCCGGCGCAACGGCGTGACGCCACCGGTGGAACGGCCGGTCACAGCCGAACCGCCCGCGGCCGATCGGGCCACGCCGGGGGAAATCCCGCCCGTTCGGTGGCCGTCGGCCGCCGAGACCGGCGCGGTCCCGGCCGATCAGGTCACGCCGGCCGAGCCGGCGAGCGAAACCTCCGGAGCCCACCGGGCGATTCCGGCGGACCCAGCCGAAGAAACATCGGCTCCGGCGGACCGCATCCCCCTCGCGGAGCCGCCGGCGGCACCCGCCCTCGCCGAAACCCCGCCGCAGCACCGCGCCGCCGGGCTCCCGGAGCCGGCCGGAACCGCCGCCGTAGTCGGCAGCTGGGACACCCCCGCCGACCGCATGCGGCAGGCCGCCGAAAGCGCTCTCCAGCCCGCCGCCGCGCAGCGGCTCACCGATGCCGGGCTGCCCACCCGGCGGCCGGGGGCGCAGCTCGCTCCCGGGGCGGTCGTCCCGCGCGTGCGGGAACCGTCCGGAGGGGCGCCGTTCCGCGACGCCGCCGCCGTGCGCAGCAGTCTCTCCCGGCACTACCAGGGCATGCGCGCGGCGCGGCAGGAGACTGCGGCCCGCGCCGATCAACCCGGAAAGGACGAAGTGGATCCGCGATGACGGAACTGCACGCTCGACACCCCGCACCGCCGTCCCGGTCCCTCAGCGGGACGCTGCCCGGTCCCGCCGTCGCGCCCGAACGGACGGCGACGCTGAACTGGCTGGTCAACGGGTTCGTCCAGGACGTGTCGGGGATCGCGCACGCCGTGCTGGTCTCCGCCGACGGCCTGCTGGTGGCCGCCGACGACGCGCTGCCCCGCGAGCGCGCCGACCAGCTCGCGGCCATCGCGGCCGGGCTGTCCAGCCTGTCGCTCGGCACCGCCGAGCTGTTCACCGCCGGGCGGGTGGTGCAGTCGGTGATCGAGATGGAGCAGGGGTTCCTGCTGCTGATGAGCGTCGGCGACGGCTCGAACCTGGTCGTGCTCGCCTCGACCGGCTGCGACATCGGGCTGGTCGGCTACGAGATGACGATGCTGGTCGAGCGGGTGGGGCAGAAGGTCGACGTGCCCGCGCGCGAGATACCGGTGGCCCAGGACCACCGGTGATCGACGACCCGCCGGGGGACGAGCCGCGCCGCAGCGCGGCACTGGCCCGCCCCTACGCGTGGACCGAAGGCCGGACGGCACCGGCGGTCGAGATCGCCGTCGAAGCGCTGGTCGAGACCACCGGGGACGGCCGGGCGGAGGCCGCTTACCTGACGTCGAGCGCGCAGGCGGAGGTCCTCGAACTGTGCATCCGGCCGCGGTCGCTGATGGAGATCGCCGCGCTGCTGGCGCTGCCGCTCGGCGTGGTCCGCGTGCTCGTGTCGGACCTGATGCAGGACAGCCTGGTGATCGTCCGGGACACGCTGTCGGACACCGCCACCTGGGACGAGCGCCACGACCTGATGGAACGCGTGCTGCACGGGCTGCGCGACCTGTAGAGAGGACATCGCGATGGAGCATTTCGCGCTGGGGCACTGGCTGCTGGTGCTGGCGTACCTGACGTCGGTGGTCGGCTGCGCGCTCGGGCTGGCGTGCGCGGTGCAGGCCCGCTACGCGGCCGATCCCCGCCACCGCCTGCGGTGGCTGGTGCTGGCGGCGGTCTCGATCGGCGGCGTCGGCATCTGGCTGATGCACTTCGTCGCGATGCTCGGCTTCAGCACCCCGGGCATGCCGGTCCGCTACGACATCTTCCGCACGGTGCTGTCGGCGGTCCTTTCGGTGACGGCGGTGTTCGCCGGCCTGCTGGTGGTGGGCGGCCGCGCGAAGTTCGGCTGGTGGCGCCTGGCCCTCGGCGGCGTGGTCACCGGCCTGGCGGTGAACGTCATGCACTACACGGGAATGTCGGCGCTGCGGGTGAAGGGCGACTTCGGCTACGACGGCGGCCTGGTGGCGCTGTCGGTGGTGATCGCGGTGGTGGCGGCCACGGCGGCGCTGTGGTTCGCGGTGTTCCTGGACCGGCTTTCGCTGCGCCTGCTGGCGGGGTTCGTGATGGGCGCGGCGGTGACGGGCATGCACTACACGGGCATGGCGGCGGTCCGGATGAACATGGACATGACCGCCCCGGACCCGGCGGGGGTGGAGGTGTTCTCGTTCCTGTTCCCGGTGTTCGTGGTGGCGGCGATCGCGATGGCGGTCCCGCTGTGCGCGGTGCTGCTGGCCCCGGCGGTGGGCCCGAAGCCGGCGGAGACGGTCGCGGAAGACGCCGTCGCGGTGTGACGACGGCCCGCGGGGAGTGCCCCCGCGGGCCGTCACTTCACCTCCCTACAGGCTGCACAGCAGCGAACACGCCTTCGCCGACGACCAGTCCGTTGTGGACGGTGGCGTCCCCGGCGGGACGTTCACCGGCACGTAGCTCACCTTCGCCTTGTTCGTGATCGGGAACAGGCTCAGCAACGCGTACGTCGCGCAGTACACCTGCTTCGTCTCACCCGCCTGCAGACTGAACGGACCCGTCTGGCACGACGGCTCCACCGTGTCCAGCACCTGGGCCGACGTGATCCCCACCGGACCCTGGTTCGTCACCGTGATCCGCCAGTACGCCGAGGCCGCGAGCACCCCGAGCAGGCCCACCGGGGCCTGTTTCGCCCACGGACCCGCGCCGCCCGGGCCGCACTGGGCCGGGTGGATCGCCGTGCAGATCTCCTTCTCCACCGTCACCTTCGGCGTGCACGTCGCGCCCGGTGCCACCGGGAGCGTCACCGTGTTGGACGTGAACGAACCCGTCGAGTCCGTGCCCGTCGCCGTGTTCGCCACCGAGGTCACCGTGCAGTCCGCCGAGATCTTCGTGTGGAAGCACAGCTGCGGTGCGTCGCCCGTGAAGTCGACCACCAGCGATCCGCTGAAGCCGGCCGCGCTGTGCAGGACCAGCGTGGTCGTCACGGTGATCTGCGGGTGCGCCGTCACCGACACCCCGGTCAGGTCGACCGAGCCGTCCGGGGCGAAGCCCGCGGTCGGCACCACGGCGCCGTCCTGGTCGACCACGGTCACGCGTGAGGCCGCGAAGTCGACGTTCGCCAGGTCGACGCCCGTCAGCCGCGCCGAGGTGTAGCCCTGGACGTGGCTTCCGCCGTCGCAGTAGAAGTCACCCGGGCGCAGGGTCACCTGCCCGCCGGAGCGGACGCACGGCGTCGAGCCGGTGGCCGGGTCCATGGAGAACAGGACACCCGCGTCGCCCAAGCCGATCAGGCAGCCCGACGGTGGGTCGTACGCGTAGCCGTAGTCCCGGGTGGCGCCGCCGTTCACCGTCGGGTGGGTGATCAGCGCCGGCAATCCCGCGCACGCCGCCCCCGTCGTCCAGTCGTGGCACACGGTGGCCCCCGCGATCCCGCCGTTCCAGACGGGGAGGTAGCTGCGCAGGTGACCGCCCGGGTCGGTGACGACCTCGGGGTCGAAGACGTACGTCCCGTTCGGCAGCGCGGCCGCGCCCGGCGGGGCGGGCAGCGCCGAACCGTCGAGGGCGTAGCACGTCGTGACGTTGGTGCCGCCGGTCGTCGACGCGCACGCGCCCACCGGGGCCCCGGTCGTGCTGAACGCCGTGTAGGCGTTGTAGTTGAAATTGCCCGCCGGTCCCGTCGGCCGCGAAGCGGCCCAGCCGGCACAGGCACCGGCCGTCGCCGGGTCGAAGCAGCCCAGCGCCGGCTGCTGCCCGGTGCCCGGGTTCGACGTCGACGCGAACACCTTGCCCGCCACCGGGGTCAGCGCGCCGTAGACGTACGGCTGGTTGGCGGCCGGCGTGATCGGCGCGTACGGCTGGCCGCCGCAGGCGCTCTGCGTCGCGATGGTCCAGCAGGTCACCGCGCCGCTGCTGATCAGGCCGTAGAGGTTGCCCCCGGTCTCCACGAACCCGGTGATGCTGTTCACCGGCGGTGACCCGCCGAGGGTGGCCAGCGGCCAGTACCCGCAGTTGGCCGCGGCAGCCATGTCGAGGCAGGCCACGCCGACGGACGACGCGGTGACGGCGGGGTAGTAGACCTTCGCGGGTGCCGCGGGGTCGCGGACGTACTGCTCGACCATGGTGCTGGCGATGTCCCCGGCCCCCAGGGTGCCGAGCGGGCCGGGTGCGGTGTTGAGCACCTTCGGCCACGGGCCGCCCGGGCAGCGCGCCCCGGAGGCGAGATCGGTGCAGACCACCTTCGGCGAGGTGGCCCCCAGGTGGTGGTAGATGTTCCACGCCTGCAGCGCGCCGCCCGCGGTGCGGTACAGGATCGGGGAGAAGCCGTCGCCGCCGGTGGCGGTGGTGACCGCCTGCACGGGCGGGGTGAGGGCGCCGGACAGCTGGGTCGCGTCGGGGCCGGCGGCGGGGTTCGTCGCGCGGACCGCGGTGACGCCGGACGCCGGTTCGGTGCCGGTGAACGTGCTGCCGTCGGTGGACCACTGCGGCGTCCAGCCGGGCGGCGCGTGCAGCGAACCGGACTGGTAGGCCTGGCCCGCCCCGACGGCGTCGGTGATGGTGGCGGCACCGGTCGTGGTGGCGTGGTCGTCGTAGCCGATCACCCAGTTCGCGGTCGCGCCGTGGTCGGCGGGGGAACCGGTGCCCTGCACGGACTTCGTCAGCGCGGAGACCGGGGCGGGGTCGGCGGCCGCGGGCAGCGGGACGGCGGTGGCCGCGGCGAGCACCAGGGGCAAGGCGGCCCCCAGCATGCGTCTTCGCATGGTTGGTCCTCGATTCTCGGAATGCGGCGGGAAACGATTTCCCGGCCGAAGGAAAATCCTATGCCGCGTCGGCAACGTGGTTGAAGTGTTCTCACCCGGGCGCCGAAAAGGTGAAGCGAACAGCGCAATTCGATGGTGTTTCACCGGGGTGGGTACGTGCTGTGACGAGGGGGTTTCCCTGTGGACGTCACCCGGATGCCGGTCACGTTTCACTCTTTCGAGTAACGAGGGCAGGCTAAGAACGCGCGTTTCCGGCCGTCGGTGAAGATTTATTTACCGGAAGCTAACCGGATTCGGCGTCGAAGCGGAGTTTCGAGGTGATGCGGTAGCGGTCGCCGCGGTAGACCGACCGGGTCAGTTCGACGATCCGGCCCGTGGTGTCCCGGGTGAGCCGTTCGATGTGCAGGATCGGGGCGTACACGGCGATTTCGAGGAGCTCGGCCTGGTCCGGGTTGGTGACCGCCGGTTCGATCGTCTGCACCGCGTCCTGCACGGCGATCCCGAAGCGTTCCCGCAGCAGCCGGTAGAAGTTGCCCGTCTCGAGGTCCGCCGGGTGCAGACCGGGGACGAGGGAGGCGGGCAGCGCCAGGTTTTCGATCGCGATCGGCTCGTCGTCGACGTCCCGGACCCGGGTGACGCGCAGTACCGGGGTGTCCGGTTCGAGGTCCAGCTCGGCGGCCAGCGACCGGGGGGCCGGCGAAACCGCGAACGCGACCACCCGGCTGGTCCAGTGGCCTTCCGCGGGCGGCACCGCCAGCCCGGTCGCGAGTTCCTGGGTCACCTTGTGCGGGCTGGTGAACGTGCCGCGGCCGCGCTGGCGCACGAGCAGCCCGGTGCGGGTCAGCTCGTCGATGGCGGCCCGGACGGTCGGCCGGGAGACGCCCAGCTCGGCGGCCAGGTCGCGTTCGGAGGCCAGGCCGGTGCCGGGGCCGGCGTTTTCGATCACCTTCAGCAGGTGCCGCCGGACGCGGTCGCGCTTGACGGTGGGCGTGGCGGAGCCCCCGGCTCGGGGCGAAGGCCCGGGTGACACTGCTGCTTCTCGGGGGGTCCGGGTGGCGGAGCCCGCGGCTCGGGGCGAAGCCCCGGGTGACACTGCTGCTTCTCGGGGGGTCCGGGTGGCGGAGCCCGCGGCTCGGGGCGAAGCGCCGGATGTCACCGCTTCTTCTCGGGGGCTCGTGGAGCTCCCGGCCTGGGGTGAAGCCCCCGAGGAGGGCGCAGCGGTCAAGGCATCGTCTTTCCGGGTACTCCGAGCGCGCCGGCGAACCGGACGCGCTCCTTCGGCAGGGCTCCCAGCGCGCGCAGCCGGCCGAGGTGGCCGGTCAGGCGCCGGTGGAAGTCAGCATAACCGCGGCCCGGTGGCGACCACGCCCGCTCGGCCAGCGCGCACAGCCGCGGGAAGGCCAGGTGCCGCACGTGGTCGGGGGTCGGCGCGTGCTCGGTCCACAGCTGGGCCTGGGTGCCGAGGATGCCCGGCCCGGTCTCGCCGGCGACCGGGAGCCCGCCCGCCAGGGGATCGAAGCGGTAGACGTCCTCCAGCGTCGTCACGGGCTCGCGCGGGGGCTCGCCGGGGTCCTCGCTCTGCCGGTAGTCGAAGTACGTCGCCGTGTGCGGGGCCATGACGACCCGGTGGCCGCGGGCGACGGCGAGCGCGCCGTGGGCGGCGTCGCGCCACGCCGTGACGACCAGGTCCGCGGGCAGGCGGCCCGCGCTGTGGCCGGTTTCGTCCCAGCACACCGCCTGCCGGCCCAGGCCCGCGACGATGTCGTGCAGCCGGCCGAGGAACCACGGGTGCAGTTCGGCGGGGGGCACCCCGAGCCGGGCGGCGGTGGCCTGCGCGTCCGGGCTGGTTTCCCACTGCGTGGTCGGGCATTCGTCGCCGCCGATGTGCAGGTACGGCGCCGGGAAGACGTCCGCGACCTGGGTGAGCACGTCCCGGCAGAAGGCGAACACGCCCTCGTGGACGCCGAGGATGTCCGGGCTGATGCCCCATTCCGTCCACACCGGCAGCGTCACCGACGGCCGGTTGCCCAGCGACGGGTAGGCGGCCAGGGCCGCGCGCACGTGGCCGGGCAGGTCGATCTCCGGCACGATCCGCACGCCGCGTCCGGCGGCGAAGGCGACCAGCTCGCGCAGGTCCCGCCGGGTGTAGAACCCGCCGTGGGGCACGCCGTCGAAGACGTCGCTGCCCGCGGGCCCGACCATCGATTCGGCCCGCCAGGCGCCGATCCCGGTGAGCCGCGGCCAGCCGTCGATCTCGATCCGCCAGCCCTGGTCGTCGGTGAGGTGCAGGTGGAGCACGTTGTACTTGTGCAGGGCCAGCAGGTCGACGAACTCGCGCAGGAACTCCAGCGGCATGAAGTGGCGGGCGACGTCGAGCAGCACCCCGCGCCAGGGCAGCCGGGGCGCGTCGCGGATCGTCAGGCACGGCAGCCGCGGGGACAGCTGGCGGATCGTCTGCACCCCGGCGAGCAGGCCCGCCTCCGTGGACGCGGCGAGCAGCGCGTGCTCGGGGGTGACGTCCAAAGTGTACTCTTCCGGCCCGAGCCCCGGCCTCAGCGCGAGCCGGATGACCGGTCCGTTGTGGACAAGCGGCAGGCCGGTGTACGCGGCGAGCAGCCGGGCCGGGCCCCGGGTGCCGGGGCCGGCCAGGATTCCGGTGGGCACGCAGGAACCGGCGCGGCGGGTCAGCCGCGCGGGGAAGGGGATGAGCATCAGCCCTTCACCGCGCCCGCGGTCATGCCTTCGACCAGGTGGCGCTGCACGAGCGCGAAGAAGACGACGACGGGCAGCGCGAACAGCGTCGACGCGGCGATGAGCCCGCCGTAGTCGGTGCCCGTGCTGGTGCTGAACGAGACCAGCCAGACCGGCAGCGTGTAGCCCGAGCTGTCCTTCATGATCACGTAGGCGAACAGGAAGTCGTTCCACGCGGTGATGAAGGCGAACACGCTGGTCGCGATCAGCCCGGGCAGGACCAGGGGCAGCAGGACCGAGCGCAGCACGCGCCCCCGCGTCGCGCCGTCGACCATCGCCGCCTCCTCCAGTTCGACCGGGATGCCGTGCAGGAACCCGCGCAACGTCCAGATCGTGAACGGCAGCACGAGCGCCACGTACGTCAGGATCAGCCCGGCGAGCGTGTCCAGCAGGTGCGCGCTCTTCAGGCCGAGGAACAGCGGGATGACCAGGGCGGGCACCGGCACCATCTGCAGCACCAGCACGCCGATCAGGAAGCTGCGGCGCCCGAAGAACCGGAAGCGCGTCAACGCCGTCGCGGCCAGGAAAGCGACCACGATGGACAGTGCGACGACGGCGACGACCACCACCACGCTGTTGAGCAGGTCCTGGACGAACCCGGGCTTGGCGAGCGCGCCGGCGAAGTTGTCCAGGGTGACGTCGACGGGCAGGAACTCCGGTGTGGGCCGGAGGATCCGGCCGGCGGGCTTGAACGCCGTGAGCACCATCCAGTAGACCGGGAAGATCCACACGAGACAGAAGACGGTGGCGGCCGCGTTGCGGCCGATCCGCCGGATCACAGGTCCTCCCCGGACCGGACGAGCCGGCGCACGTACACCGCGGTCAGGCCGACCAGCAGCGCGACCGAGACGACGGCGATCGCCGCGCCCTGGCCGAAGTCGTTGCGGCTGAAGGCGCGGGTGAACGTCCAGATGCCCAGCGTCGTCGTCCCGCCGCCGGGGCCGCCCTGGGTGAGGATCCAGATCTGGTTGAACACGGTGAAGTCCCAGATGACCGAGAGGATGGTGACCAGGCCGAGGATCGGCTGCAGGAAGGGGAAGGTGATCGTGCGGTGCACCCGCCACGGCCCGGCGCCGTCGAGCGCCGCGGCTTCGTAGTAGGACCGCGGGATCTGCGTCAGGCCGGCGTGCAGGGTGAGCGCGACGAACGGGACCGACTGCCACACGACGAGCAGCCAGACGAGGGTGAACGCCGACGCCGGGGTGGTCGTCCAGTCGTGCTGGGTGAGGTCCCCGAAGCCGAGGCGGGTCAGCAGCCAGTTCACCACGCCGTAGCCCGGCTGGAAGAGCCACTGCCAGACCAGAGTGGACGCCACGTTCGGCAGCGCCCACGCCGCGATCAGGCACAGCGTCACCGCCGTGCGCATCCCGCGGCCCAGGCGCTGCAGCAAGAGGGCGACGGCGAACCCGATCACCAGCGTCCCGGTCACCAGCGCGGCGCAGAACCCGACGCTGCGTGCGAGGACCGGGAGCAGCTGGGGGTCGGCGAGCACGGCGGTGTAGTTGTCCAGGCCGGCGAAGCCCGTCTTGCCGGTGAACAGGGACCGCAGGCCGAACTCCTGCAGCGAAATGACCACCAGCCGGACGAGCGGGTAGCCGAGCACGAGCCCGAGCAGCACGGTGGCGGGCAGGAGCAGGCCGTACGGGAGCAGGGCCGGGCGTCGCGTTCTTTCCCGGGTGCGTGCCTTTTCGAGCAGCACAGGGGGTCTCCTTCGCGGGACAGGGGCGGGGTGGCCCGGCGGGGACGGCGGTCGGCCGGGCCACCCCGCCGGTCAGCGGGCGCCCAGGGCCTCGGTCAGGTGGGCGTCGAACTCCCGGGCCGCGTCGGCGACCGGCCGGCGCCCGGTGGCGATGTCGGCGAAGAACGTGTTGATCGACTTGTCGCTCTCGATGGTCGCCCAGCCGGGGGCGGCGGGGGTGGCCACGCTGGTCTTCGCCGCGGTCGCGAAAGCCGCGTTGAGCGGCGGCAGGGCGGGGGTGATCCGGTCGATCAGCTCGGTGGAGACCGGCGTCCAGCCGTCGATGCCGGAGACGGCGTCCCGTTGCACGGCGGGGTCGGCCGCCGCTTTCAGGTAGGCCAGCGCGAGGTCCTGGTTGCGGCTCTTGGCGGCGACGGCGAGGTCGGAGCCGCCGAGGAACACCGGCTGCGTCTTCCCGGGGCTGGCGCTCGGGAACGGGAAGGTGCCGAGCCGGTCCTTCAGCTCGGGCTTGTTCTTGAGCACGGTGTTGACGCTCGTGTCGAGGATCGCCGCCGCGCCGCCGGAGGAGAAGATGGCGGCCTGGTCGGGGGACTTGGTGTCGACGTTGCGGGACGCGGGGGAGGAGTAGGCGTTCTGGAAGTCCTTCCACGCCTGCAGGCCCTTGAGCGCCTCCGGGCTTTCGAGGGCGCCGGTCCACTTCCCGTCCTTCTGGGTGGCGATCTGCCCGCCGGCGTCCCAGACGAACTGCAGCGCGCCGAACCAGTACCGGCCGGGGAAGTGGAAGGCCGAGTAGTCGGGCGCGGGGTGCTTGGCCTTGATCTTGTCCAGGTCGGCGGTGAGCTCGGCGAAGGTCTTCGGCGGGGCGGTGACGCCGGCGTCGGCCCAGACCTGCTTGTCGTAGATCACCGCCCGGTTCCCGGCGAACAGCGGCGCGGCGTACAGGTGTCCGTCCACAGTGGCCGGTCCGGCCAGGCCGGGCAGCCAGCTCTGGCCCGCGGCGAGTTCGTCGCGGTGCGGGTTGAGGTCGGTCAGCGCGCCGTTGGCGGCGAACAGCGGGACGTCGGTGTTGCCGATCTCGATGACGTCCGGCGTGGTGTCCTGGGCCAGTGCGGTGCTGATCTTCGTGTTGATGTTGTCCCATTCCTGGATCTGCACGGTGACCTTGGCACCGGTGGCCTTTTCGAAGGCGGCGTTGATCGCCGCGGTGGCCTTGTCGCTGAGGTCACCGTTCATCAGCCAGACGGTGAGCGTGTCACCGCGGGCGGCAGGAGCGGGGGTGTCGGTACCGCAGGCCGCGGCGCTCACGGCGGCGACGGCCAAGGCGGCGGCGAGGATGCGTCTGTGCATGGGGATTCCCGGAAGGCGTGAGGTGGGAGCGGCGCCGGGGTGGGGGGGGGTGGGGGGGGTGGGGCGTAGGGTCTCAGCTGAGAACCCCGCCGGCGACCCCGGCGGGGGCGGGGCGGGGCGCGGGGGCCC
>NZ_JBEXKX010000054.1:0-53193 GCF_040609695.1 Amycolatopsis sp. NPDC004625
CGGGGTCTCGGTGCGTGCGGGGTTGCTGCTCTCCGCGCCGCTCGCGCCGTCTCTGGGGGATTTTTTCTTCTGCTTCATCTTCAAATTCATCACTACCCCCCCACGGCCGCGGCGGCCATGCCTCTCAGGATCGCCGGCGAGCGCGTTTCCGGCGGCGGGCCCGCCACAGCCGGGTGCTCGCCGAGCCGAGCTTGACGGCGAGGTCCAGGCAGGCGAGTGCCTGCGCCGCGATTTCGAGGTGGTCACGGATTCCCATGCCGGTCACATCCTTCGTTCGGGTAGCGATGTATCCGGAGTACGGGCAACGGGCGTTGTTCGGGGCGTTCGCCGAACGTTCGCCGAACGCGGCGCGCCGGCGGCCGGGCCGGGCGTTCGTTCGACGTTCGGCGGCGAACAGGCGAGGGCGGGATTGGTGAAGGGCAACAGACTCGACCCGGTGGACCCGAACGCCCCGCCCGCGATGCAGGAGCTCGCGCACGGGCTGCGCCGGGCCATGGCCGACGCCGGCTACACGGTGCTCGGGGTACTGGCCGAACACGCGCGACTGGCCAAGTCGACCGTTTCGAACGCCCTGAGCGGGAAGATCGTGCCGACCTGGCGCACGACCCAGATCCTCCTGAGGACCTGCGACGTCGAGCCGGACGCCGAGTGGTACCGGATCTGGCAAGCAGCGGAAGACGCCGGAAAGTCGCTGGGCGGCTCGGTCGCCGACGAACCGGAGCAGCGCGAAGCCGTCGTCGCCCGGCCGCCCGGGGCTTCGATCAGGCCGCCCACGGGCACCCTCCCGGCCCGGGTGCGGGGCCGGGACGCGATACTCGCCCACCTGACCGGGCTGGTGGCCGAGCCGAAGCCGATGTTGCAGGTCCTGCACGGTCTTGGCGGCTGCGGCAAGACGACCATCGCCCTGGAGACGGCCCGGCTGGCCCGGGAGGCCGACTGCCCGGTGTACTGGGTGTCGGCCGCCGAACGCGGTGGGCTCACGGCAGGCATGCGGGAGATCGCCCGGGAGCTGGGCGTCCCCGCCGACGAGCTGGAGCAGCCGTGGACGGGCCGGGCCGCCGTGATGGACCTGCTGTGGCGGCACCTCGATGCCGCGCGCCGGCCGTGGCTGCTCGTGGTCGACAACGCCGACGAGCCCGACATCCTGGCCGCGCCCGGCGCAAATCCCGGCGACGGGACGGGGTGGGTCCGGCCGAGCCGCTCCGGGACCACGCTGCTGACGTCCCGGGTCGGCAACCCGGAGGTCTGGGGCAGCCAGGCCGAGCGGCACCAGATCGGCGTGCTGGCCGACGAGGACGCCGCCGACGTCCTCGTCGATCTCGCCGGCCACGCCGGTGACCGGGCGCAGGCGCAGGCCCTCGCCGAACGGCTCGGCGGCCTGCCGCTGGCGCTGCGCTCGGCGGGGAGCTACCTCGGCCGCACCGCGCGCGGGGCGGGCCTGCTGCGCGGGCCGGCCCGCATCGCCACCTTCGCCGCCTACCGCCAGGCCCTCGGTGACATCGGCACGGACCTGCTCGACGAAGGCCTGCCGCGGCCGAGCGAAACCGACCGCCTCGAACGCCTGCACCGCGTGCTGATCAGCCGCACCTGGGAGATGAACCTCGATCTCCTCGACAGCCAGGGAATCACTCAAGCACGTCCGCTGATGCGGTTGATCTCCTGCTTCGCGCCGGCGCCGCTTCCCGCCGAGCTGCTGGTGCAGGACGAGCCGGGCGCGCCGTCGGTGGACGACCTCGAACGGGCGCTGGAGGCGCTCGTGGACCTCCTGCTGCTGGCGGTGCCGCGAAGCCAGGGGACGGACGCGGACGTCCTGGCCACCAGCTGCGTCGTCGTCGGCCACCGGCTGGTCCTGGAAGCCACCCGGAGCCGGCTGCTCAAACTGCCGCCGGCGGAGCAGCGAAGCACCTGGCGGGCGGCAGCGCGGCTGATCACCAAGGCGGCCGAGCCCGCGCCGGAGTCACCGGCGAACTGGAACTGGTGGCGGCTCGTCCTGCCGCACGTGGCCGCGCTGGTGGCCGTCGTGCCCGGCACGGACGAGGACCTGCTCGTGGAGGTGCTGCGGGCCGGGGTGCGCGGGTACGCGTACATGTCGTTTTCGGGCACCTTCGACGGCGCGACGGCCTACGGCGACCTCGTGCTGAACCGGGCCCTGGCGCTGCCGGAAAACCACCCGGTCCGGCTCGCGGCCCGCCACCGCGCCCTGCTCAGCGGGGCGGCTTCGAACGACCGGCTGGTGCGGGAGTTCACGGACATCCTGGCCCGGCAGGTGGCGGTGCTCGGCCCGGACGACCCCGACACCCTCATCACGGACCACCAGCTGGCGGGCGCCCTTTCGGAGACCCTGGGCAAGGCGGTGGGCCTGCGGGAGATGCGGAGGGTGGCGGCACGGCGTGCGGAACTCTTCGGTCCGGCGGACCCCTACACACTCGTGTCGCAGGGCGAACTCGTCTCCATCCTCTTCGCGCTGGATCGCGGGGACGAGGCCGAAGAGCTGCTGCGTGCGGTGGTGAACGACTGCCGGCGCCTGCTCGGCGAGCCGGACCACTACACGATCATGTGGACGGCCCGGCTGGCCCGGGCCCTCATCCGGCGTGGTGCCCCCGACGCCGACCTGGAACAGGTGCTGCAGGGGTACGACCGGCGGGCCACGCCGCCGGCCGCGCGGATCGAGGTCGCCGAGGTGATGGGCCTGCTCGGACGGCTGCCGGAGGCGGAACGCGAGTACCGCGAGATCCTCGGCCGGCTCCGGACGGCGGGGCTGGAGGGGACCGACCAGTTCCGGACGACCCTGCGGGCGCTCGCCAGGAACCTGATCGAGCAGGGCCGGGAAGCGGACGGCCTCGAACTGCACGCCCGAGCCGTCGAGGCATCCGGTGACCTCAAGTTCGCCCTGCGCTTCGACCACGCCGTGCTGCAGGGGGACACCGAGCGGACGGACGAGGCCGAGCAGGGGTTCCGCGCGCTGCTGGCGGAAGTCGCCGACGTGGCGGCCGAAGACCCCTGGTGGGAGCTCGAGATCCGCGAAAAGCTCACCTCGATGTTCCTGGGGCAGAACCGGAACGTCGCCGCGGAGCGGGAAGCGCGCATCGTCGTGGAGCAAAGCGAGCAGGCGTTCGGTTCGGCGCACTTGCGCACCCGCACGGCTCTCTGGAACCACGCCCGCTGCCTGGAACGGGTGAGCCGGCCCAGAGCGGCTCTCGACGTCTACCACGACTGCGTTCGCGCGGAATCGCAGGTGCTTCCCGCCGACGACCGCGACCTGCTCATCAGCCGGTCGAAGATCATCAGGCTGCAGGTCGAGCTGGCGGAAGTCGGCGCCGAACGGGCGCTGGCCGGCTTTTCCGCCCTGGCGTGGGGCGAAAAGCACGAGCTGCGCGAAAACCACCACCGGCAACTGGTGGTTGCCATCGCCCATGCCCACACGCGCGCCGGGAACCCGGAGGCGGCGGTGCGCTGCCTCGACGAGCTCGAGACTCGGTACCGCGAACGGGGTGCGACCGGCGCGGACTCGCTGCGCAAGTTGTTGTGGGCCTTCGTACTGCTGCTGGAAGACCTGGACCGCCCGGCGGAAGCGCTCGCCAAGTGCCGTGAGTACCAGGATCTCCTGGCGGCCCTTCCGGAACGCAAGGCGAGCAGCGAACTGCTCGCCGCCCGGCATGCCGCCGGGCTCCAGCTGCAGCTCGGGGAAATCTCCGACGAGGAGGGCGTCCGGCGGTACGAAGACCTGCTCGCGGGGTACCGCGACGAGTTCGGGCCGTTCGGGAACGCCGTGCTGCAGCTCCGGCGGCGCATCGCCCGGCTGCGGGGCGACGTCGAGCGCGCCGAGCGTGAACTGCGCGAGCTGGTCGGAACCTGCCGCGAGCGGCATGCGCCCGAGGACACCGTGAGCCGGGCGATGTCCTGGCACCTGACGGTCTTCCTGATGGAGCACGAGCGGTTCGAGGATGCGCTGGCCGTGCTCGAGGAGTGTCACGCCACCTGGCTGGCCACCCTGGAAGACGCCAAGCACGTGGACATCCTGCGGGCCAGGCAGCGTCTCATCCTGTGCCGGACGAAACTGGGGCTCCTCGACGCCGGTGCCGCGGCCGGCGAGTACCGGGAACTCCTGGCCGACCTGGTCGCCGCCGGTGCCGAAGTCGCCAAGACCGCCGACAAGGTGCGGGCGGCGTTGCGGGACCTGGACGAACAGCCGGCCGCCTGAGCGGCGGGGCGGGCCCGGACCGTGCCGGACCCGCCCCCCGGACTCAGCTGTGCGTGACCGCTCCGGACTTCGGGTCGAGCGTCACCTTCCGGGCCTTCGGCCACCAGAAGTCGAACATCCCGTTCAACGACCCCGCGCGCGCGTCGAACGACGAGTCGCCGATGCGGCCGGCGAACCAGTTGTCCTCGATGAACTTCAGCACCGAGGTCTGGTCCGTCAGCGTGTGGTCGACGTGGTTCACCTTGCTGAACGGCGAGACCACCAGCAGCGGCAGCCGCGGGCCGTAGCCGCAGCGGTCCGCGTACGCGCCCACCGTCGTCGCCTTGGCCGTGCAGACCGGCTGGTCCTGCGCGGCGTCGTGGGAACCGTTGAGGATCGGGGACTTCTGGTGGTCGTACCAGCCGTCCGAGTCGTCGTAGGCCAGCACGACCGCCGTCGAGCGCCAGTCGGGGGACTGCTGGATCTTGTTGATCTCGCTGACCACGAACTGCTGCTCGTCCAGCGGGTCCGAGTAGCCGGCGTGGCCGTCCTGGTACTCCGGGGCCTTCAGGAAGCTGACCGCGGGCATCGAGCCGGCCCGCAGCGCGTCGTCGAAGTCGCTGATGTCGTACTGGTGGTTCGCGCGGTCGGTCTGGCCGATCGCGTGCACCGACGACGGCGGCAGGTGCTTCGGGTTCGCCGTCGACGGGTAGTACTGGAACGGCTCGTGGTGCGGGCTGTAGTCGACGACCGCGTTGCCGCCCACGTTCGTGTGCTTCTGGCCGCACACCGCGTAGCCACCGGCCTCGCCGGTCGGGCGGAAGCCGCCCTGGAACCAGCCCCACGTCACGTGGCGCTGGTTGAGCAGGTCACCGACGTTGCGGCCGTGCATGGTGGCCAGGTTGTCCGTGCTCGTGTGGTTCTTGTCCGAGCAGTCGTCCCACGCCGGGTCCGGGTCGTTGATGACCGTGCCGACGCCGGTGGAGTCCGGCGACTGCACCGCGTAGGCGTCGCTGACCGGCTTGTGCGTCACCGGGTCGACCGCCTGGGCGCCGTGCGTCTGGCCCGAGATCAGGTTGAGCGCGCCCGGCGTCGACGGGCCGAAGACGGTGTTGAACGAGTTGTCGTTCATCGCGTAGTGCTGGGCGTAGTTCCACATGCCCGTGACGGTGTTGCCGTCGTAGTAGTCCATCACCAGGCCGGGCTCGCCGAACAGGATCGGCTGGCCGGTGCATTTGTCCGTCTCGGTCTTCTCGACGAACTTGTCCATCTTGCCGCCGTCGAACGCGGCCTGCTCGGCGCCGTAGTTGTGGTTCTGGTCGCAGGTCATCGCCTGCTCGTGCGTCAGCCGCTTCGGGTTGTACGCGTTCGGGTTGGCGGTCAGCAGCTTGTGGTCGAGGCCGTTGACCTTCGGGGTGCCGTGCGCGGCGGTGAACGGGGTGCCGTCGGTGCCGGCCGCGTCCGGGTAGGTGCCGAAGTAGTGGTCGAACGAGATGTTCTCGCCGAAGATCACCACGACGTGCTTGATCGGGGTCGCCGTGGGGATCCACTGCGCGGGGAACGGGTGCAGCGGCTGGGCTTCCGCGGTGCTCGCCGCGGAGCCGGTGACGACGGCCAGGACGGCCACCGAGGCGAAGGCCCCGGCGCCGAGCAGGCCACGCCGTCGCCGGCGGGTTCTGGTGTCCACTGTGGATTCCTTTCGTGGTGGGGCGGAGATGTTTCGAGAGCGGCTCAGGAGAGCAGGGATCGACCGAAGTGGTCGTCCGGGCCGGTGACGCCCGGCAGCGCGAAGAAGTAGCCGCCGCCGAACGGGGAGATGTAGTCGGTCAGGGGTTCGCCGGCCAGCCGCGTCTGGACCGCTTCGAACTGGCGCTCGAGGTCCTGCTGGTAGCAGACGAAGAGCAGGCCCATGTCCAGGTTGCCGTTGCTGTCGACGCCCCGGTCGTAGTTGACGGCGCGGCGCAGGATCCGGCTGGCGGCCGTCTCCGGCGTGCGCGGGTTGGCCTTCCGGATGTGGCTGGTCAGCGGGATGACGGTGCCGATGGGATCGTCGGCGTAGCGGGGGACGTCGGTCTCGGCGGTGCCGTCGAGCGGGGCGCCGGTGTCGCGGCGGCGGCCGAACATGTTCTCCTGTTCGGCCAGCGAAACCCGGTCCCAGAACTCCACCAGCATCCGGATCAGCCGGACCACCTGGTAACTGCCGCCGGCGGTCCACGCGGGTTCGCCGGTCGTCCACACCAGACTGTCCACTTCGGACCCGGTGGGGTTCGCGGTTCCGTCCTTGAAGCCCATCAGGTTCCGGGGCGTGCCCTCCGGCCGCGGCGGCGAGCTGAAGCCGTTGAGCTTCCAGCGCAGCTGCATCCCGCCCCGGGTGGCGCGGGTGATGTCCCGCAGCGCGTGCAGGACGGTGTCGGTGGAGTTGGCGGAGAGGACGAGGCTGAGGTCGCCGTGGCACTGGGCGGGGTCGAGGGCGTCGTCCGGGAACGTCGTCATCGGCTTCAGCTTGGCGGGCTTGAGCTTCGCGAGCCCGTACCGGTCGTCGAACAGGCTGGCGCCGACACCGAAGATGACACCGAGGTCGCCGCCGGGCACGACGGGCCCGAGCACCCCGGAATCGGCGGGCGGCGCGGTGATGCCGAGCGAGGCCGGGGCCCCGCCGGAGGTGAGGAACCGGGCCCGCTCGGTGACGGCGCGGAAGAGGTCGGCGAGCTCGGCTTTGGACGAGGCGACGGAGTCGAAGGAGGCGACGACGGTCTGGGTGGGCGGCTTGCGCAGGATGGCGGCCTGGTTCCTGCCGTGGAAGGGAACGGGCGAGGTGCTGTCGGTGACGGCGGAGGAGGCCCCGAGCCCGGCCCCGGCAGCAACGGTGAGACCGGCGCCCATGGCGGCCCGGCGGAGGAAGGAACGACGGGGGAGGCCGGTCACGAGGTCCTCCTCGGCTCGGCGATCGCCGCGATCGGGGCCAGCAGCTCCGTCAGCTCGCTCACGTCCGCGTTCAGCTTCTGGCGCTCCGGCCGGCTCAGCTCCGCCGGCCGGACCCACGTTCCGTCCGCTCGGTGCGCCGCGTCCAGCGCCGCCTGGGTCCGGTTCAGCCAGCTGTCCACCTTGGACAGGTCCGGGTACCTCGGCGCCAGCAGCGGCCGCAGCACCTCGAGCACCGCGCGGGTGCCGTCGAGGTTGGCTCGGGCCGTGGCCAGGTTCGTGCCGCTGCCGTAGTCGGTGCGGGCCGTCAGTTCGAACTGCAGCGTGTTCTCCATGATCTCGTGCGCGCGCAGGGCCAGGTCGTTTCCGTCGACCTGGCTGCTGCCGAAGGACGTCTGCAGCGCGTGGGCGTCGGTGTCGAGCTGGTCGGCGACCGCGGCGAGCGCGCCCAGGTCCTCGCCGTGCCACAGGCCCTGCTCCAGGCGGTGGAAGCCGGTGAAACCCGGGTCGGCCGGGCCGGCGGGGAGGCCGTCGGCCGTTCCGTTGAGGGCGCTGTCGGAGTCGCCGAACGCGTCGTACGCCGCTCCGAGCCGCTCGTACGTCAGGTGGGCCGTCAGCCAGGCCGCCTGGCTCGCCGCGCGGTCGCCGCCGTGGACCCGGTCCTTCAGCGCGCCCGTGTTCGCGACCAGCTCGGCGAGCCCCGTCGTGACGTGCTGCTGGTAGGCCTTGAGCGGGCCCAGGAGGTCGTCGCGCGTCACCGGGGCGACGCCCGGGCCGGTGCGCTCGGCGCCGCCGGTGACCTGCACGGCCGGGCCGACGATCGCCGCCGCGTCCTCGGGCAGGCAGCGGAACGCGTAGCTGCCGTTGCCCAGGTTGACCTGCAGCGGCCGGGTCGTCGCCGGGCCGAGGCCCTCGACCTCGCCGTAGACCACGCCGGTCGCCGGGTCGATCAGGTCGACCTCGGCGGTCACCGACCCGGTGTTGTGCAGGCGGAAGGTCTGCGGCCCGGCCTTCGGGTCCGCCCAGCCGGTGCCGCACGCCGAACGCGAGACCGCGATCTCGGGGTCGCCGGCGGCCGCGCTGTCCGGCAGGAACACCACGACGGCACCCGCCCCGGCCGCGAGCAGCACCACCGCGCCCACGATCCAGCGAGCACGTACTGACCCCGGCACACGCACTCTCCCGTCACTCGATCGGACCATCATCGGTCACGGATTATGCGAGCCTATCGCCCGGAAAACCGCATCGGATCCGATCGAAAGAGGGAAGTTCACCCGGACTTCAGCCGGCCGAACACGAAAGAGGGAGAATTCAGACGTAACACTGTGCCAGTTCTGTCTCGTTCGGGATGTTCGACCGGTTTGGCCAGGTCACGGCAGCGGGACGCCCGTCTCGAGCAGCGTCTTCAGGCTGGACAGCAGCGCGGGCCAGCCCTGGCTGCACATCGCCAGCGTCGTGCTGTCGTCGTCGAAACCGTCGTGCAGCACCGTCAGCTTCACCATTTCGCCCTGCGGTTCGAGGGTGAACGTCACTTTCGTCCGGCTTTCCCGCTGCAGTTTCTCGAGCGTTTCCGCGTCGATGTGGTTGGCATTCGCCCACTCGGCCGTGAAAGTGTGCCAGGTGTACGACAGCTTGCGACAGGGGTCCGATTCCAGGACCACCTGCTCGGGGTGTTCCGTTTTCGCGCCGCGCTCGGCCCAGGTCATCGGCGAGCCCGCGGTCCAGTCCGTTTCGAAGGAAACGCCCCAGTACTGGCGGGTGAAAGCCGGATCGGTAAGCGCTTGCCAGAGCTTTTCCGGTGTCGTGTTGATGTAGGTCGTGTAGGCGAATTCGTTCATCGGTGCGGACTCCAAAGCTCGTTTCAGGTCGGCCAGCGCGCCGGCCCGCCGCCGGTCGTAGCGGGTCATCCAGCGCTCGGCGATCGCGTTGATCGGCGCGGCGTCGAGGTGGTGCAGCTTCTCCCGGCCGCGCCAGGTGGTCGTGACCAAGCCCGCCGCTTCCAGTACGCCCAGGTGCTTGCTGACCGACTGGCGCGCCATGGCCAGCCCCGCGCACAGCTCGCGCAGGGTCTGCCCGTTGCGCTCGTTGAGCACGTCCAGCAGCTGACGGCGGCTGGGGTCGGCCAGCGCCTTGAACACCTCGTCCATCGCGCCTCTCCGAAAGACATGCAGCCATCCGGCTGCCTTTCACGATAGGCAGCCGCCTGGCTGCATGTCAACCGGGGGTCACCGGAAGCGGATCACCGTGATGCCGGCGAGGACGAAGAAGACGAGGAACACCAGCGTGCCGGTCTGCCCGCCGGACGAGCGGGTGATCACCTGGTCGACGGCGCCGGTCAGCCGCACGCCGCACTCGGCGACCACGGTGTGCCGCCCGGCCTCGATCCGGGTGAACTCGACCGGTGCGGTGAAGGCGCCCGAGCCGTCGGTGATGGCCGAGCCGACCTCGGTGCCGTCCGACATCAGCGTCACCATCCGGTCCGGCAGGCAGCCCTTCCCGGACGCCGAGAGCGTCTCGCCGGGCTTGATGCTCGGGCGGTCGAGCACCAGTTCGCCGGGTTTCGGCGGGGTGCTCGACGTCGTGGGCACGCCGGGCGTGTCCGGCGTGGTCGTGGTCGGCGGCGCGCTCGAAGTCGTGGCCGGCGGGGTGGTGGCCGGCGTCGTCGGGGTCGTGGTGGTGCCCGGCCGGGTCGGGCGCGTGGTCACCGGCGGGGGCGGGGTGGTCGTCGTCGGCGGCGGGGGTGTGGTGGTGGGGGTGCCGGTGACGACGAAGGTGCCGCTGGCGGTCTGCTTCTGGCTCGTGCAGGTCGCGGTCACGGTGTAGGAGCCCGGCTTCGCGTCGGCGGGGACGGTGGCGGGGAACTGCCCGCTGGTCGCCGGCGCCACCTTCGAGCCGATGCCGGTCCCGGCCCAGAAGAAATTGATGATCCGGCAGGCCGGGAAACCGTTCCAGGAAATGGTGAACGCACTCCCCGCCGGTCCGGTCGACGGTTTCAAACCAACCGACGGCGGAACCTGTGCGTTACCCGTGCCCACGGCCGCGAGCAGAAGCAACGTTCCGGCCACGGCGCCGAAAAACAGCCGAACCACGAATCGCATTGGGACGTCCCTCCCCGGTGTGTGCTCGCTGTAGCATTCCGGACCAGTCGGATAACGCAAGTAGGGGATGCCCAATGGGACGTGTCATCGCGGCGGGGGTTGCGTTGGGTTTGTGCGCGGTGCTGCTGGGTGCGCCGCCCGCCTCGGCGGAGTCCGGCTCGCTCCAGCTCCAGGTGTCGATCGACCGGCGCCCGATCGAGGACGCCACGGTCCCGGTCGACCCGGCGAACCAGGTCGAGCTGCAGGTCGTGGCGACCAACACCGGCACCGCGCCGGTGAAGGTCCGCAGCGTCCGGCTCTCGGGCGTCGCGCTGGCCCTGACGTTCTTCGCCTACGACACGACCGCGCCGTTCGAGGTGCCGGCGCGCGGCTCGGTGTCCCGGACGTTCGTGCTCGACCTCGGCGACCTGAGCGGCCAGGCGACCGGCCTGCTGCCATCGTCGGTCGAGCTGCTCGACGCCCAGCGCGGCACACTCGGCGAAGCGACGACGGTCGCCGACGTCCGCGGCTCCTTCTGGTCGGTCTACGGCGTCTTCGGCCTGGCGATGCTGGTGCTGACGGTGCTGGCCTGGCTGACCGCGCTGCTCGCGCTGGCCCGGCACCGGCTGGCGCCCAACCGCTGGCGCCGCGGCCTGCGGTTCCTGCCCGCCGGGTTCGGCACCGGCCTGGTCGCGGTGATCAGCCTGTCGGTGCTGCGGCTGGTCCCGCCCGAGCCGGCGGTCGAAATCCCGGTGGTGCTCGGCGCCGCGGCGATCGCGTTCCTGCTCGGCTACCTGACACCCCACCCGGCGGCACCGCCGGCGGTCGCGGAGAGTGACGCCACGGTCCGGTTGCCGCTGCCGTCCACGCAGGAATTCACCCGATGAGCGCACCGGCCGAGCTGGTCGCCGCCCTGCCGCAGTACGAGATCGGCGCGTCGATCGGCGAAGGCGGCATGGGAGTCGTGTTCGCCGGCGTGCACCGGACGCTCGGGCGCAGCGTCGCGATCAAGCAGCTGCCGTGGGACGTGCTCAACCACGCGGCGAGCAGCGAGCTGTTCGACCGCGAGGCGCGGGTGCTCGCCAGCCTGGACCACCCGCACATCGTCCCGGTGTACGACTACGTCCGCACCGGCCGCGAGCACCTGCTGGTGATGGAACGCCTCGACGGCGGCACGGTGCACAGCCGGTTCCACGGCGGCGGCGTCAGCGGCGAGCAGGCGTGTGCGATCGGGCTGGCGATGCTGGCCGGGCTGCACGCGGCGCACCGGGCGGGGGTGCTGCACCTCGACGTCAAGCCGCGGAACCTGCTGTTCAGCACGCAGGGCGTGGTGAAGGTGGCCGACTTCGGCATCGCCAGGGTGATCAGCGAGGGCGCGACCCTGGTGACGCACGGCGGCGAGATCCTGGGGACACCGGCGTACATCGCCCCGGAGCAGGCGATGGGCAACGCGCTGAGCCCGGCGGCGGACGTCTACGCGGCGGGCACGGTGCTGTACGAGCTGCTGTCGGGCCGCCTGCCGTTCGACAACACCCGCGGCGCGATCAGCATGATGCGCCAGCACATGTTCACCGACCCCCGCCCGATCGCGGGCGTGCCGACCCCGATCGCCGCGGTGGTGATGCGGAGCCTGGCCCGCGAGCTGGACGCGCGCTACCGGGAGGCGGAGTCGTTCGCGGCGGACCTGGCCGCGGCCGCGACGGCGGCGTACGGGCCGGGGTGGCTGGAGCGGTCGGGGGTGCCGGTGCTGCACCTGACACCGCGGGTGATCGCGGGCCTGAATTCGCCGACGGCACCGCCCGCGGAGGCCCGGACGCGGCCGGTGGCCCGCCCGGGCGCCACGCTGGTGGGGACGCCGGCGGAGGTGGCGGATCCGGGCCGGCCCGGCGGCGGGCCGGGGATGGCCGGCGCCGGGCGGGCCGGTGGTCAGGCCGGTCCGGGTGCGGACGCGGCGGGCGCCGGGTGGTCCGGCGGTGCCGGGCCGGGCGGCGAGGCGGCGGGCGCCGGGTGGTCCGGTGCTGCGCCGGGTGGTGAGGCGGCGGGGTCCGGGTGGCCGGGTGGCCCGGCCGATTCCGCGTCCGCTTCTCAGGCCGCGGTGCTCTGGCTGCGGCTGGCCGCCGCCGCGGCTGCGGTCGTCCTGGTCGTGCTCGCCCTGCTCAACCCCGCCCGGCTGCCGCACGATGCCCCGGCTGCGCTGAACCTCGGTGGGGCCTCCGTTGCCACCCCCGTCGAGGTCGATCTCAGCAAGCCGCTCACGCTCACCGGGCCCGGCAATCCCGGGCGCGTTGCGCTCGACCTGTCCGCCGCCGGGATTCCGCTCGGGTCCGCCGCCGCCGAGGCCAAGCCCGACGGGAACGGCTTCACCGCGCAGCTCACCCTGCCCGCCGTCGCCCGGTGGATCGTCGGGGGCGCCGTCACCGCCGATGTCCGCACCGGTTCCGTCACCCGGACGTTCACGCTGCTCACCAGCCAGCACCCGCTCGCCAGCGCCATGGGTGCGGGCAGCCTGATCCTGGCGTTGTTCGCCCTCGCCTACCTCGAGTCGGGGCTGCGCACGATCCGCAACGGCCACCGCTGGCGGGGTGCGGCCGTCGGCGGGCCCGTGCTGGGCGTCCTGTTCGGCGCCGCGGTGTGGCTGTGCGTGTCCGTGTTGCGGGTGCACGAGCCGTCGCCCGGGTTCGGGGCCGGGTGTGCCGTGGCGGGGGCCGTCGCGGCCGGGCTGGTCGTCGCGGCCGCGCGGCGGCGGGCGTCCACAGTGGTCAGTCGACCATCCGGACGGTGACGTGCGGGCTGTAGCTCTTGCGCCGGTTCCACCCCTGTTCGGCGCACAGGCTCAGCTGGATCGCGCGGTCGGCGGGCGCCCAGTAGCCGGTGCGGACGAAGTAACCCTCCATCGTGTTCAGCGCGCCGAGGGTCTTGCGGGCCGAGCACATCTCCCAGCCCCACTGCCGCCCGGACTTCTCGACGCCGTTGCGGCGCACGGAGATCCGCGGGTTCCCGACCGCGCGGATGTCCGCGTCACCCTCGGCGACGTAGACGACGCCGTCGATCTTGTAGAACCGGTTGTTGTCCAGCAGCGACACCTGCCCGGACACGGTGACGGCGACCCGCGCGCCTTCGACGCCGGTGAGCGTCCAATCGAGACAGAATTCCTGGACCGGGAGTTCCAGCGACTGGGTCATGGCGTGTTTCCCCTGTTCTAGCCGAGCGTCACCTACCGAAGATAAGGATTTCCCGGGCGCGGGGAAGGGGGTGGGCCGATCTTCACCCGAAGCGGTTGACGGTGCCGGATGCCTTGGGGTGCAGGGGTTTTCAGGCTCTTGGGTGACGGCTGGCACGGGCTGTGACGGCGCCGCGTCCGGGCGGGTGGTGTTCGGTGCACGGGTGGTTGGCCGTCACTTTGCGTGAGCTTAAGGTAAAGGAACCATTACCTTTGGCGGGACGTTGGGGTGGGCATGAGCGAGCCCACGGTCATCGAACTCGGGCCGCGCGACCTGCTCGTTGTCGCGGGGTTGCCCGGGGCGGGGAAGACGACGATGTTGCGTCGCGCCGTCGCCGGGGTGCCGGTGCTGGATTCGGACCAGGTGCGGGAGCGGTTGCGGGCGGTGGTGCCGGGGTTCCTGGCGTACCGGTGGTACCGGCCCGTGGTGCACGGTTGGCATCGGCTGCGGATCGTGCG
Organism: Amycolatopsis sp. NPDC004625; assembly: GCF_040609695.1. NCBI lineage: Bacteria > Bacillati > Actinomycetota > Actinomycetes > Pseudonocardiales > Pseudonocardiaceae > Amycolatopsis > Amycolatopsis sp. NPDC004625. The sequence continues at coordinate 13,859 of NZ_JBEXKX010000054.1, forward strand.
GTGGGCGCTGGGGGTGGCGGGGCCGATCGTGGTTCACGAACCGTGTACGCGGGCGTCCACCCGGGCGCTGTTCGCGCTGGTGGGGGTGGTGAGCGGGCGGCCGGTTCGGTTGTTGTTCCTGGATGTGCCCGCTGGGGTGGCTCTCGCCGGGCAGGTTGCGCGGGGGAGGGTGGTTCGGGGGCGGGGTTTCGCCCGGCATGTTCGGCGGGTGGGGAAGTGGCGGGGGGCTTTGGCTGCCGGGCGGGTTCCGGTGGGGTGGTGCAGTGTCCGGGTTGTCGATCGGGGGTTGGCTGGGCGGGTTCGGATCGTCGCCCGGGCGGGGGCGGGAAAACCGGGTGCCTCCGCCGGCCCGAACGCTCGATTGTTCAACGGCCGTCAGGCCGCGTCAAGGCGGGAAAGCGTGCCTTGACCCGGCCTGACGGCCGCTGATGCCGCTGCGTATCGGGTCGGCTGGGGGGTGTGGCCGGTCGGGCTGAGGTTTGCTGGGCCGCTCCGGTTCTTCGGTGGTTGCGCGGGTTGGGTGCGGGGCTGAGTTCTGCTGGGCCGCTCCGGTTCTTCGGTGGTTGCGCGGGTTGGGTGCGGGGCTGAGTTCTGCTGGGCGGCGCGGGTTCTCCCGTGGTTGCACGGGTTGGGTGCGGGGCTGAGTTCTGCTGGCGGCGCCGGTTCTCCCGTGGTCGGCAGCGCGCGGGCGGGGCTGAGTTGCGTCCCGGGACCCACCTTTTGGTCTGGACAAATTACACATTGGTCCAGACAATTGAGTCCTCCCCTGGACTGGAGGACCCGATGAGGCGTTTCCGACTCTCCGCACTCCTCGCCGCGCTCGTGCTGGCGCTCTCTGCCCTCTCCGTCGGCCCTGCCGGGGCCGCCAACCTTCTGGTCAATCCCGGCTTCGAAGCCGGTTCGCTCTCCGGCTGGACCTGTGCCAACGGCTCGGCCGTCGGCACTCCCGTCCACTCCGGGGGGTTTGCCCTGGCCGGTACCCCCGTCGGTGCTGACTACGCTCAGTGCTCGCAGACCGTTTCCGTTCAGCCGAACACCACCTACTCGCTCTCCGCGTGGGTGCGGGGGAACCCCGTCTACCTCGGGATCTCCGGTGGGCCCTCGACCTGGTCCGGCAACGCCGGTGCCTACAACCAGCTCCAGCTCGCCTTCACCACCGCCGCGACCCAGACCTCCGCCCAGCTCTACCTCCACGGCTGGTACGGAGCCGGTACCTACTACGCCGACGACGTCGTCCTCGACGGCCCTGGCGGGAACACGCCCGGCACCCCGAGCGCTCCCGGCGCCCCGCAGATCGCGTCCGTCACCAGCAGCTCCATCGCCCTGAGCTGGGGCGGGAGCGCCGGGACCGTCACCGGGTACCGCGTCTACGAAGGCAGCACCGTCGTCGCCACGAGCAGCGGGACCAGTGCCACCGTCGGGGGCCTGGCCGCCTGTACCACCCACAGCTACACCGTCGCCGCCTACAACTCCGCCGGGGAGTCGGCGAAGAGCGCCGCCGCGACCGGGAGCACCTCCGGGTGCGTTGACACCGGCCTGCCCAAGCACGCCCTCGTCGGGTACCTGCACTCCAGTTTCGCCAACGGCTCCGGCTACGTGCGGATGGCCGATGTGCCCGCCGCCTGGGACATCATCGATCTCGCCTTCGGGGAACCGACCTCCGTCACCTCCGGCGACATCCGCTTCAATCGGTGCACCGCCGCCGAATGCCCGAACGTCGAGAGTGATGCCGACTTCGTCGCCGCGATCAAGGCGAAGCAGGCGCAGGGCAAGAAGGTCCTCATCTCCATCGGCGGGCAGAACGGCCAGGTCCAGCTGACCACCACCGCGGCCCGGGACAAGTTCGTCAGCTCCGTCTCCGCCATCATCGACAAGTGGGGCCTCAACGGCCTCGACGTCGACTTCGAGGGCCACTCGCTGTCGCTCAACGCCGGGGACACCGACTTCCGGAACCCGACCACGCCCGTCATCGTCAACCTGATCTCCGCGCTCAAGTCGCTCAAGGCCAAGTACGGCTCGGGGTTCGTCCTCACCATGGCGCCGGAGACGTTCTTCGTGCAGGTCGGCTACCAGTTCTACGGCGGCACCAGCGCCGGTGACGCGCGGACCGGCGCCTACCTGCCCGTCATCCACGCCCTGCGGGACTCGCTCACCGTGCTGCACGTCCAGGACTACAACTCCGGCCCCGTCATGGGGCTCGACAACCAGTACCACAACATGGGCGGCGCGGACTTCCACATCGCGATGACCGACATGCTCAAAGCCGGCTTCACCGTGGCGAACACCGGCCAGTTCTTCCCCGGCCTGCGGCCCGACCAGATCGCGATCGGCCTGCCCGCCGCGGTCAGCGCCGGCAACGGCTACACCTCGCCCGCCGATGTCCAGACCGCGGTGAACTGCCTGGTCAAGGGCAGTGGCTGCGGCTCGTACACGCTCCGCGGCGGGACGTCGCCGGCGCTGCGGGGCCTGATGACCTGGTCGATCAACTGGGACAAGTACTACAACTGGGAGTTCCAGAACAGCCACGAGCCGTTCCTGAACGCCCTGCCGTGACGCCGGGCGGTGTGCCCCGCTTCGGTGGGGCACACTGCCTGACGTGGTGAAACGCGATTCCGTGCTGACGCGTGTCGTCCGCATCTACGAGGCCTTCGGGCCGGACACCCCGGCGCTGCGCGTCACGGACATCGCGCACCGCGCCGGGCTGCACGTCGCCACGGCGTCCCGGCTCGTCGACGAGCTGGTCGGGCACGGCTGGCTGCACCGCGACCCCGACCGTCGGATCCGCGTGGGCGTCCGGCTCTGGGAACTCGCGTCGCGCGCGTCGCCGACGCTCGGGCTGCGTGAGGCCGCCATGCCGTTCATGGAGGACCTGCACGCCGTCGTCGGGCACCACACCCAGCTCGCCGTGCTGGAGGACCGCGAGGTGCTGTTCGTCGAGCGGCTCTCGGCGCCCGGCGCGGTCGTCAACGTGACGCGGGTCGCCGGGCGGCTGCCGCTGCACGCGTCGTCGTCCGGGCTCGTGCTGCTCGCCCACGCACCCGCCGACCTGCAGGAACAGGTCCTGTCCGGTCCGCTCGAGGCGTTCCGCCGCACGACGCTGACCGAGCCGGCGCGGCTGCGGCGGTTCCTCGCCGACGTCCGGCGCACCGGCTACGCCTTCTGCGCCGGGTTCATCGACGAGGAGACGACCGGGATCGCGGTACCGCTGCGGGGCCGCGGTGACACCGTCGTCGCGGCCCTGTCGGTGATCGTGCCCAACGACCGGAACGCGCGGATGCCGATCCCGGCGCTGCGGGCGGCGGCGCGCGGCATCTCGCGGACGCTCTCTCACTGAATGAGAATGCTCTGGTCGGCGCCGGGGTCGCCGGGGGATGCTCGGGGCTCGGTCGCGGGAAAGGACGTCGAAGTGCGCACCCAGGTCGTCATCGTCGGCGCCGGCCCGGCCGGGCTGCTGCTGTCCCACCTGCTCGGACTCGAAGGCATCGACTCGGTGCTGCTCGAACGGCAGACCGCGGAGTACGTCCAGGCCCGGATCCGCGCGGGCATCCTCGAGGCGGGCACGGTCGAGCTGCTGCGGCAGGTCGGCCTCGGCGAGCGGCTCGACGTCGAGGGCATGGAACACCGCGGCATCCACCTGCAGTCGCCGGGCGAGCGCCACCACGTCGACTTCACCGGCCTCATCGGACGGTCGGTGACCGTCTACGGGCAGACCGAGGTGACCAAGGACCTCATGGCCGCGCGGGAAAAGGCGGCCCGCCCGGTGTACTACTCCGCCGCCGACGTCACCCTGCACGACGTCACCGGGCAGCCGTACGTGACCTTTGTGGACGGTGACGGCAGGGCGCGGCGGATCGAGGCGGACGTCGTCGTCGGGTGCGACGGGTTCCACGGGCCGAGCCGGGAGTCCGTTCCGGCCCCGCGGGTCTGGGAACGGACGTACCCGTTCGCGTGGCTGGGGGTGCTGGCCGACGTCGCGCCGTCGACCGACGAGCTGATCTACGCCTGGCACCCGGACGGGTTCGCGATGCACAGCATGCGCTCGCCGCGGGTCAGCCGGTTCTACCTGCAGGTGGCGCCGGACGAGGACATCGCGCGGTGGAGCGACGACCGGATCTGGACGGCGCTGTCCGAACGGCTCGGCGTTCCCGGCTGGACCCTCGAAACGGGACCGATCACGGAGAAGAGCGTGCTGCCGATGCGCAGCTTCGTCGCCACGCCGATGCGGCACGGCAACCTCTACCTCGCCGGGGACGCGGCGCACATCGTGCCGCCGACCGGGGCGAAGGGCCTGAACCTGGCGGTGGCGGACGTTTCGCTGCTGGCTCGCGCCCTGACGGCGTCGTTCCGCGGGGACGACCGGCTCGTGGACGCGTATTCGGAGACGGCGCTGCGGCGGGTCTGGCGTTGCACGCACTTCTCGTGGTGGATGACGTCGATGCTGCACCGCCACGGCGACGACTTCGACGCCCAGCTGCAGCTGGCCCAGCTCCGCCGCACGGTGACGTCCGAGGCCGCGGCGACCGAGCTGGCGGAGAACTACGCGGGCTTGCCGCTGTAGCGGGCGGGAAGCCGGACGGTGAACGTCGACCCGGTGTCCACTTCGGACTCGACCGTCACCGTGCCGCCGTGGGCCTGCACGAGGTGGCGGACGATGGCCAGGCCCAGCCCGCTGCCGCCGGTCTGGCGGCTGCGGGACTTCTCGGCCCGCCAGAACCGATCGAACACGTGCGGCAGGTCCGCCGCCGCGATGCCGGTGCCCGTGTCGGCCACGGCGAGCGTCACATCGTCCACAGTGGACGACACGCGGATCGTCACCCGGCCACCCGGCGGGGTGTGCCGGATCGCGTTGGTCACCAGGTTGCCGACCACCTGCCGCAGCCGGACGGGATCGGCCTCCACCACGGTCTCGCCGTCGGCCGAGACGGTGAGCGTGACGCCGCCCGTGGCGGCCCGGTCGGCGTGCGCCGCGGCGACGTGGTGGGCCAGCTCGGCCGCGTCGAGCAGCTCGGGGTGCAGCCGCAGCTGCCCGGCGTCGGCGGCGGCGAGGTCCTGCAGGTCGTCGACGATGTGCTGCAGCAGCACGGTCTCCTCGAGCAGTGAAGCGGTCAGGGCGCGGTCGAACGGCAGGTGCCCGTCTTCGGCGGCCTCCAGCCGGCCGCGGATGACGTTGAGGGGGTTGCGCAGCTCGTGCGCGATGTCGCTGACCATCGCCTTGCGCTGCTCCTCGATGCGTTCCCGCCGCGCGGTGAGGTCGTTGAACGCGGCGGCGAGGTAACCGACCTCGTCCCGGGTCTTCACCGGCGCCGGACGATCCTGCTGCGCCGCCTCGGTCAGCGCCCGCAGCGGGCGCGAAAGCCGGGTCGCGACCAGCACGGTCAGCGCGACGGCCAGCAGCAGCACGCCGCCGGTCACCGCGAGGATCCGCGCCAGGTTCTCCCGGGACAGCGTGAACGTCGGCAGCTGCGAGCCGCCCGGGCCGAGCGTGAAGAGCAACGCGGGCGGCGCGACGTACGGTGTCAGCTGCTCGCGGCGGGCCGAGTCGAGGCAGCCCTGGGTGGGCCGCTGGTCGGGGACGCCGAGCACCTCCAGGTCGAGCCCGAGCTTGACGGCCTCGCCGCCCTGGCCCTGCAAGCAGCGGTTGACCGCGTCGTTCAGGCTGACGAGCGCGGCCTGCTCGGTGTCCGTGGGCTCGGCCAGCTCGTACAGCCCGCACTTGCTCGCGAAGTAGCGTGCCGACAGCGGGTCGAGCCCGGTGAGCTGCGGGCGCCCGCTCGGCGAGTCGCGCACCTGGCTCGGCAGGCCGACCACGGCGAGGCAGGCGGCGGCCTTCGTGGCCAGCGCGGTGAGCGTCTCGCGTTCGGACGGCGGCAGCTTGAACGGGCCGGCCGCGCGCGGGTCGATGCCGCTGGTCCCGGCCTCGGGCAGCAGCACCGGGTCCACGTGCAGCGGGTCGACCGACGCGGTCGCCTTGACCGGCAGGGTGACCGGCTCGCCGCCGGAGTCGCCCAGGACGCGGCGGTCGACGGTGGTCAGCACGATCCGCCGGCCCGTCTGCTCCGACAGCGTCCGCAGCCGGGGGCCGACCTGGCCCCACGTGTGGTTCACCGCGGCGAAGCCGAGCAGCTCGGTGTAGATCGTGGCGTCGCCGGAGAGCGCCTGGCCCTGCTCCTGCTGGATCGCCCGGGTGGTGGTCTGCACGGCGAGCCACGCGGTCGCGGCGATGGAGGCGAGCGCGATGAGCAGCGACACGGCGGTGAGCCGGACGACCAGGCTGCGCCGCCGGGGGAAGCTACGTGTCATTTTCCGCCGTCAGCTTGTAGCCGACACCGAAGACGGTCCGCAGGTAGACGGGCTTCTGCGGGTCCGGTTCGAGCTTCTTCCGCAGGTTGAGCACGTGGACGTCGATGATCCGGGTGCTGACGAACCGGTCGTCGCCGCGGGTCAGCTCCAGCAGCTGCCGTCGCGTGAACACCCGGCCGGGCTGCCGGATGAGGGTCTCCAGCAGCTGGAACTCCCCGGGCGTCGTCTCGACCGGGCGGCCGCCGACCGACACCTCGTGCCGCACCGGGTCGAGCCGCAGCTCACCGGCGCGCAACGCGGTGTCGGGCGGTTCGCGCCGGCCGGCGGTGCGCCGCAGCAGCGTCCGCACCCGCGCCATCAGCTCGCGCGGGCTGTAGGGCTTGGTCAGGTAGTCGTCGGCCCCGAGGTCGAGGCCGAGCAGCAGGTCGTCCTCGGTGGCGCGGGCGGTGAGCATCAGCACGGCGACATCGGACTCCCGCCGCAGGATCCGGCAGACGTCGAGCCCGTCGACGTTCGGCATCATGACGTCGAGAACCAGCAGGTCGGGCCGCTCCCGCCGGGCCGCGTCGAGGGCAGCCCGGCCATCCGGGGCGAGCACCACGGAGTGGCCTTCGCTTTCGAGGTAGAGCCGGAGGACTTCAGCCTGCTTCTCATCGTCCTCGGCGACCAGTACACGTGCGCACACGGCACCGAGGTTAGGCGTCCTGACACGGTGGTCACCCGATCCTGACCGGATCTTCACACCTCCGGGCCGCCGGCCCAGCCCCGGACGGCATGTCGGAGGCGTCCCCGAGCCGTACCGCAGGCCACCGACCACCAGCCGGGCGGAGCGGACCGAGTCGTCGCCCACCATGCCCAGGCGTGGCGGTGTGCCCACCGCCGGGCCGGCCTGAACCGGAACGGCGTGCCGGCCCGGCGACCCCCGGCGTGAACCGGGCCGAAAACGAACCGGGCCGGGAGCACTGTGCTCCCGGCCCGGTCGCTCATCAGGTCAAACTCGAACAGGGTCTTGCGTCAGGATCCTTCGCCGCGCCGGGTACCCAGCGCACGTTTGCGAACGACGCCTGGAACTTCCCGTCCGTGTACACCAGGAACGGCGTGTTGATGTGCTCGAAGTCCAGCCCGTTGTTGAAGCAGGACACCGGGATCTTCACCGTCGTCTTCGCGCCGCCCGCCAGGTCGGTGAACAGCTTGGTCGCGTTCACCTCGGAGAAGCACGGGTACACGCAGTGCATGCTGATCACCGTCCGGTTGGCCGGGGCCTGCTGCACGATCGTGTCGAACTCCAGCGCCGCGTCCGCGTTCAGGTAGCCGCGCAGGTCGTTCGTGCCCGCCGTGTTCTGCATGTACAGCTGGGCCGCGCCCGCTCCCGTCCACGTCGTCTTGAGGCCGTCGCCCTGGACGTTGACGTCCGTCGGGACGACGTTGATCTCGCTGTGCGACGCCGTGCCGTCCGGGCCGATCACCGTGCCGCCCCAGTTCTCCGCCGAGCCGATCTGGCTCGTGTACGGCGGGACGTCGGTGCGGTCGAAGATCGACAGGTCCTCGGTCGCCGTCCCGCCGCCGCCGGTCGAGCCGCACGCCGCCGGGCCGGGCGTCTCGTCCAGAACGCCGACCGTGGCGCGCTGGCCGGTCTTCAGGCCGTAACCCAGCTTGAACAGCGGGTCGTAGTCCGGCGACCACGGGTTGAGCGGCGACTGGCACGCGCTCTTCGGCCACGAGTACGACAGCGTGCCCTGGTAGCCGTTGCCGTCCTTGCCCTTGACCAGCATGTCCGCCACGCCGCCGCCCTCGGTGCCGGGCAGCCAGGCCGCCACGAAAGCGTCGGAGCGGTTGATCTCCTTGTTCATGTACAGCGGGCGGCCGCCGACGTACACCGTGACGACCGGGGTGCCCTTGCCGCTGACCTTGTCCAGCACGGCCAGGTCCTCGGGGTAGAGCTTCGACGCCTCGAGGGTCTTGCGGGTCAGGTCGCCGACGCCCTCGGCGTACGGCGTCTCGCCGATGACGGCGATGACCGCGTCGAAGCCCTTCGGGTCGACGGTGCCGGTGGCGTCGAAGGTGACGTTCGCGTCGCCGAGGTCCTGCTTGATGCCGGTCAGGATCGAGGTGGCGTTGGGGAAGTCGGCGTTCGTGTTGCCGGTGCCCTGCCAGCTGAGCGTCCAGCCGCCGGTCTGGTTCTGGATGTTGTCGGCGCTCTTGCCGACGACCAGGACCTTCGAAGACGGCTTCAGCGGCAGCACGTTGCCGTTGTTCTTCAGCAGCGTCTGCGACTCGCGCGCGGCGTCGCGGGCCAGCCAGTTGTCCTTCAGCGCCTCGTCGGAGTTGGCGTAGGAGCGGTCGGACGGCTTCTGCGACTCGAACAGGCCGTCGCGGATCTTCACGCGCAGGATGCGCGTGACGGCGTCGTCGATGCGCGACATCGGGATCTGTCCGCTCTGGACCTGGGCGATCGTGTTGGTGATGAACGCCTTCCAGTCGGCGGGCACCATCACGATGTCGATGCCGGCGTTGATCGCCTGCGGGCACGAGGAGTTCGTGCAGCCGGTGACCTGGCCGATGCCGTTCCAGTCGGACACGACCAGGCCGTCGAAGCCCATCTTGCCCTTGAGGATCTGGTTGAGCGCCTTGTCGCTGCCGTGCAGCTTGCCCTCGTTGATGCCGAGGTCGGCGTTGGTCCAGCTGTTGAACGACACCATGACGGTCTGGGTGCCGGCGGCGAGCGCGCCGTAGTAGCCCTGGCCGTGGATGTTGATCATGTCCGCTTCGGACGAGGGGTTGACGCCCTGGTCCTGGCCCTTGATCGTGCCGCCGTCACCGATGAAGTGCTTGGCGGTGGCGATGACGCCGTTGTAGCCGATGCGCTTGGTGGCGCCGTCCTGGAGGCCGTCGATGGCCTCGAAGCCGTAGGAACGCGTGATGCGCGGGTCCTCGGAGAAGCCTTCGTAGGTGCGGCCCCAGCGGTCGTCCTGCACGACGGCGAGGGTGGGCGAGAAGGCCCAGTCCTGGCCGGTGGCGCGGATCTGCCGCGCGGTCGCGCCGGCGACGTCGCGGACGAGGCACGGGTCGTGCGCGGCGCCGAGGCCGATGTTGTGCGGGAAGACGGTGGCGCCGTAGACGTTGTTGTTGCCGTGCACCGCGTCGATGCCCCAGATGACGGGGATCTTGGTGCGGCTGGTCTTCGAGGCGTTCCAGTAGGCGTCGGCGAGGTTCAGCCAGTCCTGCTGGGTGGCGTGCTTGTTGCCGCCGGGCCACGCGCCGCCGCCGTTGAGGACGGAGCCGATGGCGTACTGCTTGACCTCGTCGGGGGTGATCGAGGTGATCTCGGGCTGCGTCATCTGCCCGACTTTTTCCTCCAGCGTCATGCCCGCGAGGATCTGGGCGATGCGCGCCTCGTCATCGGCCTTGCCCTTGAACCGGCTGTCGACCTTCGGCCAGTCCGCGAGGGTCGGCAGGGTCTTCTCGATCTTGGCGCAGCCGTTCGCGTCCTTGGCGGGCTGCCCGATGACGGGCTGTGCCGGGGCATCGGCTTGGGCCGGCGTGGCTTGCGCCGCGGCCCCCAGCAGGCTGAGGCTCATCAGGGTGACGAGCGAACTTCGGCGCGCACGTGACCACGCGCGGGATCTTCTGGCCATGGTCTGGTCCATTCTGCGATGAACGGCGGACCGGCCGATCCTCACCGCGGCGCGGGGGCGCCGTCAATAGGTTTCGGGGTAGTTATTTCTCGACATAAAATAAGAGTCGTCCGGCGACCTGGTGACGTGGTGTTCTGTCTAGCTCCCCGGGTTCGGCGGGGCAAGGGTGCTTGCGGGCAGGGGTTCTGCCCGTTCGTCAGGGGTGCCGGAGGAGCTCGGCGAGGGGATGCCCGGTCGGTTCGAGTTCGATCAGCGGCCGTTCGCCCGGTGGCCGCGTGCGCAGGTGGGTCTTGAGGTTCAGGGTGCCGGACTGTCCCAGAGTTCCTCGGCGCGGAAGAAGTGGTGCTGTCCGCCGATCACGCAGCGTTCCTCGCCGCAGCAGGTGCAGGTGTAGCCCATTTGCGCAGCGTGGGGGTTCCCGGGGCCGACCGGGTGAACTTCCCGGATGTGCCGGCGGAACTGCGATCCTGGGTGGATGGGGGATGGTCAGGGGACGAACCGGCTGCTCTCGAACCGGACGATCGCCGTTTCGGCGGTTGCCCTGCTCCTGGTTGCCGCGGCGGGGTGCTGGGTGTTGCTGTCGCTCTACGGGCGCGGCACGGACGCGGACAAGGCCCGGCTGGAGAGCGTCCGGACCGTGGGCACGATCGTGCTGGGTGCGGGCGGGTTCATCGCCTTGCTGCTGGCCGCCCGGCGGCAGCAGACGGCGGAGCACGACCTGGCCACGAAACGCCACGACCTCCTGCTGCGCGAGCAGGCCAACGAGGACGCCCGGCACGATGCCGCGGAGCGGCGGATCAGCGACCTCTACCTCAAGGCCGTCGAGCAGCTCGGTGCGGAGAAGGCGCCGGTCCGGCTGGCCGGCCTCTACGCGCTGGAGCGGCTGGCGCAGGACAACCCGGCGCACCGGCAGACCATCGTGAACGTGATCGGTGCCTACCTGCGCATGCCGTACGACCCGCCGGAGGAAGACACCGACCGGGAAAGGTATCGCGCCTGCTTGGAGGAGCGGGAGGTGCGGATGACCGCGCAACAGATCCTCACCGGCCACCTGTCGCCGACCGGGTCCGACCGGGCACGGCACTGGCCGGATCTCGATCTCGATCTCCGCGGAGCCGTCTTGATCGATCTGAAGTTCCACGATTGTTCGTTGCGGAACGCGAACTTCGCGCGAGCCAGGTTCATCGGGCAGACGTCGCTGCTGGGCATCAGGTTCCGGGGAAGCACGAGGTTCGACGACGCGACCTTCGAGGGGGAGGCATGGTTCGCGGAAGCGGAGTTCTCGGACAGCACCCGGTTCGACCGCGTCACGTTCCTCGCCGACGCGAGGTTCGACGAGGCCACGTTCCTGGGGGCGACGGTGTTCCGCCGTGCGCGGTTCCGGCGTGACGCGCGGTTCGAGAAGACCCGGTTCGCCGGAAAGGTCATCTTCAGCGAGGCCGCGTTCGACGGCCGTGCCGACTTCGCCCGTGCAGCGTTCTCGGACGCGGCTTATCTGCCGGGGGTGGACTTCGGGCGCGATGCCCGGTTCGTGGAGGTGACCTTCGCGAGGGACGGCTGGTTCCTCAACGTCCGGTTCGGCGGGGACACCGACTTCAAGGAGGTGACCTTCAGTGAGGACGTCCGGTTCGTGGGTTGCACTCTGGACGGCGTTCCGTACGCGCCGCCGGAGTGGAAACCGCGGCCCGAGTACGAGGATCTCGATTGACCCCTCAGCTCAGCACCGAGCCCGGCAGCTCCTCGAAGATCAGCCAGGTCCGCGTCGAACGCACCCCCTCCAGCGCCTGCAGCCGCTCCAGCACCACGTCCCGCAACGTCGAGTTGTCCGGCGTCCGCACCAGCAGCAGGATGTCGAAGTCGCCGCCCACCAGGGCCACGTGGTCCACGTACGGGATCTCGTGCAGGTCCGTCGCCATCGTGCGCCAGGACGTCTGCTCCACCGTCACCATGATGTACGCCGATGTCCCCAGGCCCGCTCGGCGCGGGTCGATCCGGGCGCCGAAACCCGTGATCACCCCCTCCGCCATCAACCGCTCCAACCGGGCGTACGCGTTCGTGCGCGAGATGTGCAGGCGCTCCGCCAATGCGCGTACCGCCAGGCGGCCGTCCGCGGACAGCTCCGCCAGCATCGCGCGGTCGACCTCGTCCAAGGTCGGGACCGTTCGTCCTGCCAGCGGGCCGTGAGCCAGGACACCGCTGGACGTTTGGTCCGAGGGACCCGCAGCGAGAGGCCGTTTGTCGCTCATTTCCGGCAACCCTTGAACACAACACCGCCGAGAACCACCATTTCAGCATCATATGTCTGCGAGAGGTGGTGTGCGTCATGGCCGCTGGGACCCGGTTGCCGTCCGCGACCCCGGTGCGGTTCGTCGCCGAAGACGGGAGCCGTGCCGGCCGGCACGGCGCCTATCGCGAGCCCGCCGGGGAACGGCTCAAGGAGGCCTACCGGCTGATGGTCCTGGGCCGCCGGTTCGACGTGCAGGCGACCGCGCTCACCAAGCAGGGCCGCCTCGCCGTCTACCCGTCCAGCGCCGGGCAGGAAGCCTGCCAGGTCGCCGCCGCGCTCGCGCTCGAAGCGAACGACTGGCTCTTCCCCACCTACCGCGACTCCGTCGCCCTCGTCGCCCGCGGCCTGAAGCCCGGCGAAGTCCTGACGCTCCTTCGCGGCGACGCGCACTGCGGCTACAACCCCGTCGAGACGCGCGTAGCGCCGCAGTGCACTCCGCTCGCGACGCAGACACTGCACGCTGTCGGCCTGGCGCACGCGATGCAGCGACGCGGCGAAGACGCCGTCGCGCTCGCGCTCATCGGGGACGGCGCCACCAGCGAAGGCGACTTCCACGAAGCGCTCAACTTCGCGGCCGTCTTCAAGGCGCCCGTCGTCTTCTTCGTGCAGAACAACCGCTTCGCCATCTCGGTGCCCTTCGAGAAGCAGAGCGCCGCCGAAGCGCTGGCGTACAAGGGCATCGGCTACGGCATGCGCTCGGAGCAGGTCGACGGCAACGACGCCGTCGCCGTCCTGGCCGTCCTCGACGACGCTGTGCAGCACGCGCGCGAAGGCCGTGGACCCGTTCTCGTCGAGGCGCACACCTACCGCATCGACGCTCACACCAACGCCGACGACGCCACCCGCTACCGCGACGCCGACGAAGTCGCGAAGTGGCGCGAAGCGGACCCGCTCAAGCGGCTCGAGACCTACCTCGGTGACGTCCTCACCGAGCAGGAGATCGCGCGGTACCGGGAAGAAGCCGAGGTGTTCGCCCAGTCCGTCCGCGACACCCTCAACGCCGAACCCGAGCTCGACCCGCTGTCGCTGTTCGACCACGTCTACGCCGAACCGACCCGCCAGCTCCAGCAGCAGCGGGCCGCTCTCGAAGCCGAACTGGAGGCCTGATGACGACCACCATGGCGCAGGCGCTCAACGCGGCCCTGCGAGACGCCCTCAAGGACGACGACCGCGTTCTCGTGTTCGGCGAAGACGTCGGCACGCTCGGGGGCGTCTTCCGCGTCACCGACGGCATCACCGCCGACTTCGGCGAGGACCGCTGCTTCGACACGCCCCTGGCCGAGTCCGGCATCGTCGGGTTCGCCGTCGGGATGGCCATGGGCGGCTTCCGCCCGGTCGTCGAGATGCAGTTCGACGCCTTCGCCTACCCCGCGTTCGAGCAGATCACCTCGCACGTCGCGAAGCTGCGCAACCGCACGCGCGGCGCGCTGGAACTGCCGATGGTCATCCGGATCCCGTACGCCGGCGGCATCGGCGGCGTCGAGCACCACTGCGACTCCAGCGAGGCGTACTACACGCACACGCCGGGCCTGCGCGTCGTCACGCCGGGCACCGCGCAGGACGCCTACGACCTGCTCCGCGACGCCATCGAGTCGCCCGACCCGGTGATCTTCCTCGAGCCGAAGTGCCGCTACTGGTCGAGCGAAGAGGTCAGCTTCACGCGCAGCGGGCCGGCCATGGACCAGGCCGTGGTCCGGCGGCACGGCAAGGACGTCACGCTCATCGCGTACGGCCCGATGGTCGCCACCGCGCTGGAAACCGCCGAGGCCGCGACCGCCGAGGGCTGGGACGTCGAGGTCGTCGACCTGCGCTCGCTGTCGCCGTTCGACGACGAGACCGTGACGGCGTCGGTGCGCCGCACCGGGCGCGCGGTCGTCGTGCACGAGGCCGCCGGCTTCGGCGGCTACGGCGCCGAGGTCGTCGCGCGCGTCACCGAGCAGTGCTTCCACCAGCTGCACGCGCCCGTCCTGCGGGTCACCGGGCTCGACATCCCGTACCCGGCGCCGAAGCTCGAGCGCCACCAGCTGCCGGACGTCGACCGGATCCTCGACACGATCGCGCGCCTGCAGTGGGCCGACACGCCGGTGGTGACCGGTGCCTGACTTCCTGCTGCCGGACCTCGGCGAAGGCCTGACCGAGGCGGCGATCGTGGACTGGCGGGTCAAGGTCGGCGACACCGTCGACGTCGACCAGGTCGTCGTCGAGGTCGAGACGGCGAAGGCGGCGGTCGAGGTGCCGGTGCCCTTCGCCGGCGTGGTGTCCGCGCTGCACGGCGAGCCGGGGCAGCTGCTGCCGGTCGGCGCGCCGCTGCTGAGCGTCGGCGGGTTCGCCGAGCCCGGCGTCACGACGTCGGCCGGGAGCGGCAACGTCCTGATCGGCTACGGCACCGCGCCCGCGACGCGCCGCAAGCGCGCACGGCGCCCGGTGAGCGTCACGCCGCCCACCCGGCCGAAGCAGCCGGGCGTGATCTCGCCGTTCGTCCGGAAGCTGGCCGCGGACAACGGGATCGACCTGGCGAAGGTCGACGGCACCGGCCCGGACGGGATCATCCGCCGCGCCGACGTCGAGGCGCTGCTGCGCAAGCCCGCCGGGGGCGGCAGGCGGATCCCGCTGACCGGGGTGCGCAAGGCCGTCGCCGCCAAGCTGACGACCTCGCGGCGCGAGATCCCCGAGGCCACGGTGTGGGTGGACGTCGACGCGACCGGGCTCGTCGCCGCCCGGGCGGCGCTGAACGCCAAGTCCGACCGGCCGGTGAGCCTGCTCGGGCTGATCGCGCGGTTCGCCGTCGCGGGCCTTCGCCGGTACCCGGAGCTGAACTCGCGGGTCGAGGGCGACGAGATCGTGCTGCTCGACGAGATCCACCTGGGGTTCGCCGCGCAGACCGACCGCGGCTTGGTGGTGCCGGTCGTGCGGGACGCCGGTGCGCTGTCGACGCGGGACCTGTCGGCGGCGATCGGCGACCGCGCCCGGACCGCGCGGGAGGGCAGGCTCGCGCCGGCGGACCTCACCGGCGGCACGTTCACGGTCAACAACTACGGCGTCTTCGGCGTCGACGGCTCGGCCGCGATCATCAACCACCCGGAGGCGGCGATCCTCGGCATCGGCCGGATCATCGACCGGCCCTGGGTGGTCGACGGGGCACTGGTGGCCCGCAAGATCTGCGAGCTGACGCTGGCCTTCGACCACCGCGTCTGCGACGGCGGCACGGCCGGCGGGTTCCTGCGGTTCGTCGCCGACTGCGTGGAGTCGCCGGTCACCGCCCTCGGCGACCTGTGACGACTCACCGGCCGCGTTGGCCGGTGGTGACGGCGGTCGCACTTAAAGTGGTCGCGTGACGACTCCGGCGCAGCACGACCGCGACCTGGCGGAGGGGCGCGTCGCCCGGCTCAAGCAGGACCTGCGGGACGGGCTCGCGCCCCCGCCCGGCGACGTCGAGGCGATGGACGAGCTGGTGGCGACGGCCCACCGCCTGCTCGACGCCGAGCAGGCGTTCGACGAGGCGAAGCGGCGGCTCGCCGACGCCGAACTGGAGTCCCGGCACGCGGCGACCCAGCGCGCGGTCGTCTGGTTCGCGGCCGCGCCCGTGCTGGTGCCGCTGGTGGCCGCGGCGCTGGTGTTGTTCGAGGTGCTTTCGCCGGTGTGGCTGCTGGTGCTGGTGCCGCTGTTCGGCGCGGGGTCGTGGATCGGGTTCGCCCCGGTCCGCCGGGCCGCCGCGGTGATCCGCGAGCGGACGCGGGCGGCGTGGGCCGGCAGCGTCACGGCGCTGGTGCTGGTGGGCGCGCTGCTGCCGTGGCCGGCGGCGGCCGGCTGCACGATCGCGGCGGCGCTGGGCGTCGCGGGCACGATCGCGCTGCTGTGGCGGGAAAGCCGGATCCCGTGAGCCACGGCTACGCGACCTACGGCGACGACCCGGAGTTCACGCAGGAGTACGCCGAGCCGGTGGATCCGGCACGCCGCGACCTCGACGAGCTGTTCGCGGCGGTGGACGGCCTGCGCGCCGCCGACGACCGCCTGGGCCAGGACGTCGCCGACCTGACCGAGCGGCTCGAGAGCGGCGTCCCGGACCGCGAGGACGACCGGATCGAACGTCTCGGCAGACAGCTGGAGCGCCTGCAGCAGCAGGTCAGGGTTCTGGAGCGCGCGGTCCGCGTCGCCGACGGAGTACCGCAGGCGGACCTCGACGACGTCGGCCCGGAGACGCGCGCCCTCGCGGCGGAGGCGGCGCGGTGGGACGACCTGCACAAGGAACTGGTGACGAAGGAGCAGCGGGCCCGGTACGCGGAGGAGATCGCGCACCTGGATTCGGTGGGGTCGGCGCTTTCCCGGTGCGACGCCGACCTGCTGGAGGTGGTGCGCGTCCTGGCGTCGACGGACCGTGGTTCTCGCGGGCGCGGGGACGCGGAGTCGTCGTTGCGGGCGTTGTCGACCCGCCGCCGGACGTTGCTGGACGAGGAGATCCCGGCGGCCACGGCGTCGGCGGAGACGGCCCGCCTGGCGGTGCGCGAGGCGGACGCGGTCGAGGCCCGGGTGGTGCCCCAGCTGGAGCGCGCCGAGCGGGCATGGCACGACCTGCAGGTCCGGCTGCGAACGCGGATCACGGACGCACTGGGGTCGAGCGCGCTCCTGCCGATGTGGTTCGGCAACGCGCTGGGCGTGGCCCCGCCGTCGGGGACAACGGGAGACGCGTGGATCCGGACGGCGGCGTCGGTGCTGGCGTACCGGGTGACGTTCGGGGTGACGGACCCGGCGTTGCCGTTGGGGCCACCGCCTGCGGAGGGCGTGGATACGGGGGAGCGTAGGTGGACCTGGCGGGCGCGGCTTGAGTCCGATTTGGACGATCTCGCGCTCTGACGCTCAGTCGTTCGGCCGTTCGGCTGAATTCGGGTACCGCCGCGCCGGCCACGGAACATCGCCGGGTGCCCCGGCGACTGTAGGGCCATGGAAGAGCCCGGGGAGACCACCCGCAACACCGTGAGCGGGACCGTGCACGGCAATATCGTCCAGGCCGGCCGCGTCGGGGACGTCTACCTGGGGGAGGTGCACCACCACGGGCCGGCCGAGCCCGATTACCTGGCCGAAGGGGTCCGGGCGCTGGACCGCAAGGACTACGAGACGGCCGTGGCGCAGCTCGGGCAGGCGCGCCGGACGGCCGCGGACCCCGAGCTGGACTTCCTCTTCGCCCTCGCGCTCCTGCGCGGCCGGCGGCCGCACCGGGTCAGGTCGAACGGCGAGCTGACCGCCGTCCGCGACTGTCTCCGGCGTGTGGTGCTCCTGCCGCACGCGCGGATCCTCCTGCTGCTGATCGACGAAGACCGGGGCCGGGGCTGGCAGCGGGGCGGCGCCCTCCCCGACCTCGTGCCCGCGCTCGTGGCCGCTGCCGATCCGGAGCAGCTCCGGCGGATCGTCGACCACCTCAGCGCCCCCGAGAACCGGGTGTGGCAGCTGCTCGCGGCCGCGCACCGGGGATGGGAGGCCGGACGATGACGCTGTCCGAGGCCGCCGACGACCGCCGCGAGCTCGTCGACCGCTATTTCGCGCGGGTGCCCGGCGCGGAGGAACGGAACCGCATCTGGCTGTACGCCGGTGGCGGTGCGGCGGTGGTCGTGCTCGGTGTGCTGATCACCGTCGCCGGTCCGTGGCTGCTCGGGATCGTCGTCATCGCACTCGGTGGGGCCGGCTTGGTGCGCGGCCTCCCGCTGTACGAGGCCTACCGCGACGCCTGCGAGGCGGCGCTGCCCAAGCCGCGGGACGTGATCATCGACAAGATCCGCGACCACGAGCTCGCCAAGGTCCGGCGGCGCGCGATGGAGCGGCTCGACCTGACCGTCGAAGACCTCGAGCTGGCGCCCGCGGACTGGGACCCGTTGGCCGAGCCCGGAGCCGGTTCGGTGCCGCGCGAGCCGCTCGTCGTCACCGGGCCGGTTCCGACGTCCCGCGCGACGGTCGGCGGTGACGGGGTCTGGCGGTTCTCGCGGTACGCCGTCCTGGCGCTCTGCCCGACCGACTACCACCTGGCCCTGTACCGCTGCGTGATCGACCTGCGCGTCGCCGGGCTGTTCCAGGAGGAGACGCACGAGTACCACTACGCGGACGTGGTCGCGGTCCTGACGGCGATCCGGGACGGCGGCACCCTGCCCGTGAACGGGGCGGGCGGCCGGTTCGAAAAGGTGCTGCTGCACGAGTTCCAGCTGGTCGTCGCCAGCGGCGATCGGAGCCGGATCGTCTTCGGCATCTCCGACGAGCGCCATCCCGACCGGCAGGTCAAGCTGCCGCCGTCGAGCATCGACGACGTCGTCCGCGCGGTCCGCACCATGCTTCGGGACAAGAAGGCCCCGGAGATCAGCGGTTAGCCGAACGCAGGGCGGATTCCAGCTGCCGGTGCAGTTCACCCGGGCGGCTCTTGCCCGGCTTCCCCTCCGGAAACTTCCGCAGGATCCCCCGCACCTCCGGCGGAACCTCCGACAACGCCCACGCGATCTCCGCCGCCGCGGAACCGCCCGCCAGCTCGCGCGCCAACGCCGCCTGCTGGGCCGGGCCGACGATGTGCTTCACCTGGTGCGGTGACTCCACCGGGTGCAAGTACGCCGCTCCGGCCGCGCCGACCGCTGCGCGGGCCGCGGCTGAGGCGGCGGGGTCGGTGGCCTCGGCCGCGGCCGCCAGTGCGCTCCATGCGGCCGTGCGGAGGGCCTTCGTTCGCGGGCCTCCCGCGGCGAACTCGCGCGCCGCCGTGATCGCCGCCGCTGGGCGGGGGTCGTCCGGGATCAACGGCAGGACCCGGGCCGCGCACGCTGCCGCCCAGCGCGTCAGGGCCCGGAGTTCGTCGAGGCTCAGCTCCATACCCCTGAAGCGTATCCTTGAAAGCCCGGTTGAGACTTCAGACCGCGGCGGCCTGGCGGAGCGGCCGGCGCAGCCGGTTGAACAGCTTCGCGTTGTTCCACGCGCACACCCCGACCGTCACGCCGTCGCGGGTGAACGTCGCCGCGAACGACGGGGACGAAGCGTCGCCCTCGACGAACGTCAGCGTGTCGTCCGGGCGGGGGTGGCCGGCCAGCTGCAGTGTCCCCGAATACTGGTCCGACCACACGTAACCGCTGGGAACGTAGGTGCGCGTGGTGTGCCCGGCCAGCAGGTTGGCCACCGCGACCGGCGCCTGCTCGGACGCGTTCGTCCAGTGCTCGTGCCGCCGTCCGCCGTACCGGGCCACGTCGCCCACCGCGACCACGGACGGCAGCGAGGTGACCAGTCCCTCGTCCGTGTGCACGCCGTTGCCGACCTTCAAACCGGACCCGGCCAGCCACGCCGTCGCCGGGGTCATCCCGACGCCCGTCACCACCACGTCGGCCGGGACCACCTCACCGGACGCCAGGGAGACGCCGGCCGGGGACAAGCCCGCGACCTGGACGCCGCAGCGCAGGTCCGTGCCGTGGTCGCGGTGCAGCCGGGCGCACACCCCGGCCAGCGCCGGCCCCAGCACCGGCGCCAACGGCGCCTCCAGCGCCTCGAGGACGACCACGTCGAGGCCCAGCGAACGGCACGTCGAGGCCACCTCGGCCCCGATGAACCCGGCCCCGACCACGACCACGCGCGCCCCCGGGAGCAAGGCGGCGCGCAGCGCAAGAGCGTCGTCGACCGTTCGCAGCACGAAAGCGCCCTCGAAACCCGGCAGCGTGCGCGCCCGGCCGCCGGTGGCGAGCACCACGCCGTCCGCGTGGACCGACGTGCCGTCCGACAGCACCACGCGGCGGTTGGCCGGCTCCAGCGCCGTGGCCTCGACGCCCAGCCGGAAGTCCAGGGCCAGCGAAGCCAGGTCACTCGTGTCGAGGAGGTCCAGCGACTCCCGCGACGCTGTCCCGGCCAGGAAGCCCTTGGACAGCGGCGGCCGGTCGTAGGGCAGGTGCGGTTCCGCGCCGATCAGCACGATCCCGCCGTCGTACCCCTGCGCGCGCAGCTCCTGCGCCGCGCGGACCCCGGCGAGCGACGCGCCGACGACCGCGATGCGCTTCACGCGGCGTCCTCGTCCGCCGCGTCCTGGACATAGATGACGCCTTCGGTGACGACCACGGCGTACGTGCGCACCGGGTCCTTCGCCGGCAGGCAGGTCGGCCGGCCCGTGCGCAGGTCGAACAGGGCCGCGTGCAGCGGGCACTCGACGAAGCAGCCCTCGAGCCAGCCGTCGGCCAGGGAGGCGTCCTGGTGGGTGCACGTGTCGCCGATGGCGTACAGCTCGCCGTCCTCGGTGCGGAACACCGCGATCGCGGGCGGCCCGGGCAGCCGGACCGACTCACCGGGGGGCAGCTCGTCCACCGTGCACGCGCGAATCATGACGCCTCCGAGAATGTTGCGCATGGGGGAACATCAACTGTGATACGCAACAAAGTCTGAGTCTCGCGGAGGACGCCGTCAAGGGGGTACGCCCGGGTAGTTTTTGTTACCCGATAACGGGTATCCCGGGCGCGCCGACGCGCCCGTACCGAGGATGGCGGCACGGGCGCGACGACACGGGAGCTAGTTCTCCCCGTGCCGGTAGAACGGCGTCTTGATCGGGGCGAGCGGGGTGTTGCCGAGGATCAGGTCGGCGGCCTTCTCGGCGGTCATCATCACCGGGGCGTAGATGTTGCCGTTGGTGATGTAGGGCATCACCGACGCGTCGACCACGCGCAGGCCGTCGGTGCCGTGCACCCGCATGGTCTGCGGGTCGACGACGGCCATGTCGTCCACGCCCATCTTCGTCGTGCACGACGGGTGCAGCGCGGTCTCGGCGTCCTTGGCGACCCAGTCGAGGATCTCCTCGTCCGTCTCCACCGACGGCCCCGGCGAGATCTCCCCGCCGTTGTACGGGTCCAGCGCGTTCTGGTTGAGGATCTTCCGCGCCACCCGCACGGCCTCGACCCATTCCTTCCGGTCGGTCTCGGTCGACAGGTAGTTGAACTTGATGGCCGGGTGCTGCCGCGGGTCGGTCGAGGTGATCTTCACCGAGCCGCGGGTGTCGGCGTACATCGGGCCGACGTGCACCTGGTAGCCGTGCCCTTCCGTGGGCGCCGAACCGTCGTAGCGGATCGCCACCGGCAGGAAGTGGAACATCAGGTTCGGGTACTTCACCTCGTCGTTGGACCGGACGAACCCGCCGCCCTCGAAGTGGTTGGTGGCGGCCGGCCCGGAGCGCAGGAACAGCCACTGCGCGCCGATGTAGGGCCGCTTCCACTTCGCCAGCGACGGCTGCATCGACACCGGCTGCTTGCAGGCGTACTGGATGTACACCTCCAGGTGATCCTGGAGGTTCTCGCCGACGCCCGGCAGGTCCTTGACGACGTCGATGCCGAGCTTCTCCAGCTCCGCGGCGTTCCCGACGCCGGAGAGCTGCAGCAGCTGCGGGCTGTTGATCGCGCCGCCGCAGAGGACGATCTCCTTGCCGTACACCTCGGCCGGGGCGCCGCGGCCCTGCTCGTACTCGACGCCGACCGCGCGCGTGCCGTCGAACAGGATCTGCGACACGAACGCGTGTGTCTTCACCGTCAGGTTGGGCCGGTCCAGCACCGGGTGCAAATAGGCTCCCGCCGCGGACAGCCGCCGTCCTTTTCGGACGTTGCGGTCGAAGGCCGCGAAGCCCTCCTGCCGGTAGCCGTTGACGTCGTCGGTGCGCGGGTAGCCCGCCTGCTCGGCGGCGTCGAAGAACGCCTGGAACAACGGGTTCGACGCCGGGCCGCGTTCCAGTTCGAGGGGCCCGTCGTGCCCGCGCCACCTGCCGTCCGGCGGATCCGCGAGGCAGTTCTCCATCCGGTTGAAGTACGGCAGGCAGTGCGCGTAGTCCCAAGTGGACATCCCGGGGTCGGCGCCCCAGCGCTCGTAGTCCATCGGGTTGCCGCGCTGGAAGATCATCCCGTTGATGCTGGAGGACCCGCCGAGCACCTTGCCGCGCGCGTGGTAGATGCGGCGGCGGTTCATGTGCGGCTCGGGTTCGCTGCGGTAGCCCCAGTCGTAGAACTTCGACCCGATCGGGAACGTCAGCGCGGCCGGCATGTGGATGAAGACGTCCCACTTGTAGTCCGACCGGCCCGCCTCCAGCACGAGGACCTTGTTCGCCGGGTCGGCCGAGAGCCGGTTCGCCAGCGCGCAGCCCGCCGAGCCACCGCCGACGATGACGAAGTCGTAGGTATCGGAACTCATGCGTCCTCCTAGCCGGGCAGGGAATCCGGGGCCGCGTCGGGCATGTGCTCGGGGCTCGTGTGGGACGAGCCCCACGTGCGCCGCCGGACGTACAGCATGATCGCACCGATGATCACGATCAGCGCGGTGACGATCACCGCGCCCCACTGGAAGTACCAGTGGTCGGAGCCGTAGACCTCGGCGCGCGGCCAGATCAGGTTGATCGTCATCCCGGCGCCGTAGACCACCGCGACCAGGTTCACCAGCGTGCCCCAGCGGCCCAGCTTGAAGTACGGCCCGTGCTCCGGGCGCGGCCAGTGCCCGCGCAGGCGGCGCACCAGCATCGGGCCGGTGACCATCAGGTAGGGGATGTAGAACAGGATGATCGCCGTCGAGGTCAGGATGAAGAACGCCCGCTGGTTGCCGAGGTTGATCAGCAGCACCACGATGGTGAGGCCGCCGGTGAGCAGCGCGGGCAGCACCGGCGTCTTCGACCGCGGCGACACCTTCGCCATCGCGCGGCTGAACGGCAGCCGGCCGTCGCGGGCCATCGCCCAGGTCATCCGGATCGCCGCGGTCTGCACGGCGAGGCAGCAGACGGTGATGGCGATCGCCGAGCAGATCAGGAACGCGTCGCCGAGCCCCTCGCCGAGGGTGCTCTTCAGCAGGTAGGGCATGCCGGACGTGCTGAGTTCCTTGGCGCTCAGGTCGCCGACGGCCATCATGCCGAACAGCATGATCAGCCCGCCGACGATGAACGCCGCGGTGATCGCCCGCAGGATCGCGCGGGGCGCGTGCCGCCGCGGCTGGGTCGTCTCCTCGGCCAGCGAGCCCGCGGTGTCGAAGCCGTAGAAGACGTACGCGCTCATCAGGGACGCCACCAGGAACGCCCCGAGGTACCCGAACGACTGACCCTCACCGGTGCCGGCCGTGTCGAAGACCAGACCGGGGCCGCGCTTGATGTGGATGGCCAGCGCGATCACCAGCAGGACGCTCGCGCCGAGCTCGACCGCGACGCCGAAGTTGTTGATCTTCGCCATCAGCTTGACGCCGATGATGTTGACGATCGTGGCGAACACGACCAGCACCAGGGCCAGGATGATGGCGTTCTGCGCGCCGCCGGGCGTCGACGTCAGGCCGGCGTCGTCGGGACTGCCGACTATCTGGAAGGCGGTCGAGACCTGCGGCAGGATGATCTGGTAGGCCACCGCGACGGCCGCCGCCGTGACGATCGCGCCGATGATCATGATCCAGCCGGCCAGCCACGACGTCGCCGGTTTGGCGATCTGCTTGGCCCACTGGTAAACCGAGCCGGCGAGCGGGAACTGCCCGGCCAGTTCGGCGAAGCAGAGCGCGACGGCGAGCTGGCCGATGAAGACCAGGGGCCAGGTCCAGATGAACGCCGGGCCCCCCGACCCGAAGCCGAAGAAGAAGAGCTGGAACACGCCGGTCAGGATGGAGATGTAGCTGAAGCCGGCGGCGAAACTGGAGAACGACCCGAGCGAGCGCTCGAGTTCCTGGCGGTAGCCGAACTTCTCGAGTTCGGAGGAGTCGTCGGCAGCAGGCCCCCCGCCCGCCGGTATTTCCTGAGTGGTCATCGCGTGCGTCCTCACGTGGTGGGGGAGGGAAAGGTTCAGCCCTTGAACCAGTGCTGCGGAACGGGATCGATGTTCTGGTAGATGTGCTTGCTCTCCTGGTATTCGGCCAGCCCGGACGGCCCGAGTTCGCGGCCGATGCCCGATCTGCCGTAACCACCCCACTCCGCCTGGGGCAGGTAGGGGTGGTAGTCGTTGATCCACACGGTGCCGTGGCGCAGGGCCCCGGCGACCCGCTGGGCGCGCGACGCGTCCGACGTCCACACGGCCCCGGCGAGCCCGTATTCGGTGTCGTTGGCCAGCGCGATCGCGTCGGCCTCGTGCGCGAAGCGTTCGACGGTGACGACCGGGCCGAAGACCTCTTCCCGGACGATCGTCATCTCCCGGGTGCAGTCCGAGAACACGGTCGGCCGCAGGAAGAAGCCGTTGCCGTACTCCGGTCCCTCGGGCCGCTTCCCGCCCGCGCGGAGCGTGGCGCCTTCCTTGAGAGCGCTTTCGAGGTAGCCCTCGACCTTGGCGAGGTGCTGTGCCGAGACGATCGCGCCCGTTTCGGTGGCGGGGTCGAGCGGGTCGCCGACGCGGATCCGGTCGGCGCGCGCGGCGAGGTCCGCGACGAACCGGTCGTGGATCCCGTCCTGGACGATCAGCCGCGCGCCCGCCGAACAGACCTGTCCGGAATGGACGAACGCGGCCATCAGGGCGTAGTCGAGGGCGGTGTCGTACTCGGCGTCGTCGAACACGACGTTGGGGTTCTTGCCGCCGAGTTCGAGGGCGACCCGGCGGACGCCCTTCGCGGCGGCCGTCATGATCTTCTCGCCGGTCGAGTAGCCGCCGGTGAAGGAGACCAGGTCGACGCCCGGGTGCTCGACCATCGCCGCGCCGACGCGGCCGTCGCCGAGCAGCAGGTTGACCACACCGGCCGGCGTCCCGGCTTCTTCGAGCAGTTCGACCAGCTTGATCGTGGTCAGCGGGGTGACCTCGCTGGGCTTGAGCACCATCGTGTTGCCCGCGGCCAGCGCGGGCGCGACCTTCCAGGACATCTGGAGCAGCGGGTAGTTCCACGGCGCGATGAGCGCGCAGACCCCGACCGGTTCGTGCACGATCCGGCTGACCACGGTCGCGCTGCCCGCGTCGACCAGCCGCCCGGCGTCCTTGTCGGCGAGGTCGGCGTAGTAGCGGAAGACGTTGGTCACGTCGTCGATGTCGATGCGGCCTTCGCCGAGCGTCTTGCCGGTGTCGAGGCTCTCGGTGCGGGCCAGCTCCTCGCGGTCGCGGACCAGGAGGTCGGCGGTCCGGCGCAGCAGCGCGCCGCGCTCGGTGGCGGTCGTCCGCCGCCACGGGCCCTCGTCGAAGGCCCGTCGCGCAGCGTGCACGGCGGCGTCGACCTCCGCGCGGCCCGCCTCGGCGAGGGTCGCGATGACCTCGCCGGTCGCGGGGTTCAGCACAGCGAACATGCGGCCCTTCCCGGATCGGTAGTGGCTGCCTGGCGTCCAGAGTGCGTACATTTGTACGCGAAACATGTACAGATGTCCACAAGGGGGCTCGATGGTGAAGAGCGAACCCGGCGCGACGCGGCGCCGCGGTCCGAACGACCCCGAGCGGCGGGCCCGGATCGCCAAGGCGGCGATCGAGGTGGTCGCGCAGCGGGGGATCGACGGCGTCACGCACCGGTCGGTGGCGGCCGCCGCGGGGGTGCCGCTGGGCTCGACGACCTACCACTTCGCGACGCTGGACGACCTCCTGGAAGTCGCCCTGCACGAGGCGGCCGAGAAGAACGTCCACGCGCTGAAGGAGTGGGAGTCGGCGCTCGCGCCGGACGCCGACTTCGCCGCGGCGCTGGCCGACCTGGTGATGGGCTACATCAACGAGCAGTACCGGGACACCGTCGTCGAGTACGACCTGTACGTCGCGGCGCTGCACCGGCCGGCCCTGCGCAAGGCGAGCGCGGCGTGGGACGACGCCCTGATCGCGTTCTTCGGCTCCCGCACCGACCCCCTCACCGGCCGGCTGCTGGCCGGGTTGTTCTGCGGCCTCCTGATGCAGGCCGCCCTGGCCGACCCGCGGCCCACCCGCGAGGAGATCGAAACACTGTTCCGGCGGGCGATCGAGGGACCGGCGGACCGAACTTGTTGACAGCCGCGCGGGGCGGCAGTCACTCTGTTCCGGAGTGAGCAACAAGACGCGTTCTGCGCAACTACTCCCGTCCTGAACCGCGGAGAGGACCACGCCGGTGACCGCTATCGATCTCCCGCCGAGCCTGCTCGCCACGTTGCCCGGCAGCTCCTACACCGATCCGGCGATCTTCGCGCTGGAGCAGGCGAAGATCTTCGAGGCGGACTGGTTCTGCGCCGTGCGCAGCGCCGACCTCACCGGGCCGGGTTCGTTCGAGACCGTCCAGATCGGCAAGGAAAGCGTGCTCGTCTCCCGCGGCCGGGACGGGAAGCTGAACGCCTTCCTCAACGTCTGCCGTCACCGCGGGGCCCGGCTCTGCACGGCCGGAACCGGTACCGTCAAGCGCGCCTTCCAGTGCCCGTACCACGCCTGGACCTACGGCCTGGACGGCAAGCTGATCGCCGCGCCGAACCTCACCGGCATGCCGGACGTCGACCGGACCGAGTTCGGCCTGACCCGGCTGCACCTGCGCGAGTGGCTCGGCTACGCCTGGGTCTGCCTGGCCGACGAACCGCCGTCGTTCGAAGAGACGGTGATCGGCGCCGTCACCGAACGGCTCGGCGGCCCGGCGGAGATCGACGCCTACGGCATCGACGGCCTCGCGCTGGGCAAGCGCATCGAGTACGACGTGAAGGCGAACTGGAAGCAGATCATCGAGAACTTCATGGAGTGCTACCACTGCGCGACGATCCACCCGGAGCTCACCGAGGTGCTCCCGGAGTTCGCCGACGGCTACGCCGCGCAGTACTACGTCGGGCACGGCGCCGAGTTCGGCGGCGACATCAAGGGGTTCACCGTCGACGGCAGCGAAGGCGTCGACCGCCTGCCGGGTGTCACCGAAGCCCAGGACCGCAAGTACTACGCGATCACCATCAAACCGGGCGTCTTCGTCAACCTCGTCCCGGACCACGTGATCCTGCACCGGATGTTCCCCCTGGCCCCGGATCGGACGCTGGTCCGCTGCGACTGGCTGTACCTGCCCGAGGTCGTCGAATCCGGCACGGACCTGACCCGGTCGGTCGAGCTCTTCCACCGCGTCAACCTGCAGGACTTCGAGGCGTGCGAACGCTGCCAGCTGGCGATGGACTCCCGCTCGTACGCGCGGGGCGGCGTGCTGGTGCCCAGCGAGCACCACATCGGCGCGTTCCACGACTGGGTCCGCGCCCGCCTGGCGGCTTAGATCAGCGCCCGGATGGCGGCCTCGAACCCGGTGACGTGCGCGTGCGTCAACGCGGCGGCCTTCTCGCCGTCGCCCTCGATGATCGCGGTGAGGAGCGGGACGTGCTCGTGGACGTGGCCGGCCATCCCGGACAGCCGGGGCACGAACACGCACCAGATCCGGGTGGCCAGGTTGTCGTACCGGATCAGCGTGTCCTCGAGGAACGGGTTGTGCACGCACCGGTAGATCGCCCGGTGCAGGGCGAGGTCGGTGCGCAGCAGCTCGTTGTTGTCGACACCGGCGACGTCGGCGTCGAGCTGCGCGCGCAGCTCGGTCAGGGCGTCCCGATCGGCCGCGGTCGCCCGCACGGCCGCGGCGGCCGTCGCCATCGGTTCGAGCGTGCGCCGGACCTCGGAGATGTGCGCGAGGTCGGAGATGTTGACGTCGGTGGCGAAGGTCCCACGCCGCGGGTAGGCGACGACCAGGCGTTCGGACTCCAGCCGTTTCAGTGCCTCGCGGATCGGCGTCCGGCCCATGCCGAGCTGGGTGCCGAGCTCCTCCTCGTTGAGCGGAGAGCCCGGCGGGATGTCCAGCATGACCAGGCGATCACGGACGAAGAGGTACGCCTGTTCGGCCAGCGACGGGGGATTGACCTGCGGGTGCATGACGCCTAGTCTACATCGACGATTGATATATCAGAAGTCGACCAGATGGGTTCCCGATGACCGACCTGCCGGAGCACCCGGACTTCCTCTGGGACAACCCCGACCCCCGCAAGAGCTACGACGTCATCGTCGTGGGCGGTGGCGGGCACGGCATCGCCACCGCGTACTACCTGGCCAAACAGGGCATCACCAACGTGGCCGTGCTGGAGAAGGGCTGGCTCGCCGGCGGCAACATGGCCCGCAACACCACGATCATCCGCTCCAACTACCTCTGGGACGAGAGCTCCGGCATCTACGAGCACTCCCTCAAGCTCTGGGAAGGCCTCGAAGAGGACCTCGGCTACCCGATCCTGTTCAGCCAGCGCGGGGTGCTCAACCTGGCGCACAGCCTGCAGGACGTCCGCGACAGCGTCCGCCGCGTCGAGGCCAACAAGCTCAACGGCATCGACGCCGAATGGGTGGACGCCGACGGCGTCAAGGAGATCTGCCCGATCGTCAACACCTCGCCGGACGTCCGCTACCCGGTGCTCGGGGCCACCTTCCAGCCGCGCGCGGGTATCGCGAAGCACGACTACGTGGCCTGGGGGTTCGCCCGCGCCGCGCACCGGCTGGGCGTCGACCTCATCCAGAACTGCGAGGTCACCGGGATCTCCACAGTGGACGGCCGGGTCACCGGCGTCGAGACGTCCCGTGGCCGGATCGCCGCGGGCAAGGTGGCGCTGTGCGCGGCCGGGCACACCTCCGTGCTCGCGAAGATGGTCGGCCTGGACCTGCCGCTGACGTCGCATCCGCTGCAGGCGCTGGTGTCGGAGCTGCTGGAGCCGGTCCACCCCACGGTCGTCATGTCGAACGCCGTGCACGTCTACGTTTCCCAGGCGCACAAGGGCGAACTCGTGATGGGCGCCGGCATCGACAGCTACAACGGCTACGGCCAGCGCGGCTCGTTCCACATCATCGAGGACCAGATGGCCGCCGCGCTGGAGCTGTTCCCGGTGTTCGCGCGGGCGCACCTGCTGCGGACCTGGGCCGGAATCGTCGACACGAGCCCGGACGCCTCGCCGATCGTCGGCCTGACGCCGGTGGAGAACCTGTTCCTCAACTGCGGCTGGGGCACCGGCGGGTTCAAGGCCACCCCCGGCGTCGGTGACGTCTTCGCGGCGACCATCGCGCGCGGGAAGCCGCACGAGTACGCCGAACCCTTCACCCTCGACCGGTTCACCACCGGTGCCCTCGTCGACGAGCACGGCGCCGCCGCCGTCGCGCACTAGGAGTTCCCTCATGCACCTCATTCCCTGCCCGTGGTGCGGGCCGCGCGAGGAAGCCGAGTTCCACTACGGCGGCCAAGCGCACGTCGCCTACCCGCCGGACCCGGCGGCACTGTCCGATGAGGACTGGGCGAAGTTCGTCTTCTTCCGGGACAACCCGAGCGGGCCGCTTTCCGAGCGGTGGTCCCATTCCGCGGGCTGCCGGCGGTGGTTCAACGCGGTCCGCGACACCCGGACCCACGACCTCTTGGCCGTCTACCGCCTCGACGAGCCCCGGCCGGTGATCCCATGACCCGGCTGTCCGGCGTCCCGCTCAAGTTCACCTTCGACGGCCGCGAGCTGACCGGCTACCTCGGCGACACCCTGGCGTCCGCGTTGCTGGCCAACGGCATCCACCGGGTCGCGACCAGCATCAAGCACGGCCGGCCGCGCGGCATCTTCGCCGCCGGTGTCGAGGACTCGAACGCCCTGGTGCAGATCGAAAAGCCGTTCCCGGAGCCGATGCTGTCGGCCACCACCGTCGAGCTGTACGACGGCCTGGAGGCCCGTGGCCTGCGGGGTCAGGGCCGGCTCGCCACCGAACCGGACCCGGCGCGGTACGACGCCAAGCACGCCCACTGCGACGTCCTGGTCATCGGCGCCGGTCCGGCCGGACAGGCCGCCGCCCGCGCCGCCTCCGGCCGCGTCCTGCTCGTCGACGACCAGCCCGGCGGCCAAGCTCCGGACGGTGTCCGGTTCCTCTCGCGCACCACGGCGTTCGGCGTCTACGACGACGGGTTCGTGCTCGCCCTGGAACGCCGGGGCGAGCCCGCCGCGCCCGAACGGATCTCCCGGCAGCGGGTGTGGCGGATCCGGGCGAAGCGGATCGTCCTCGCGACCGGCGCCCACGAGCGGCCGATCGTGTTCCCGGACAACGACCGGCCCGGCATCATGCTCGCGTCGGCCGCCCGCACGTACCTGAACCGGTACGGCGTCCTGGCCGGACAGCGCGTGGTCGTGTTCACCACCAACGATTCCGCGCTCGAGGCCGCCTCCGACTTGGCGGCGGCCGGGGCCGAGATCGTGCGGATCGTCGACGCCCGCGAGGGCCACGGCGTGATCGGCACCGACGGCGACACCCACATCACCGCCGCTCACGTGGCGAAACTGGGCGAGCTGGAGGGTGAGCGGGTGCCGTGTGACCTGCTGCTCGTGTCCGGCGGCTGGAACCCGGCCGTGCACCTGTACAGCCAGGCCCGCGGCACCCTGCGGTACGACGGCGGGCTGGGCGCATATGTCCCAGCTGGTGACCTGCTGAACGTGACCGTCGTCGGGGCCGCCGCGGGCGAGGGACTGCCGGAGACCAAGGTGCTCTGGCAGGTGCCCGCGCCGGAGTCCGAAGTGGACACCCGGTTCGTGGACCTGCAGCGCGACGCGACCGTGTCGGACGTCCTGCGCGCGACCGGCGCCGGCCTGCGCTCGCTGGAGCACGTCAAGCGGTACACGACCATCGGCACCGCGCACGACCAGGGCAAGACGTCCGGCATGCTCGCCGCCGGTATCACCGCCGAGGCCCTCGGCGTCGACCTCGCCGACCGCCGGCCGACGACGTTCCGCCCGCCGTACACGCCGGTGCCGTTCGCCGCGCTGGCCGGCCGGAACCGCGGCGAGCTACACGATCCGGTGCGCGTCACGACGATCCACCCGTGGCACGTCGGGCACGGCGCCGAATTCGAGAACGTCGGCCAGTGGAAGCGGCCGTGGTACTACCCGCGGCCCGGCGAACCGATGGCCGACGCCGTCCGGCGCGAATGCCGCGCCGCCCGCAACGACGTGGCCGTGATGGACGGGTCCACTTTGGGCAAGATCGACGTCCAGGGCCCGGACGCCGGCTGGTTCCTCGACATGCTTTACACGAACATGATGAGCACTCTGCGCGTGGGCCGCATCCGCTACGGCGTGATGTGCGGGGTCGACGGCATGGTGCTCGACGACGGGACCGTGATCCGCGTCGGCGAGGAGCGGTTCCTCGTCACCACGACCACCGGCAACGCGGCGAAGATCCTCGAGTGGATGGAGGAGTGGCTGCAGACGGAGTGGCCGCACCTGCGCGTTTTCGCGACGTCGGTGACCGAGCACTGGGCCACGATCCCGCTGGTCGGCCCGCGATCGCGGGAGGTCCTCGGCCGCCTGGCGCCGGATCTGGACGTCTCCAACGAGGCTTTCGGGTTCATGACCTGGCAGGACGCCGAGGTCGCCGGTCTGCGGGCCCGCGTCTGCCGGATCAGCTTCTCCGGCGAACTGGCGTACGAGATCAACGTCCCGTCGTGGCACGGGCCCGCGCTCTGGCAGTCCATAGTGGATCAAGGGGCGACACCGTACGGCACCGAGACCATGCATGTCCTGCGGGCCGAGAAGGGCTATCCGATCATCGGGCAGGACACCGACGGCACGGTCACCCCGCAGGACCTCGGGATGTCCTGGGCGGTGTCGAAGAAGAAGGCCGACTTCATCGGCAAGCGGTCGTTCGCCCGCGCCGAGAACAACCGGCCCGACCGCAAGCACCTGGTCGGCCTGCTCCCGGTCGATCCGGCGGTCCT
This sequence comes from Amycolatopsis sp. NPDC004625, assembly GCF_040609695.1. NCBI lineage: Bacteria > Bacillati > Actinomycetota > Actinomycetes > Pseudonocardiales > Pseudonocardiaceae > Amycolatopsis > Amycolatopsis sp. NPDC004625. Next base: position 45,659 of record NZ_JBEXKX010000054.1, read on the forward strand.
GCTGCCGGAGGGCTCGCAGATCATCGAATCCGAGACCGTGCCGGAACCGCCGGTGCGGATGCTCGGCCACGTCACGTCCAGCTACGACAGTGCCGCCCTCGGCCGCACTTTCGCCCTCGCGCTGGTGCGGTCCGGCCGGGAGCGGATCGGCGAAACGCTGTACGTCCCGGTCGGCGACGACGTGGTGCCGGTGACCGTGACCGAGTCCGTGCTCTTCGACCGGGAAGGAGCCCGCCGTGACGGTTGAGGTCGTCGAAGAAAAGTTCCGCACCCAGCTCACCGTCCGTCTCCGGGGCGGGGAGAGCCTACTCGGCGTCGACCTGCCCGGGCCGTGCGCCTTCACCAGCGGCAACGGCGTCGACGTGCTGTGGATGGGCCCGGACGAGTACCTGGTGCTCGCCGAACCCGGCCGCCAAACGGAGCTGGAAGCCGCTCTTTCGCGGGAAAGCGACGCCGTGGTGGACGTCTCGGCGCAGCGGAACGTCTTCCGGCTCACCGGGTCGCGCCGGGCCGACGTGCTGGCGCACGGGTGCTCGATCGACCTGGAGACGGCACCGCCGGGTACCTGCGTGCAGACCCTGCTGGCCCGGACCGGCATCGTGCTGCTGGTCCGGGAAGACGCCTTCATGCTCCTCGTGCGACAGTCCTTTTCGGACTACTTCGAGGCGTGGCTGGCGGACGCGAGCCTGGAGTACGTCCCGTGACCTTCACCCTGACGCTCAAGTGCCCCGAACGCGCGGGCATCGTGCACGCCGTCACGACGTTCCTCGTCGGGCAGGGCTGCGACATCGTCGAGCACCAGCAGTTCGACGACGACGTCCGCGGCTCGCTGTTCCTGCGCACGTCGTTCACCCGCACCGAAGAGACCACTGTGGACGACCTGACCCGGACGTTCGCGCCGGTGGCCGGCGACTTCGGCATGGAGTTCGGGTTCTCCGACGGCACCCCGCCGCGGATCCTCGTCATGGTGTCGAAGTTCGGGCACTGCCTGAACGACCTGCTGTTCCGCTGGCGCGCGGGCGGCCTCGGCGCCGAGATCGCCGTGGTCGTGTCGAACCACGAGGACCTGCGGCCGATGGCCGAGGCGGCGGGGGTGCCGTTCGTGCACGTCCCGGTGACGCCGGAAACCAAGGCGGAGGCCGAGCAGCGGCTGCTGGACCTGGTCGGGGAGTACTCCGCGGATCTGGTGGTGCTGGCCCGGTACATGCAGGTGCTGTCCAACGAGCTGTGCCAGAAGCTCGAGGGCCGCGCGATCAACATCCACCACTCGTTCCTGCCCGGTTTCAAGGGCGCCAAGCCCTACCACCAGGCCTACGACCGCGGCGTGAAGTACGTCGGCGCGACCGCGCACTACGTCACGCCCGACCTCGACGAGGGCCCGATCATCGAGCAGGAGGTCCAGCGCGTCGACCACACGTACTCGCCGCGCGAGCTGGTGACCGTCGGGCGCGACGCCGAGGCCCTCGCCCTCTCGCGCGCGGTTCGCTGGCACTGCGAACGCCGCGTCCTGCTCAACGGCAACAGCACCGTCGTCTTCCGGTAGAAGGAGTTCCGCCATGAGTGCACCGAAGGTCGTGATCATCGGCGCCGGCATCGTCGGCGCGAACCTGGCCGACGAGCTGACCGCCCGCGGCTGGACCGACGTCACCGTGCTCGACCGGGGCCCGCTGCCGCGCACCGGCGGGTCGACCTCGCACGCGCCCGGCCTGGTGTTCCAGACCAACGCGTCCAAGGCGATGACGGACTTCGCCCGCTACACCGTGTCGAAGCTGAAGGAGCTGGACTGCTTCCTCCAGGTCGGCGGCATGGAGGTCGCGACCACCCCGGCGCGCTGGGAGGACCTCAAGCGCAAGCACGGCTGGGCGACGTCGTGGGGCGTCCCCGGTGAGCTCATCGACGCCTCCGAGTGTGTCGAGCGCTGGCCGCTCCTGGACGGTTCGCGGATCTTCGGCGCCTTGTACGTCCCGACCGACGGGCTCGCGCGGGCCGCCAAGGCCGTCGAGGTGCTGGCCTCGCGCGCGACCTCGCGGGGCGCCCGGTTCCTGGGGTCCACAAAGGTCACCGACGTCCGGCAGGAGGGCGGCCGCGTCACCGGCGTCCGGACCGACCGGGGCGACTTCCCGGCCGACGTCGTCGTGTCGTGCGCCGGGTTCTGGGGCCGCGAGATCGGCGCGATGGTGGGCATGGACGTCCCGCTGCTGCCGCTGGCCCACCAGTACGTCAAGACCGGGCAGGTCGCGGAACTCGCCGGGCGCACCACCGAGGACGTCGAGGCGAGCCTCCCGATCCTGCGCCACCAGGACCAGGACCTCTACTTCCGCGAGCACGTCGACCGGCTCGGCATCGGCTCCTACGCCCACCGGCCGATGCCCGTCGACGAGTCCACTCTGGACCCGACGGTCACCGAAACGGCCATGCCGTCGATGCTTCCCTTCACCGAAGACGACTTCGCGCCGTCGTGGGAACAGAGCCGGCTGCTGCTGCCCGCGTTGCGCCAGACCAAGGTCGAAGAGGGCTTCAACGGCATCTTCTCCTTCACCCCGGACGGCCAGTCGCTGGTCGGCGAGTCGGCCGACGTCCGCGGGTTCTGGCTGGCCGAGGCGATCTGGGTGACGCACTCCGCGGGCATCGCGAAGGCCGTCGCCCAGCTGCTCGTCGACGGCCATTCCGAAGTGGACACCCACGACATCGACGTCCACCGCTTCGAGGAGGTCCAGCTCGCGCCCTCGTACGTGAGCGAGACCGCGCAGCAGAACTTCGTCGAAGTCTACGACATCCTGCACCCGTTGCAGCCCAAGCTGTCCCCGCGCGACCTGCGGGTGACACCGTTCCACGCGCGGCAGCGAGAGCTGGGCGCGGTGTTCCTGGAGGCGGGCGGCTGGGAGCGGCCGCACTGGTTCGAGGCCAACGCGCCGCTGCTGAAGAAGCTCCCGCACGACGCGCTGCCGCCCGCGCGGGACGCCTGGTCGGCGCAGTTCCACTCGCCGATCGCGGCGGCCGAGGCGTGGCAGACTCGCAACGGCGTCGCGCTGTACGACATGACACCGTTGAAGCGCGTCGAGATCAGCGGGCCGGGATCCCTGGAGCTGCTGCAGTCGCTGACCACGAACCAGCTGGACAAGTCGGTGGGTTCGGTGACGTACACGCTGATGCTGGATTCCGCGGGCGGGGTGCGCAGTGACGTCACGGTCGCGCGGCTGGAGCCGGAGGTGTTCCAGGTCGGGATCAACGGCACCATCGACGTCGACCACTTCGTCAAGCACGCGCCGGCCGGGGTGCGGGTCCGGGACATCACCGGTGGGACGTGCTGCGTCGGCGTCTGGGGACCGCTGGCGCGGGACCTCGTGCAGCCACTGTCCCGTGAGGACTTCTCGCACGCAGGCCTGAAGTACTTCCGGGCGCGCAAAGCGCGGATCGCCGGGGTGCCGGTGGTCGCGATGCGACTGTCCTATGTGGGCGAGCTCGGCTGGGAGATCTACACCGGCGCGGACAACGGCCTGCGGCTGTGGGACGCGCTGTGGGCGGCCGGGCAGCCCCTGGGCGTCATCGCGGCCGGGCGGGCGGCGTTCAACAGCCTGCGGCTGGAGAAGGGCTACCGGCTGTGGGGCACGGACATGACCACCGAGCACGACCCCTACGAGGCCGGCGTCGACTTCGCGGTGCGCCTCGCGAAGGGGGACTTCCTGGGCCGGGAGGCGATCGAAGGGCGGACACCGTCGCGGCGGCTGCGGTGCCTGACGATCGACGACGGCCGCACGGTCGTGCTGGGCAAGGAACCGGTGTTCGTCGACGGCGTGCCTTCGGGGTACGTCACGAGCGCCGCGTACGGGTACACCGTCGGGCGGCCGATCGCCTACGCGTGGCTCCCGGCGTCGGCGGACGTCGGCAGCAGCGTGGAGATCGAGTACTTCGGCCGCCGGGTCGCGGCCACCGTGGCCGCCGAGCCGCTGGTCGACCCCGGCATGGAGCGGATCCGGCGGTGACCGCCGGGTGCGCGCGCACGTAACGCCGGTCACGTCGGGTCACGCTTCGCTCTCGAACGGGTAATCCACAGCAAGTCCATGGAAGCGCACCAGGAAATTCTCAGGAACGGGGCGTTTCCTGGAGAGGCCGGAGGCTTGTCGAGAGCTGGAGCTGTGCATGAGCGAGTACGACCGAGGGCCGCAGGGCGGCGGCGAGTACCCGTACGGCTACGGCCAGGGCGGGTACTCGCCGGACTACTACGGGCAGAACGGCTATCCGCAGGACCCCCACCCGGGCTACCAGCAGCAAGACCGCTACGGCCACTACCCGCCGCCCCAGGACCAGTGGGGTCGCCCGTACCCGTCGCCGTACACCCAGCCGACCTACGCCTACCCGCCGCCCGCCTACCAGCCCCCGCCGCGCCGCCGGCACCCGCTGCGCGCGCTGACCGTGGCGGTCGTCGCGATCGCGCTGGCCGTGGTCGCCGGGCTCGGGATCGGGCACCTGATCTCGGGGGCGAACGCGCCCACCGCGGGCGGCAACCAGAACTTCGGCTTCTCCGGGCAGCCCAGCGAGGCCAGGACGGTCCTCGACGTCGACGCCGTGTCGGCGAAGGTCAACCCGGCCATCGTGAACATCAACACCGAGCTGGGCCTGCAGGGCGCGGCCGCGGCGGGCACCGGCATCGTGCTCACCGCCGACGGCGAGGTGCTCACCAACAACCACGTCGTCGCCGGCGCGACCAGCATCAAGGTCACCAGCATCGGCACCGGCGACACCTACACGGCCGACGTGCTCGGCTACGACCGCACCGAGGACGTCGCCGTCATCCAGCTGCGGGGCGCGTCCGGGCTGCCCACCGCGGCCATCGGCGACTCGTCGAAGGTCGCGGTCGGCGACCAGATCCTCGGCCTCGGCAACGCGGGCGGCAAGGGCGGCGACCCGGTGCCCGCGCCGGGCACGGTGACGGCGCTGGACCAGTCGATCACCGCCTCCGACGAGTCCAGCGGCTCGTCCGAGCAGCTCACCGGGCTGATCCAGGTCCGGGCGAACATCGAGTCGGGCGACTCCGGCGGCCCGCTGGTCAACGCGGACGCGCAGGTCATCGGCGTCGACACGGCGGCATCGACCGGCTACCAGCTGAACGGCCGCCGCAGCGGCGGCGCCGGGCAGGGCTTCGCCATCCCGATCAACCAGGCCGTCGACATCGCGCACAAGATCGTCGCGGGCACCGCGACGGACAAGATCCACATCGGCAAGACGGCGTTCATCGGCGTCTCGGTCTCCGACGGCCAGGGCGGGGCGAGGGTCCGCGAGGTGGTCCCGCGCGGGCCGTCGCAGAAGGCGGGTCTGGCGGCCGGGGACGTGATCACGGCGATCGACGGCCGGCCGGTGGACTCGGCGACTTCGTTGACGAACGTGATGGACACCCACCACCCGGGTGACCAGCTGACGCTGACGGTGACCAGCGCGGCCGGGGGGCAGCGGCAGCTTCAGGTGAAGGCGATCGAGGGGCCGGTCGGTTAGCGCAGGATTTCCCGCAGTACTTCGCGGTGGGTCTGCTTCGCCGCGAGGTACTTCTCGCGGCCGGCGTCGGTGATCGTGACGAAGATGCCGCGCCGGTCCACCTCGCACAGGGCGCGCTCGACCAGGCCCTCCTTCTCCAGGCGGGCGACCAGGCGGGACGTGGCGCTCTGGCTGAGGTGGATCGTGCTGATCAGGTCGGCCGAGCGGCACTTGAAGTCGCAGGTCGCGAGGCGCTCGAGGGCCTCGAACTCGTTCGCGCCGATGCCGTGGCTCTCCTGCAGGCGGCATTCGAGGGTGCTGAACACGGCCGAGTAGCGGGCCAGCAGCTCGTGCCACTCCTGGACCAGTTCCTTCTCGGCGACGTCGCTCACGGCGCCAACTTAGCATGCACGAGCATCAGATGCAAACACATTAAATGCTTGGACATTAGATGCGCGTGCATGTAATGTCGCCGCCATGAGCTCTTCCGTGTCCTTGTCCACCACCTCGACCCGGTGGGACGCACGTCTCTGGGGTGTCCTGCTCACCGTTTCGATCGTCATCGGCCTCGACGCGCTCGACGTGTCGATGGTCGGGGTCGCGCTCCCGGCCATCCAGGCCGACCTCGGCCTGTCCACCAACGCGCTGCAGTGGGTCGTCAGCGGCTACGTCCTCGGGTACGGCGGGCTGCTGCTGCTCGGCGGCCGCACCGCCGACCTGCTCGGCCGCCGGCGCGTGTTCCTCGTCGCCGTCGCGATCTTCGCGCTCGCTTCGCTGCTCGGCGGCCTCGTCGACGACGGCGCCCTGCTCATCGCGAGCCGGTTCATCAAGGGTCTGGCCGCCGCGTTCACGGCGCCGGCCGCGCTGTCCATCATCACCACGACGTTCCAGGAGGGCCCGGCCCGCAACAAGGCGATCAGCATCTTCGCCGTGTTCGGCGCCAGCGGCTACTCCGCCGGTCTCGTGTTCTCCGGCCTGCTGACCGAGGTCGGCTGGCGCTGGACGTTCCTGCTGCCCGCCCCGATCGCGCTGGTCGCGCTGGTGGCGGCGTGGAAGCTGATCCCGTCCTACCGGCGCGAAGAGGGCAGCGGGTACGACTTCCCGGGCGCCGTCACCGGCGCCGCCGGTTCGCTGCTGCTGGTGTTCGGCGTGGTCGAGGCGCCGGAGGTCGGCTGGGCCGCCCCGCGCACGCTGATCACGTTCGTGGTCGCGCTGGCGCTGCTGGTGACGTTCGTGGTCATCGAGAAGCGCAGCCGCCACCCGCTGCTGCGCCTGGGCATCCTCCGGTCGGGCCCGCTGGCCCGCGCAAACCTCGGCGGCGCGCTGTTCTTCGGCGCGTACATCGGCTTCCAGTTCGTGGTGATGCTGTACCTGCAGCGGGTCCTGGGCTGGTCGGCCCTGCAGACCGCGCTGGGCTTCCTGCCCGCGGCCCTGATCGTGGCGTTCGGATCCCCGCGCATCGAGCCGCTGATCGACCGGGTCGGCACGCCCCGCACGATCTTCGCGGGCGTGGTCGCGCACGTCATCGGCTACGCGCTGTTCCTGCGCATCGACGAGCACTCGGGCTACGCGGGCAGCGTGCTCCCGAGCATGATCCTGCTGGGCATCGGCTTCACGCTGGCGTTCTCGTCCCTGAACATCCAGGCGACGGCGGGCATCGCGGACGACGAGCAGGGTCTGGCCGGCGGTCTGCTGAACACGTCCCTGCAGGTCGGCGGCGCCATCGGCCTGGCGGTGGTGACGGCGGTCCTGACCGCGAACGGCGGCCGCGAGGCCTCCCCGGCGGCGCTGCTGACGGGGTTGACGCCGGCGCTGAGCGTGGTCACCGGAATCGCGGTACTGGGCCTGCTGGTCGCGGCAAGCGGCCTGGTGGCCCGGAAGCGGCCGGCCGAGGAGCCGGTCGTCGCGGAGGATCTGCTGGCCCTCGCGGACTGAACCGCTACCCGGGGACACCGCCGCGGCCGGTCGTGAGTGAGAAACAGGGTTAGATAAAATGTTTTTGAGGGAAACAAGCCCCGCCGCACAGGTGAGGCCCGCCCCCCCCCCCGCCCCGCCCCCACCCCCGC
>NZ_JBEXKX010000055.1:0-44603 GCF_040609695.1 Amycolatopsis sp. NPDC004625
CCTCGGGCCCGCCCGCGGCCGCCCCGCGCCCCTCTTCAGCGGCCCGCGTCGGCTGGGCGGGGGGTGTTCGTGTGTGTTTAGGCGCGTTCTAACACGCCTTACCACTCACGACACCGGGGCGCGCTCTGTCTACTTTGGACTTACTCGGCCGCCGAGAAGGTGACGGTCGGGATCTTGCGCGCGGTCGCCCGGGTGCTCTTCGGCTCCGCGGCCTTCTTGGTGCGCGTGGCCTTCGCGGGTTCGACCGGGACGCTGGCCTTCGTCGGGGTGGCCTTCACCTTGACTGGCGCGGCCTTGGTGGCCTTGGCGGGCGTCGCCTTCGTTCTCGCCGGCGGGGTCTTCGGCGCGCCGGGGACGATCCGCGGGCGGTTCTTGCGGCCGCCGGTGCGGCGCCCGGCGTCGGCGTACCGCTGCAGGAGCTCGCGCAGCGCCTCGGCGTTGGCGAAGGAGAGGTCGATGTCGTAGTCGATGCCGTCCAGCCCGAACCCGACGGTCTCCGCCGCGGGCTCGCCGGTCAGATCATCCAGCACCTGCACCGCCGTGTTCTTGGCCACGACAAACCTCCCGTGCTCGAACGTGTGATGTGTTCGCGTGCACCGGGCCGACGGCATCCGGTGCCGCCGGAACTTGCAGCTTCCTGACCGAGGATAGCCGCTGGCTTGCGTGATCCCGCGTGGTGGTGTGCGCTGAACCCCATGGCTGGAGAGACTTTTGACGTAGTGGTGATCGGCGCGGGTCCGGTGGGGGAGGTGGCCGCCGAACGAGCGGCTCGTGGAGGCCTGAAGGTCGCCCTCGTCGAGCACGAACGCTTCGGCGGCGAGTGCTCCTACTGGGCCTGCATCCCGAGCAAGGCGTTGCTGCGGCCGGGAAATCTCCTCGCCGCGGCCAAGCGGGTGCCCGGCGTGCCGGTCGGCGACCGGCTCGACCCGGCGGCGGTGTTCGCTCGCCGTGACTGGTTCACCGGCAAGGGTGACGACTCGGGGCAGGTCGACTGGGCGCGCGGCGCCGGCATCGAGCCCGTCCGCGGGCACGGCGAGATCACCGGTGAGCGGGAGGTGACGGTCGGCGGCGACCGCGTGCTGACCGCGCGGCACGCGGTGATCGTCTGCACCGGCAGCGTGCCGAGCACCCCGCCGATTCCGGGGCTCGACACGATCCGGCCGTGGGGTTCGCGGGAAGCGACGTCGGCGTCTTCGGTGCCGGGCCGGCTCGGCGTCCTCGGCGGTGGCGTGGTCGGCGTCGAGATGGCGCAGGCGTTCGCTTCCCTGGGGTCGGAGGTCCACCTGGTGATCACCGGCCCGCGGCCGCTGCCGCGCAACGCGTCCTTCGCGGGTGATCTCGTGCTGCAGGGGCTGCGGGACGCCGGGGTCCGGGTGCACGCGGATTCGGGGGTGTCCTCGGTGGCCGCCGGTGACGCCGGGACGACGTTGACGCTCAAGGACGGTTCGACGCTCGTCGTCGACGAGTTCCTGGTCGCGACCGGCCGCCGTCCCGCGACCGCCGGGCTCGAGCGCTTCGGCATCGAGCCCGGGCAGCCGCTGGAGGTCGACGACACCGGCCGCGTGTCCGCAGTGGACGGTGGCTGGCTGTTCGCGGCGGGCGACGTCACCGGCCGGGCCCCGCTGACCCACCAGGGCAAGTACGGCGCCCGTGCGGCCGGGGACACCGTGGCGGCGCTGGCCGCGGGCAAACCGGTGTCCTCGGAGCCGTGGAGCCCCTTCACCGCGACGGCCGACCACCACGCGGTGCCGCAGGTGGTGTTCACCGACCCCGAGGTCGCGGCGGTGGGCCTGGCGGACGCGCGGCCGGGCTCGGCGGACCGCGTCGTCGACATCGACATCGCGGTGGCGGGCTCGTCGCTGCACGCGGACGGCTACACGGGCAAGGCCCGGATGGTCGTCGACACGAAGCGGAACGTCCTCCTGGGTGTGACGTTCGTCGGTCAGGACGTCTCGGAGCTGCTGCACTCGGCGACGATCGCGATCGTCGGGGAGGTGCCGCTGGACCGGCTGTGGCACGCGGTGCCGTCGTTCCCGACGATCAGCGAGGTGTGGCTGCGCCTGCTGGAGGCGTACGGGCTCTGAGGAATTACTGGGCGGGTAGGTCGAGGGCGGCTTTCGCGGCCCGGACCAGGCCGGGATCGTCCGCAGTGGACGGTCCCGGCGCCCAGACGGCCTGCACGACCCGGACGGAGCTGCCGTCGAGCTTGCTGGCGTAGGCGGCGTTCTCGAACCGCGGGGCGGCGGTGGAGCCCCACTGGCCGGTCTCGGCGGCGAGGTCGAGGATGCCCCCGCCGCCGGGCGTGTCGGCAACGGCCTTGAAGGCGGCGGCCTGCGCGGCATCGGGGAAGGCGACGATCCCGACGGTGACAGCCCCGGGCCGCCCGTCGATGGTGGCGGCGTAGCTGGCGCGTTGGACGCCTGAGCAGCTGGTTTGCTGAAGGCTGGCCTGGGCGTCACCGAAGGCGTGCGAGGCGCACCCCTGATCCTTGGCGGCGGCGCGCAGGGCGAACTCGAGGCTCGGCGGCTTGGGAGCGGCACTACGCGCAACGGAGGGCGGCGGTGGCGCAGCGGCGACGGGCGCGGCGGCGGTGCGGTCTCCGGCGGTGGCGACGACGATCGCGGCGACGGCGAGGAGCACGAGCACGGCGATGGCGCCGAGGGGGACCCAGCGGACGGTCCGCGACGCCGCGGGGGCGGGGCTGGGGCTGGGGCTGGGCTGCGGGCGGGGGTGCGGGGAAGGCTTGGGAGCGCCGGGGGCGGGCAGGGCGGGCCGGGGTGCGGCTGCGGTGGGCAGGGGTGTGGCCGGGGCTTCGGCGAGAGGCGCGGGGACCTCGGCGGCTTCGGCGGCGTGGCCGGCCGGTTCGGGTGTGGTGGGCCGTGGTGCGGGGTTTTCGACCTTTTCGGGCCCGGGGAACACGGGCAGCGCCCGAGAATCAGGGGCCGGGTCCAGCTCCGTCCCGGCCGGTGTCTCGGTGCGCTCGGCTTCCGCATCGGCCGGGGGAACCTCGGCAGGGGAGCCGAGGGTCTCCGCGACCTCGGGCTCTGCGGCGGCCGGTGTCTCGGCTTCCGCATCGTTGGCCGCCGGGCTCTCCGCAGCGGGTTCGGAGCTCTCCGCAACAACCGGCTCTGCAGAGGCCGGCGTCTCGGTCCGCCAGTCACTCAACCCCACCGCAACCGGAGCCCCAGCCGCCTCCCCCGGTCCATCGTCCCAAAGGGACTCCGGCGGCGCATCGTCCGTCAGGCGGCTGAAGCCCTCGCCCAGCAGCACCTCGTCCGAAAACTCCGGTGCCGAAGGCACCAGCCCCTTGATCAGCGCCCGCACCTGGTCCACCGAGCGGGGCCGGTGGGCCGTGGCCAGGGACACCGTTGCCGCCAGCATCGTCGTCGGGGTCGGGTGGAGCACTCGCACCGGGCCCGCCAGGTCGGCCGCCGGCTGGTCGACCGTCTCCACGTACGGTCCCACCGCGATGATCGTTCCCACCGGTGCCGTCCCCGGGACCAGTGAGGCGATCCGCCGCTCGCACGCCTGGGACAGGTCCAGGGCCTCCGTGGCCGGGTTGACCGCGTCGTCGTCCGTGACCAGGGGCCAGCCGTCCGCCTTCCACGGGGCTCCCAGCGGGGCCTCCAACCGCAGCGCCGGGTCCGGCAGGTCCACGCCGATGACGATGATCACCCCGTGGGGGAGCAGGACCACCGCCTCGATCGGGCGCTCCGTCACCGAGCCGACACCGATCAACGCGATGCCGCCGATCATGGTGCTGCCGCGGCCCAGGGACGCCAGTGCCGCCCGGACGTCGTCGGCGACCCGGGACTGCTGCCGCTCCAGGCGCACCAGTCGCACCGAAAGCCCCTTTCCGCTCGTCGTTCCGGGTCATCACGCTAGCGCGCCCAGCGCAGCGAACCGCGCGACACGGGGACGGCACGGCGCGGTGCCCTCCGAAAGTGGGGCGGCGGGTGACTTGTGGTGTTCATGTGGCCAAACGGCACGGTTGGGGTGCAGAATGTGCTACAACGCATCGGAGGCGGCATTCGGGAGCCGCGCTGAAGCCGTTCCGCAGCTCGAGACAGGGCGTAGGGGAAGACGTCCCTCGTCGAGCAACAAGCGGAGGTAGCAGTGAGCACCCGTGGCAGCACCCGAGGTGTGGTGTACGTCCACTCGTCGCCGTCTGCGGTGTGTCCGCACGTCGAGTGGGCTCTTTCGGGCACCCTGGGTGCCCGCGTTGACCTGAAGTGGACGGCGCAGCCGGCCAGTCCGGGTCAGCTTCGCGCTGAATGCGGCTGGCGCGCGCCCGCGGGCACCGGCGCCAAACTGGCGTCCGCCCTCAAGGCGTGGCCGATGATTCGGTTCGAGGTGACCGAAGAGCCCAGCGCGGGCGTCGACGGCGAACGGTTCTGCTTCGCGCCCGGCCTCGGCCTGTGGCACGGCCGGACCAGCGCCAACGGCGACATCGTGGTGGGCGAAGACCAGCTGCGCGCCCTCGTGAGCATGACGCGCGGCGGCGAGTCGCTCGCGCACAAGCTCGACGAACTCCTCGCCGCGAGCTGGGACGAGGCGCTCGAGCCCTACCGCCACGCCGGCGACGGCGCGCCGGTGACCTGGCTGCACCAGGTCGGCTGAGCCACGGGCGGGGGCCGGTACGCTCTCCGGGGTGACCACCCCCGCCCCCGGCTCCCGCCAGCGCTGGCTGGTGCCCGTCGTGGTCGTCGTGCTGTCGGTGACCGTCGGCGGCGGCCTGCTCGCGCGCGAGCTCTACCGCCGGCCCGACCAGCCCGCCGACGACACCTCCGTCGCGGTGCCGCCGCCGTCCTCGGCCAGCAGCGGCGCGCCGGGCGCGGCCGGCGAAGTCGGGATGACCGACGACGCGCGGGCCCACCCGCAGGCCGACACCGTCCGCCGGGTGCTGCAGAAGTACTTCGAGGCCATCAACACCAAGCAGTACCCGCTGTGGACCGACGTGGTCACCGACGAGCGGGCCGCCGCCCAGTCGCAGAGCGACTGGAAGAAGGGCGTTCGCACCACAAAGGACAGCGACGCCCTCGTCTACCGGATCGAGCGCTCGTCCGGGAACTCGCTGCGGGTCCTGGTCGGGTTCACCAGCCGGCAGGCCCCCGAGGACGCCCCGCTGTTCTTCCGCGAGTCCTGCATCAAGTGGCGGCTCGTCATGCCGATGGTGGTCGAGGACAAGGCCCTGAAGGTCGCCGCCGTCGACGGCGGGCCGCCGCCCGAACACGAAAAGTGCTGAACGCGAAGAAGGGCCCGGCCGAAGCCGGGCCCTTCTTCGGTTGCGAAAACCTCAGGCCGTGAACAGCAGCGCGGTGTTGTGCCCGCCGAAGCCGAACGAGTTGCTGATCGCCGCGGTCAGCTCGACCTTGCGCGGCTCGCCCGCGACGACGTCCAGCTGCACCCGCGGGTCCAGGTCGGTCAGGTTCCGGGTGGCCGGCACGATGCCGTGGTAGAGCGACAGGATCGTGATGATCCCCTCGACCGCGCCCGCGCCGCCGACGAGGTGGCCGAGCGAGCCCTTCGGCGCCGTCACGACCGGGTGTTCCCCGACCGCGTTGCGGATCGCCGCCGCTTCGCCGATGTCACCGACCACAGTGGACGTCGCGTGCGCGTTCACGTGCCCGATGTCCGCGGCGGTCACGCCGGCCATCTTCATCGCCGCGCGCATCGCGGCGATCTGGCCGACGCCCTCGGGGTGGTTGCCCGTGATGTGGTAGGCGTCCGAGGTGATGCCGTGCCCGGCGATCGTCGCGTAGACGCGCGCCCCGCGGGCCTTCGCCAGGTCCGCGCGCTCCAGGATGACCACGCCGGCGCCCTCGCCGAGGACGAAGCCGTCCCGGCTGGAGTCGAACGGCCGCGACGCGCTCGCCGGGTCGTCGTTGCGGGTGGACACCGTGCGGGCCTGGGCGAACCCGGCCAGCGTGATCGGGTGGATGCACGCTTCGGCGCCCCCCGCGATCACGACGTCGGCGCGCCCGGAGCGGATCATCTCCACCCCGCTGGCGATGCCTTCGGCGCCCGAGGCGCAGGCCGAGGCCGGGGAGTGCACCCCGGCCCGCGCCTTGAGGTCGATGCCCACGTGCGCGGCCGGGCCGTTCGGCATCAGCATCGGCACGGTCAGCGGCGACACCTTGCGGAGACCCTGCTGGTGCAACAGGTCGTTCTGGGTGAGCAGGGTGACGGGGCCGCCGATGCCGGTGCCGATCGACACGCCGAGGCGGTCGGGGTCCACATCGGTGTGCTCGTCGGTCGGCTCGGTGTACCCGGCGTCGGCCCACGCCTGCCGGGCGGCGATCAGCGCGACCTGCTCGCAGCGGTCCAGCCGGCGGGCCTGCACCCGCGGGAGGACCTCCGAGGGATCGACGGCCAGCTGGCCACCGATCTTGACGGGTAGCTGCAGCTCCTCGACCCAGTCGGCCTCGATCGCCCGGACCCCGCTCCGCCCGGCCAGCAGACCGTCCCAGGTGGACGTGACGTCCCCACCGAGCGGTGTGGTGGCGCCGAGACCGGTGATCACGACGTCGAAGTTGCTCATTCGAGTCTCCTCAAGGAGGGAAGAGGACTTACTTGGAGTTGGCCGACACGTAGTTCACGGCGTCGCCCACGGTCTTGAGGTTGGCGAGCTCGTCGTCCGGGATCTTGACGCCGAACTTGTCCTCGGCCTGCACGGCGATCTCGACCATCGACAGCGAGTCGATGTCCAGGTCGTCCACGAACGACTTCTCGGCGGTGACGTCGTCCTGAGCCACACCGGCCACCTCTTCGACGATCTCGGCGAGGCCGGCGAGGATCTCAGCGTTGTCAGCCATGGGGTAGTTCCCTTCTCGGTCTATCTGGGGGTCTTTTTCACCACGGGCGAGTGCCCGCGGGGAGCGTAACGGTGATCAGGGGCAGATGAACGCCTGCCCGGCGTAGGACAGGCCCGCGCCGAACCCGACCGCCAGCACCACGTCGCCGGGCTTCGCCGTCCCGGCCTTGCGCATGTGGTCCAGCGCGAGCGGGATGGACGCCGACGAGGTGTTGCCGGAGAACCTGATGTCGTCGGCGACGACCATGTCGTCGCGGGCGCCGTTGGCCCGCAGCTTCTTCGCGATCGCCTCGACGATCCGCAGGTTGGCCTGGTGCGGGATCAGCACGTCCACATCGGACGGCTTCAGCCCGGCGGCCTCCAGCGCGCCCAGCGCGATCGGCGCGATCTTCGTGGTCGCCCACCGGAAGACCGACTGGCCCTCCTGGTAGATGTACTTCTCGTCGCGCATGTAGATCAGGTCGACCAGGTCACCCGCGCTGCCCCACGACACCGGGCCGATCTCCGGCTCGTCGGACGGGCCGACGACCGCGGCGCCCGCGCCGTCGGCGAAGATGATCGCGTTGGCCCGGTCGGTCGGGTCGACCGAGTCGGTGAGCTTCTCCGCCCCGATGACCAGGACCTTCTTCGCCGAGCCGGCCCGCACGAGGTCGGAGGCGACGCCGAGGCCGTAGCAGAACCCGGCGCACGCGGCGTTGAGGTCGAACGCGCCGGGGCTGGGGATGCCGATCCGGGCCGCGACCTGGGCGGCGGCGTTCGGGATCAGCGTCGGCATGGTGCAGTTCGGCAGGATCACCGTGTCCACTTCGGACGGGTCCACGCCGGCGTCGGCCAGCGCGGCGGTGCCGGCGGCGACGGCCATGTCGGTGAGCAGCTCGTCCTTCTCGGCGAACCGGCGCTCGACGATCCCGACCCGGGTCTGGATCCACTCGTCGTTGGTCTCCATGACCTGCGACAGGTCGTCGTTGGTGACGATCTTGGCCGGCTGGTAGCTGCCGACACCGAGCACCCGGCTGCCGCGGGAGCCGGTGGTGAGGCTCAGGGTGGGTCGGTCGGTCACGAGGCGTCCTCCTGGCGCAGCGCCGCCAGCTCGGCCGGCGTCTTCAGCGCGGTGATAGTGGTGACGACGCCCTTGAGCTGCCGCTTGACCAGGCCGGTCAGCGTGCCCGCGGGCGCGAGTTCGATCGTGCGGGTGACGCCGAGCGAGACCAGGCCGTCCATCGTCAGGTCCCACCGGACCGGGCGGGTGACCTGGGAGACCAGCCGCGCCAGGTACTCGGCCCCGCTGGTGACGACCGCACCGTCCGCGTTGGACAGCAGCGGGCGGGTGGGGTCGGCCGGGGTCAGCTCGGCGGCGTGGGCGCGCAGCGCCTCTTCGGCGGGCGCCATGTACCGCGTGTGGAACGCGCCGGCGACCTTGAGGGCGCGGATCTTCGTGCCTTCGAGGGGCTCGGCGACGATCTTCTCGATCGTGTCGGCGGCGCCGGAGGCGACGATCTGGCCGGCGCCGTTGCGGTTCGCCGCGGTCAGGCCCTGCTCTTCGAGCCACGCGACGACCTGCTCGGGGTCCCCGAGCATGACCGCGGCCATCGACGTCGGTTCCAGCGCGCACGCCTTCGCCATCTCGGCCCCGCGGACGGCGGCGAGCGCGACGGCGTCCTCGGCCTTCAGCACCCCGGCGATCGCGGCGGCCGCGAGCTCGCCGACGGAGTGGCCGGCGACCGGGGCGTCCGCGGGCACCGGCGCGGTGGCCTGGAGGTGCTCGAAGGTGAGCAGCGACAGGGCGACGATCAGCGGCTGCGCGATCGCGGTGTCCTGGATCTCCTCGGCTTCGGCCTCGGTCCCGAGGCGGAGCAGGTCGAGCCCCGCGCGCTCGGACCACTGCGCGACGCGTTCGCGCGCGCCGTCGAGGTCGAGCCAGGGCGTGAACATACCGGGGGCCTGGGACCCCTGACCGGGAGCGAGGACTGCTGCTGTCACCCTTCTAGACAACACGGCAGAGGGTGTTTCCCGGGATGCCGACGTTCACAGTGTCTGTGCGGCGTCTTTGTCGGAACCCTCCAAAGACGCGCCGCAGAAGCTCGCGCGTAACCCGGAAGCCTTGTCGGGTTCAATCACCTTTCGCTGTTAAGTCCATCACGTGACGCCCGTCTCGGGGTGGCGCCTCAGGAGAGCTTCTCGGCCAGCGCGACGACGATCCCCTCGGGCCCGCGGAGGTTGCCGAGCCGGTGACCCCCGCCGTACCGCACGACCTCGCCCACGAGCTCGGCGCCGTGCGGGCGCACCCGGGCGATGACGGCGTCCAGGTCCTCGACGGCGAACATGATGCGCCGGAGTCCGTAGGCGTTCAGCGGCGCGCCCGGCCCGACGGCGGCCGGGGCCGCCGGCGCCTGGAACTTCATCAGCTCGAGCCGCCCGTGCCCGTCCGGGGTCCGGACCACCGCCATGTCGCACCGCACCCCCTCGAGCCCGACGAGGAGGTCCACCTCCGGGCCCCCGACCGTGGCCTCGCCCTCGAGCTCCAGGCCGAGGGCGACGAAGAACGCGACCACCGCCGCCAGGTCGTCGACCACGATGCCGACGTTGTCCATCCGCTGGATCGTCATGATTCCTCCCGGGTCACGCGGCCCGGTGGCCGCTCGTGCTCCGGGGACGGAGCCGCGGCCGGGTTCTCGACAGCCGCGGCGTCACCAGAGTCCGCGGGCCCGCGCCAGCCGTCCGACGGTCAGCGCGATCCGCAGCACCAGCGCGTCCCGCGGGTCGGTCGCCTGGCACCCCGTCAGGTCCGCCGCCTTCCGCAGCCGGTAGCGCACGGTGTTCGGGTGGACGAACAGCGTCTTCGCGCACGTCTCCAGCACGCCGCCGCTCTCCAGGTACGCCTCGACCGTGCGCTGCAGCGTCGGGCCGGCCTCTTCCAACGGCCGCGCGATCGTGTCCACCAGCAGGCGTTCGGCCTCCGCGTCGCCCGAGAGCGCGCGCTCGGGCAGCAGGTCCGCCGAGCGCACCGGGCGGGGCGCGCCCGGCCAGCCGACCACCGCCCGCAGGCCCGACAACGCCTCCGTCGCGCTGTGGTGGGCCTCCGCCAGCGTCGGCACCGTCGGGCCGGCGACCACCGGGCCCTCGGCGAACGCCACCGACATCCGGGTCAGGATCTCCCGCTCCTTCACACCGCCGTCGGTCGGGCCACCGACCACGACCACCAGCCGGGAGCCCTGCACCGACAGCAGCACCGGACGGCCGACGCGGGCCGCCCGGCTGCGGACCTCGAACACCACCGTCGGCGGGTCCTCCGACGGCGGGTTGCCGACGAGCACCGTGGCGGCGGCGGAGGGCTCCCAGCCCAGCGCCGTGGCCCGGGACAGCACCGACTCTTCGGCGTCACCGCGGACGATGCCGTCGACGACCAGTGCCTCCAGCCGGGCGTCCCAGGCGCCCCGCGCCTCCGCGGCGGCGGCGTAGGAGTTCGCCGCCGCGAACGCGATTTCCCGGCCGTAGCGCAGGATTCCCTCGATCAGCGCGGCCCGTTCGGCCTCGCTCGCCGCGAAGTCCGGCAGCTGCTCCTCGAACACCTCGATGGCCAGCCGCACCATGCCGACCGCCTGGCGCAGGCTGATCCAGCGCGACAACTCGGCCGGCGCGTCGCGGAACGCCTCGGTCGTGAGCTTCAGGGCCTCTTTGGAGTCCCGCAGCCAGTCGACGAAGCCCGCGGCCCCCGCCTGGGTGATCAGCAGCACGCTCGCGCGCTGGTCGGCGGGCAGCCGGGCGAACCAGGTCAGCCGTCGCTCCATCACCGCGATGCTCGCGCTCGCCATGTCCCCGGACGCGTGTTCCAGCCGCCGGAGCGTCTTCGCGGACAGTCCGTGGTGCTTCGGCACCGGGCGCGGGGCTGGGGTTCCTTCCATGGCGACGCGATCCTACGTGCCCCGCAACTTTCGTAGCCCCCGGCGGCAACGCGCGAGGGTAGGCGGGGCGTCTACGCACTGCCTAGGATCGGGGCGACATCACGAACGGGGGACCGGAATGACCGGTTTGGAAATAGACGGGGTATCCAAACGCTACGGCGACGTGGTCGCCCTGCGGGAAATGACGTTCGACGTCCGGCCGGGGGAGCTGTTCGGCTTCGTCGGCAGCAACGGCGCCGGCAAGACCACGACCATGCGGATCGCGCTCGGCGTGTTGTCCGCCGACGCCGGCGAAGTCCGCTACGACGGCGTGCCGGTGACGCACGAAACGCGCCGCCACATCGGCTACATGCCCGAAGAACGCGGGCTCTACCCGAAGATGAAGGTCGCCGAGCAGCTGACGTACCTCGCGCGGCTGCACGGCATGCCCGCCGCCGACGCGCGGGCGTCGGCGGAGAAGTGGACCGAACGGCTGGGGGTCGCCGGCCGCCGCGACGACGAGGTGCAGAAGCTGTCGCTGGGCAACCAGCAGCGCGTCCAGCTGGCCGCGGCGCTGGTGCACGAGCCGCGGATCCTGGTGCTCGACGAGCCGTTCTCCGGCCTCGACCCGGTCGCGGTCGACGTGATGAGCCAGGTGCTGAAGGAGAAGGCGGCCGAGGGGGTGCCCGTCGTGTTCTCCAGCCACCAGCTGGATCTGGTGGAGCGGCTGTGCGACCGCGTCGGCATCGTCCGCAGTGGACAGATGGTCGCCAGGGGCACGGTCGACGAGCTGCGCGCCGGCGGGGCGGTGCGGCTGCGGGTCGACGTCCCCGAAGCCGGGGACGGGTGGGCCGAGGGCCTGCCCGGGGTGAAGGTGCTGGGCCGGACGGGCCCGGTGACCGAACTCGAACTGGGCGAGGGCGCCGACGACCAGGCGGTGCTCAAGGCGGCGCTGGCCACCGGGCCGGTCCGCGAGTTCGCCCGCGAGCAGCCGTCGCTGGCCGACCTGTTCCGCTCCGTCGTCACCCACCAGGAGGTTCCCGCATGAGCACCCCGGTCCCGGACGTCCGGATGAGCCCGGCGGCGGCGGTCGGCCTGGTCGCCTCCCGCGAGATCGGCACCCGGGTCAAGTCGAAGGCCTTCCGCGTCAGCACGGTGATCATGCTGCTGCTGATCGTGGTCGGCATCGTGCTGATCAAGCTGATCGCCGGCGGCGGCGGTGCCGACTCGACCGTCGGCTACACCCCGGCCACGGCGCCCCTTTCGGCGCCGCTGAAGGCCGGCGGGCAGGCGGTCGACGAGAAGATCGACCTCGTCCAGGTCGCCGACGAGGCCGCCGGGCGCGCCAAGCTGGCCGACGGCTCGATCGACGCGCTGCTCACCGGCGACGGCAGGAGCGTGCACGTCCAGGTGAAGAAGAACCTCGACGGCAAGCTCGCGAACGTCCTGCAGCTGCTGTCCCAGCAGGTGGCGGTCAACCAGCAGATCGTCGCGCTGGGCGGGGATCCGGCCCGGTTCCAGGCCGCGATCGCGTCCGCGAAGTTCGTCGAGGACCCGCCGCTGGAGAAGCCGTACGACTACAACGGCCAGCAGCTCGTGCTGGGCATCATCGCCGGCATCCTGATCTACCTGTCGCTGATGATCAACGGCCAGACCGTCGCGCAGGGCGTCGTCGAGGAGAAGACGTCGCGGGTGGTCGAGCTGCTGCTGTCGACGATCAAGCCGTGGCAGCTGATGGCCGGGAAGGTGCTCGGCATCGGCGTGGTCGGGCTGATCCAGATGCTCGTCATCGGGATCGGCGGGGTGGTCGCCGGGCTGGCCACGAACGTGCTCACGATTTCCGTTTCGGCGGCCGTGGGCACCGTGATCTGGCTGGTCGTGTGGTACCTGCTCGGGTTCTTCATGTACTCGATCGTGTTCGCCGCGCTCGGGGCGCTGGTTTCGCGCCAGGAAGACGTCGGCGGCGCGACGATGCCGGCGTTGATGTTCGTGATCGCCGGGTACGTGATCGGCATTTCCGTGCTGCCGTCGGATCCGGGCAACACGTTCGTCGAAGTGCTTTCGGTGATTCCGGTGTTCTCGCCGACGCTGATGCCGATGCGGCTGGCGATGGGCGGGGTGCCCGTCTGGGAAGCGGTGATGTCGGTGGGGCTGGTGGTGCTGCTGATTCCGGCGTTGATCTGGCTGGCCGCGCGGATCTACCGGAATGCGGTCATGCGCACCGGGGCGAAAGTGAAACTCCGCGACGCCCTGCGCGCCGCCTGACGTGCTCCCGCTGTTCATCCGGCCCCCGGCGCCCCCGGGGGCCGGCTCGTTTGCCCGGTAACGCTCGAGTTGCCCGGTAATGCTCGAGGCCGCCCGGCGCTTGCGGTTTACGCTGCGCCGGACGGCCTCGTCTCCCCGGTCCCCACCGGTAGAACCAGTATGGCCACGGGTGATCTTCGCGCGCCAGTCGTCTCACTCGATCGTGGGGCGCACGAGTTGCCGCCCCTGGGTACTTGATCGACGATCCGGTGCAAATCCGTGGAGGGAGTCGGTATGGGCCAGCAACTGAAGGACGGGCTCGGGCAGGCGTGGAACCTGGTGGCCACGTTCGTCCCGAAACTCGTGGGATTCCTGATCATCCTGCTGATCGGCTGGTTGATCGCGAAAGCTATCTCGAAAGGGCTGGCGCTCGTGCTCGGGAAAGCCGGTTTCGGGAAACTCGTCGACAGGACGGGCCTGAGCGGGAAGATCGGGCAGCAGAAGATCGACGCGACGGCGATCCTCGTCAAATTGGTCTACTACTTCATTCTGCTGATCGCGCTGCAGCTGGCGTTCGGCGTGTTCGGGCCGACCAACCCGGTGAGCCAGCTGCTCAACGACATCATCGCGTTCCTGCCGCGGATCGTGGTGGCGCTGGTGCTCGTCGTGGTGGCCGCGGCCATCGCGAAGGTCGTGCGTGACGTCGTCGCGTCGGCGTTGTCCGGCCGGGGCGCGGCGCGCCCGCTTTCGCTGGGCGCCTACTGGCTGATCATGGCGTTCGGCATCATCGCGGCGCTCGGCCAGGTGAACATCGCGACGGCGATCACCGGCCCGGTCCTGATCGCGGTGCTGGCGACGATCGGCGGCGTGATCGTGGTCGGCTTCGGCGGCGGCCTGATCAAGCCGGCCCAGGACCGCTGGCGCGGCTGGATGGCGAACATGGAGCACCAGCTGGAGACCCCGCAGCAGCGCACGGGCGAGATGCCCGCCGCCGGGCGGCCGCGCACGACGGTGGGGGCGGACAACACCCCGACCCCGCCGGCGGGCACCCCGCGTCCGCAGGCCTGAGGGGGAGCGTCGCGGGCCCGGCGGACGAGGAAGCCGCCGGGCCCGCGCCGCTCGGGTCCCACGTTCCGGGATGTCTTGCCGCTCACAGTCCCTGGGGAATGCGTCCGCCCAGGAGCATGTTGGGAGCGGTAGGACGAAAGGGGCCGTCGTGGACTTCCTGCTGCACCACGGGATCACCGTGCTGGGCCAGTGGATCTCGATCGCGGAGCTCGCCGGGCAGGTGTTCGCGCTGGCCGTGGTCTTCCTCGCGCAGCGTCGCACCCTGTGGACGTGGCCCGTGCAGGTCGGGGCCACCGTGCTGCTGTTCGCCGTCTACGTCTCCGCGCACCTCGGCGGGCTCGCCGCGCGGCAGGTCGCCATCCTCGCCATCTCCGTCTACGGCTGGTGGGCCTGGACGCGCCGCCAGGATCCGGTGTTCGGCGTCGTCGTCCGGAAGGGCCGGCTCGCCGAACGGCTGGCCATGCTCGGCGCCTTCGCCGTCGGCACCACCGTGATGGCGCTCGTCCTCGACGCCCTGCACGCCTCGTGGGCGCCCTGGCCGGACGCCGCCATCTTCGTCGGCACCCTCGTCGCCTTCGGGGCGCAGGGGCTGGGGCTCGTCGAGTTCTGGCTGGTCTGGCTGGCCGTCGACGCGATCGGCGTGCCGCTGCAGATCTCGTCCGGGCTCTACTTCTCGGCCGCCATCTACATCGTCTTCGCCGGGCTCGTCGTGCACGGCTGGTGGAGCTGGAACCGCTCCGCCCAGCGGGTCGCCGCCCGGCCCGGGGTCACGGCAGCATCCAGCTGAGCGCCGCCGTGCTCTGACCCCACACGATCAGGCACAGCACCAGCAGCAACCCGACGCTCCACGGCAGCACCTTCCGCAGCAGCTTGCCCTCCTCGCCGGGCAGGTTCGCCGCCACGCAGGCGATGGTGAGGTTCTGCGGCGAGACCATCTTGCCGAGGACGCCGCCGGAGCTGTTCGCCGCGGCCAGCAGGTCCGCCGGCAGGCCCGTCTGGTGCGCCGCGGTCACCTGCAGCGCGCCGAACAGCGCGTTGGCCGAGGTGTCGGACCCCGAGACGGCGACGCCGAACCAGCCCAGCACCGGCGAGAGGAACGCCAGGCCGGCGCCCGCGGCGGCGATGAACGTGCCGATGGTCGACGTCTGGCCGGACAGGTTCATCACGTACGCGAGCGCGAGCACGCCGGTGACGGTGAGGATCGCGAACCGCAGCTCCTTGACCGTCGCCAGCCACTCCTGCGCGGTGTCGCCCGCCTTCACCGCCAGCAGCGCCGCCGTGATGACGCCGGCCAGCAGCACCAGCGTGCCGCCGGTGTTGAGGAACGGCAGCGAGAACGTGTTGCCGGAGACCGGTTTCCCGTTCGGCCCGGCGACGTTCAGGCCGGGCCAGTGGAACTTCCAGGTCGCCTTGTCCAGCAGCTTCTTGACCGGCGGCAGCACGGCGATCGAGAAGATCACGATGATGAGCAGGTACGGCAGGTACGCCTTGACGACGTCGCCCCGCGAATCCTCCGGCGGCGTCTCCGCGGTCGCCGTCCCGCCGGTGCCGATCCGGACGGCTTCGGGCACCGGACGGCGGGTCTGGGGCAGCGCCACCAGCGCGGCGGCGCCGGCGAGCGCGGCGCCGATGTCGGCCAGCTGCGGCGACACGTAGTTCGAGGCGAGGAACTGCACGACCCCGAACGCGAGCCCGCAGACGAGCGCGGGCAGCCAGGTGTCCTTCAGGCCGCGCTTGCCGTCCACGATGATCACCAGCAGCAGGGGCACGACCAGCGCGAGCAGCGGCGTCTGCCGTCCGACGATCGACGACACCTCCTGCAGCGGCAGGCCGGTGACCTGGGCGAGGGTGACGACCGGGGTGCCCATCGCGCCGAACGCGACCGGCGCGGTGTTGGCCACCAGCGCGACGACGGCCGCCTTGACCGGGTGGAACCCGACCGCGACCAGCATCACGGCGCTGATCGCGACCGGCGCGCCGAACCCGGCCAGGGCCTCCATGAGGGCGCCGAAGCAGAAGGCGATGATCAGCGCCTGGATGCGCGGGTCGTCGGAGATCCGCCCGAACGAGCGGCGCAGGACGTCGAAGTGCCCGGTCCGCACGGTGAGCCGGTAGATCCACAGCGCGTTGACGACGATCCACATGATCGGCCACAGCCCGAACGCGGCGCCCTGCAGCGCCCCGGAGACGGCCTGGACGACGGGCATGCCGTACGCGGCGATGCCGACGACGAGCGCCACGAGCAGCCCGATGAGAGCGGCGTGGTGGGCTCGCATCCGGACGGCCCCGAGCAGCACCAGGACGGTGGCGAGGGGCAGGACGGCCACGAGCGCGGACAGGCCGAGTGAGCCGAGGGGAGTCAGATCCTGCACGAACACGGGCGACCTCCGTTTCCACGATGCGAAAACGGCCTTTCGGCGGGTCCCGAGATCTTCGTCACAAACCAGCCGGTTCGTCAAGAAGTTGAGACCGGTCGGCCCAACGAGTCAGCGCTTCACGGCTTCGGCAGCACGGCGAGCGCGGTCTCGGCGATCGCGCGGATTTCCGCCGGCGCCAAGCCGCCCTTGCCCAGGGCTTCCAGGCCGCGCAGGACGGCCAGCACGAGCCCGCCCAGGTGGGCGGGGTCGGCACCGGGAGCGATGTCGCCCGCGCGTTGCGCACCCGCGATGCACGCCGTCAGGTGCTGCTGCAGGTCGTGGAACAGCTGCCTGCTCCGGCTCGCGACCGCCTCGTCGTGCTCCGCGCATTCGGCCGTGCTCTTCGCGATCAGGCAGCCGCGGCGCGCCCGGTCGGCGACGACCGATTCGGCGATCGCGTGCACGTGGTCGCCCAATCGCCGGTAGGCGGTCTCGTCGGGTCCCTCGAGCTGCCGGCGCGTGCCGTCGGCCGCCTCGCTGCAGTAGTGGTCGAAGACGCGCAGGAACAGGGCGTGCTTGTCGCCGAAGGCGCCGTACAGGCTGCCCTTGCCGAGGCCGGTGGCGGCGGCGATGTCGTCGACCTTCGTGCCCGCGTAGCCGGTCTCCCAGAACTGGTCGCGGGCCGTGCGCAGCACGGCCGCCTCGTCGAAGCTCCGGGGTCTCGCCATGGGAACAGGCTACCCGTTCTTGACTATCTCGTCCAGAACGGCGTACGTTCTGGACGAGATAGTCAAGAACTGGAGGAGCAGCGTGAACCTGGAGAACAAGACCGCCGTCGTGACCGGGGGCAGCACCGGCATCGGGCTCGCCATCGCGAAGCGCTTCGCGGCCGAAGGCGCCCACGTGTTCATCACCGGACGCCGCAAGGAAGCCCTCGACGACGCGGTCGCCGAGATCGGCGGCGGGGTGACGGCGGTCCAGGCGGACTCGGCGAACCTCGCCGACCTCGACGAGCTCTACCGCGTGGTGGGGGAGCGGGGCCGCGGCCTGGATGTGCTGGTGGCCAACTCCGGCGGCGGGGTCTTCGCCCCGCTCGGGGAAATCACCGAAGAGCAGTTCGACACGACGTTCGCCACGAACGTCAAGGGCGTCCTCTTCGCCGTCCAGAAGGCGCTGCCGCTGCTGAACGCGAACGCGTCGATCATCCTCACCGGCTCGACGACCTCGACGCGGGTCGGCCCGGCCTTCAGCGTCTACGCGGCGACGAAGGCGGCGGTGCGCAACTTCGCCCGCAGCTGGGCGCTCGACCTCGCCGGGACCGGCACCCGCGTCAACGTCCTGAGCCCGGGTCCGACGCGCACGCCGGGCCTGCTGGGCCTGGTGGACGAGGACGGGCGGCAGGACCTGGTCGACGGCCTGGTGGCGCAGGTCCCGCTGGGCCGCCTCGGCGATCCGGCGGAAATCGCGGCCGCGGCGCTGTTCCTGGCCACCGGCGAGTCGAGCTTCGTCAACGGCGTCGAGTTCTTCGTCGACGGCGGCCAGGCGCAGGTCTAACGCAGGGTGGCGTGGCTCGGCGTCAGGTCCTTCAGGGTCCGGACGCCGAGCAGCTGCATCGTGCGGACCATCTCCGTGCGCAGGATGTCGACGCACCGCTGGACGCCGCGCTCGCCGCCGGCCATCAGGCCGTACAGGAACGCGCGGCCGACCAGCACCGCGTCCGCGCCGCGGGCGATGGCCGCCACGATGTCGCCGCCGGACAGGATGCCCGTGTCGATCCAGACCTCCGCGCCGCCCTGGACCTCGTCCAGCACCGCCGGCAACAGCTCCAGCGGCGTCGGGGCGCGGTCGAGCTGGCGGCCGCCGTGGTTGGAGATCAGCACCGCGTCCGCGCCGTGCTTCACGACGTCACGGGCGTCGTCGACGTTCTGCACGCCCTTGACCACCAGCTTCCCCGGCCAGGTCTGGCGGACCCAGTCGAGGTCGTCGAAGTTCAGCGTCGGGTCGAAGAGCTTGTTCAGCAGCTCGGCGACCGTCCCGTCGAAGTGGCTGAGCGAAGCGAACTGCAGCGGCTCGGTGGTGAGCAGGTTGAACCACCACGCCGGGTGCGTCGCGCCGTCGAGGAACGTCTTGAGGGTGAGGGCCGGCGGGATGGTCAGGCCGTTGCGGACGTCGCGGAGGCGGGCGCCGCCGACCGGGGTGTCCACGGTCAGCATGAGCGTGTCGTAGCCCGCGGCCCACGCTCGATTCATCAGATCTTCACCGGCGCCGTGGTCGCGCCAGACGTACAGCTGGAACCACTTGCGCGCGCCCGGCGCGGCCTCGGCGAGGTCCTCGATCGACGTCGTCGCCATCGTCGAAAGCCCGACCGGGATGCCGGTGCGCTCGGCGACGCGGGCCACCGCGCGCTCGCCCTCGTGCTGCATCATCCGGGTGAACCCGGTGGGGGCGAAGGCGAACGGCAGCGCCGACGGCTTGCCGAGGATCTCGCGGGTGGTGTCCACATCGGACACTCCGCGCAGCACGTTCGGGTGGAACTCGACGCGGCGGTACGCCTGCCGGGCGCGGCGCAGGCTGTCTTCCAGCTCGGCCGCGCCGTCGGTGTAGTCGAACGCCGCCCGCGGGGTGCGCTTGCGCGCGATCGTCCGCAGGTCGGCGATGGTGTGCGCGTTCGCCAGCCGGCGGTCCGTCGGGTTCAGCACGATCGGCTTCGGCCGCAGGATCTGCTGCAGCTCACTCGGCTTGGGCAGTCGTCGCTTCGTCACCTTGACCAGCTCCCTACGTGCACGGGCCCGACAGACATCCGATGTCTGCCGGGCCCGAACCTAGCACCAGATCACGCGTTCCCGGAATCCGACGTCTGCGGCCCGGCGGCCGAGATGTCGTCGAGCCGGTACTTCGTGGCCGCCTCCAGGACCTTCGCGTGGTCGATCTCGCCGCGCTTGGCCAGGATCGACAGCGCGCCGGCGGTGATCGACTCGGCGTCGACCAGGAACTTCCGCCGCGCCGCCGGCCGGGTGTCGGAGAAGCCGAAGCCGTCCGTGCCCAGCGTCAGCATGTCGGTCGGAACGTACGGGCGGATCAGGTCCGGCACCGCGCGCATCCAGTCCGACACCGCCACGACCGGGCCGTTCGTCCCGGAAAGCGCCTCGGTGACGTACGGCACGCGCGGCTCGCTGCCCGGGTAGAGCAGGTTGTCGTGGTCGATCTCGACGGCCTCGCGGCGCAGCTCGGTCCACGACGTCGCCGACCACACCGCGGCCCGCACGCCCCACTCCTCGGCCAGCATCTTCTGCGCCTTGAGCGCGTCCGGCATCGTGACGCCCGAGACCAGGATCTGCACCTCGGGACCGTCGCCTTCGGGGGCGTCGGCGTACTTGTACAGACCCTTCAGCAGGCCGTCGACGTCGAGGTTCTCCGGCTCGGCGGGCTGCTGGTACGGCTCGTTGTAGATCGTCATGTAGTAGAAGACGTTCTCGCCGTTGCCGTCCGGGCCGGTCTCGCCGTACATCCGGCGCAGGCCGTCCTTGACGATGTGCGCGATCTCGAACGACCACGACGGGTCGTAGGCGACCGCGGCCGGGTTGGTCGCCGCCAGCAGCAGCGAGTGCCCGTCCGCGTGCTGCAGACCCTCACCCGTCAGGGTGGTGCGGCCGGCGGTGGCGCCGAGGACGAACCCGCGGGCCATCTGGTCGGCGGCCGCGTACAGGCCGTCACCCGTCCGCTGGAACCCGAACATCGAGTAGAAGATGTAGATCGGGATCATCGGCTCGCCGTGCGTCGCGTACGACGTGCCGACGGCGGTGAACGACGCGGTCGAGCCCGCCTCGTTGATGCCCTCGTGCAGCAGCTGGCCCTTCTCGGACTCCTTGTAGGCCAGCATCAGGCTCGCGTCGACCGAGGTGTACGTCTGGCCGTGCGGGTTGTAGATCTTGGCCGTCGGGAACATCGAGTCGAGGCCGAAGGTGCGGGCCTCGTCCGGGATGATCGGGACGACGCGCTTGCCGATCTCGGAGTCCTTCGCCAGCTCGCGGACCAGCCGGACGAACGCCATCGTGGTGGCGACCTCCTGCTTGCCGGAGCCCTTCCGGATGCCCTCGTAGACCTTGTCGCCCGGCAGGACCAGGGCCTTGGCGGCCTTGGGACGGCGTTCCGGCAGGAAGCCGCCGAGCGCCTTGCGCCGCCCGATCAGGTACTCGATCTCGGGCGAGTTCGCGCCCGGGTGGTAGTACGGCGGCAGCTTCGGGTCGCGCTCGAGCTCTTCGTCGCTGATCGGGATCCGCTGCGAGTCGCGGAACAGCTTCAGGTCGTCGAGGGTGAGCTTCTTCATCTGGTGCGTGGCGTTGCGGCCCTCGAAGGCCGGGCCCAGGCCGTAGCCCTTGATGGTGTGGGCCAGGATCACCGTCGGCTGGCCGTGGTGCTCCAGCGACGCCTTGTAGGCCGCGTACACCTTGCGGTAGTCGTGACCGCCGCGCTTGAGGTTCCAGATGTCGGCATCGGAGAGGTCCTTGACGAGGTCCTTCGTCCGCGGGTCGCGGCCGAAGAAGTGCTCGCGGACGAAGGCGCCGTCGTTGGCCTTGTACGTCTGGTAGTCACCGTCCGGGGTGACGTTCATCAGGTTGACCAGGGCGCCGTCGCGGTCGGCGTGCAGCAGCGAGTCCCACTCGCGGCCCCAGATCACCTTGATGACGTTCCAGCCGGCGCCGCGGAAGTACGACTCCAGCTCCTGGATGATCTTGCCGTTGCCGCGCACCGGGCCGTCGAGCCGCTGCAGGTTGCAGTTGATCACGAAGGTCAGGTTGTCGAGGCCCTCGCCGGCGGCCACGTGGATGAGGCCCCGCGACTCGGCCTCGTCCATCTCGCCGTCGCCGAGGAACGCCCAGACGTGCTGGTCGTTCGTGTCCTTGATGCCGCGGTCGCGCAGGTAGCGGTTGAACCGGGCCTGGTAGATGGCGTTCATCGGGCCGAGGCCCATGGACACCGTCGGGTTCTCCCAGAAGTCCGGCATCAGCCGCGGGTGCGGGTACGACGGCAGGCCGCCGCCTTCACCCGCGTGGCTGAACTCCTGGCGGAAGCCGTCGAGCTGCGACTCGGAGAGCCGGCCCTCGAGGAACGCGCGGGCGTAGATGCCGGGGGAGGCGTGGCCCTGGATGTAGATCTGGTCGCCGCCGCCGGAGTGGTCCTTGCCGCGGAAGAAGTGGTTGAAGCCCACCTCGTACAGGGCGGCGGAGGAGGCGTAGGTCGAGATGTGCCCGCCGACACCCACGCCGGGGCGCTGCGCCCGGTGCACCATGATGGCCGCGTTCCAGCGGATCCAGGCGCGGTAGCGGCGCTCGATGTCCTCGTCGCCGGGGAACCAGGGCTCGTTCTCGGTGGGGATGGTGTTGACGTAGTCCGTCGAGGTCAGCGCCGGGACGCCGACGTTCCGCTCCCGGGCGCGCTCGAGGATGCGCAGCATCAGGTACCGGGCCCGCTGCTGCCCGCCCCTTGCGAGGGCCTCGTCGAAGGAGTCCAGCCACTCGGCGGTCTCCTCCGGGTCGATGTCGGGCAGGTGCGCCGCCAGTCCGTCACGGATGACGCGTACGCGTGCCGGGGTCTCCTTGCCGGAGGCGCCGTCGTTCTGCGGGGCCAAGGGGTCTCCTTGCGAAAAGTTGTAGCCGGTGGTGCTCGTACGCGGGGGTGTACGACTCTCCATCGTCGTCTTCCGTCCCGGCTTCCGCACCGCTACTTGGCGGTAACATCGGCCGACCCGGGCGAGCCACTCCCTGCGCGCGGTGTATCGCGCGCGCGTTTACTTCTCCCCCACCCTAGGGGACGGCACCCGAAGGGGTGGCAGACCGGGGGCGCGAGGTACCCGAAACGCCGTCGCGGCGGGCCGGTCGCGGGCCGTATCCTGCGACACGAGTTGTCAAAGATCCGGTGTGGACGGTTGCGCGCGGAGCTTCACCAGTGTTCGCTATCGGCAACCGGGTCGCCGAGTGTGGCGCCGCCGTACCCTCGAAGAGGGTGGGGGATGCCACACTCCGTCGTAGTTGGAGGAGTGAAAGCAGTGGTCGCCGCGGGAGACGCTGATCAGAGCAGCGTCGCCGAGAGGCTCGGCATCAAGCCCGAGATGGTGGTCCAGGAGATCGGCTGGGACGAGGACGTCGACGACGACGTCCGCGCGGCGATCGAGGAGCAGATCGGCGGGGACATCCTCGACGAGGACGCCGACGAGGTCATCGACGTGGTGCTGCTCTGGTGGCGCGAGGACGACGGCGACCTGGGCGACGCGCTCATCGACGCCAGGGGCCCCCTGGAGGAGACCGGCGTGATCTGGGTGCTGACTCCCAAGACGGGGCAGCCGGGGCACGTCGAGCCGAGCGAAATCGCCGAAGCGGTGCCTGCCGTCGGCCTGGCCCAGACCGCCAACATCAGTGTCGGCCCGAACTGGATCGGCACCCGCCTGGTGTCGCCGAAGTCGAAGTCGAAGCAGCGCTGAGCCGGTCCCGCCGGACGGACACGATAGGGTTGTCGTCGCAGGCACGTGTCCGTTCGGGAGAGGAAACGCTGGTATGACCGTCGAGGTCGGTTCTGAGGCCCCTGACTTCACGCTCAACGACTACAACAAGCAGCCGGTCCAGCTGTCGTCGTTCCGCGGTGACAAGCCGGTGCTGCTGGTCTTCTACCCGTTCGCGTTCAGCGGCATCTGCACGGGCGAGCTGTGCCAGCTCCGCGACGAGTTCGCGGACTACGACAACAAGGGCGTCCAGGTCCTGGGCGTCTCGGTCGACACGCCGTTCTCGCTGAAGGCGTGGGCCGACCAGGAGGGCTACCAGTTCCCCCTGCTGTCGGACTTCTGGCCGCACGGTGAGGTGGCCCAGGCGTACGGGGTGTTCAACTCCGATGCCGGCCTGGCCGTGCGCGGCACGTTCCTGATCGACACCACCGGTGTGGTCCGGTTCGCCGAGGTCAACGCCCCGGGCGAGGCCCGCGACCAGCAGGGCTGGAAGAAGGCCGTGGCCGAACTGGCCTGAGTCTCCCGCGGCGGCGGTCCTTTGGCGGGACTGCCGCCGTGCGGGCGCATAGCTCAGCGGAAGAGCACTCGGCTTACACCCGAGCGGTCGCAGGTTCGAACCCTGCTGCGCCCACCGTGTTCACCCCGGCCCGTCCTCCGGGCGGCCCTCATCCGGTAGCCGGGTGATCGTGGCCGCGAGGGTGAAAATGCTGTTGGCGGCGCGAAGTGCGTACCGTTGCCGGCGCTCGCTCATGAACAGGGCCACCAGCAGGATGACCACCGCGACCGCGACGCCGACCAGTGCGGGTACGCCGGCCACGATCACCCGGACCGCCAGTGCGGTGCCGCGGGACATGCGGGGCAGGAGGACGGGTGCCACCGTGCACCTCCTCGCCGGTCGGGGTGGCGGCCCGCTCAGCATCCTCGATGTTCCGTTGTGGAGCAAGGGTGTGTTCTGAATCGGAACATCCGCTATGCTGCCGGGACCGTGGCCGGGTGGTGCCGCGGGCGGGAGCGAGTGGGATCCATGACGGAGGAGACGATCACCCGGCTGCTGGCCGACCGGATCAAGCGGGCGCGGGGGGCGCGCGGGTGGACGGCCCAGCAGCTCGCCGACGGCTGCGCCCGGGCCGGCGGTGCCACCCTCACTCGGGGCACCATCGCCAAGATCGAGTCCGGCGCCCGCAAGTCGGTCACCGCGGAGGAGATCGCGGTCCTCGCGCACGTCCTCGGCACCACCCCCACCGAACTGCTGATCACCCCGGAGTGGCCGTTCGGGCCGTCGGCCGCGAACACCACCCTGCACCTGCTGGTCCGGGTGCTGCCGGACGCGATCGAAGACGGGCTGGCCGAGGTGTCGTCGTGGCGGCAGGACGAGCCGGGCACCTGGCCACCGGCCCGCGGGGAATCCCTGCTGGTGCGGGTCGGAGACCTCGAGCGGCACGTCGTCCGCATCGCCGCGGACGTCGAAGCCGCGTGGGCCGCGCACTCCGGTGCGCTGGCCCTGGAAATGCTGCTGCCCCGGGACCTGCTGGACCTCCCGGTCCACCGCTGGCGGCAGGAGCCCGAGCTGGGCAGCGGCCGGCCTTTGGCGCTCGACTTCGCCGTCACCGTGCGCTCGCTGGAGCGGATGCAGCGGCGGGAGTGGCACCGGCGGTGGCGGCTCCGGTGGTCGTCGATGGTCGGCGACCCGTCGCCGGACCGCGTCTACTTCGCCGGCCCGGAAGACCTCGAGGCGCCGGCCCGGTTCGAAGCGGTGCTGAACGACGAGCGGTGGGCCGCGGTCGCCCTGGAGGGTGCGATGCGGGAGCTCTGGCTGCCGGCCATGCGGGCGGGGGTGCCGGTCGCGTTCTGGCACCCGGGACCCGCGTCCGTGCGGGACGCCGTCGAATCGCTCGTCGAGCGCGACGGCCTGGCGGACCTGCCCTCGCGGACCCGGTCCGCCAGGCTGGCGGAGGACTTCGCCGAACTCGTGCTCCTCTGGGACGACCCGAACCGGCTGGTCCTCGGCGGCGGTCCGGGCGAGCCGGTCCGGGTGCCCGCGATGGCCGGGTGATCAGGCCGCGACCGGCTCCGGCGCGACGGCCTCGGTGCGCCGCATCGACGTCACCAGCAGCGCCAGGCCCGCGAACAGCACCGCCGCGATCACGCCCGTCACGTTCAGCGCCTCCGTGAACGCCGCCTTCGCCTGCTCCGCGACCGCCGGCCGGGTGACGTCCACCGCGAGCGTCGTGCCCGCCGGGAACATCCCGCGGTACACCGCCGATGCCGTCAGGCCGATCAGGGCCATGCCCAGCGAGCCGCCGAGGTAGTTGCCCGTGTCCGCCATCGATGCCGCCGAACCCGCGCGCTCCGGCGGGACGGAACCGACCACCAGGCCGATGCCCAGCGCGAACAGCGGGCCCGTGCCCAGCGTCAGCACCGTGATGCCCACCAGGACCGGGACGAGACCGTGGGTGACCGCCAGCAGGAGGCTGCCCGCCGCCGACAGCGCCAGGCCGGCCGCGATCGCCGTGGCCGGGGTGACGAACCGGGTCAGGGACGGCGCCGTCATCGTGCCCGCCGCCACGCCGAGGCCCATCGGGGCGAACAGCAGCGCCGAGACCAGCGGTGAGTAGCCCAGGACGCTCTGCAGGTACTGCGTCACCAGCAGGCCGACGCCGGCCATCGCGACCCCGGCGAACACCAGCGCGACCAGCACCGCGGTGAACGGCCGGTTCCGGAACAGCCGCAGGTCCAGCAGCGGCGACTCGGTGGTCAGCTGACGGCGGGCGAAGACGATGCCCAGCAGCGTCCCGGCGGCGATCGCCGCGGCCGGCAGGAGCAGCGAGCCGGTGGCCAGCTGCTTGAGCCCGAACACGACCAGCAGCACGGCGGTCAGCGAGAGCGCGACGCCGGGCAGGTCGAGCCGTCCGGACGCCGGGGCGCGGAACTCGGGCAGCAGGAACGGGCCCGCGGCGAGCAGCACGACCACGGCCGGCACGGCGACCAGGAACACCGAACCCCAGGCGAAGTGCTGGAGCAGGAAACCGGCGAACACCGGGCCGGCGGCGCCGCCCGCGAACTGGCAGGTGGCCCAGATCGAGATCGCCTTCCCACGCTGCCTGCCGTCGGGGAACATGTTCGTGATCAGGGCGAGCGTCGACGGCATCAGCGTCGCCCCGGCCACCCCGAGCGCCCCGCGGACGACGATGAGCATCTCCGGGCCGGTCGAGAACGCGGCGACGACCGAGAGGACCCCGAAGGCCCCGCCGCCGGCGAGCAGCAGCCGCCGTCGCCCGATCCGGTCGCCGAGGGTGCCCATGGTGATGACGAACCCGGCGACGACGAAGCCGTAGCTGTCGGTGATCCACAGCTGCTCGGTGCCGCTCGCGCCGAGATCCGCGCTGAGCTGCGGCAGCGCGAGGAACAACGAGGTCATGTCCATCGCGACGAGCAGGGTGGGGAGGACGAGCACCGCCAGTCCCAGCCACTCCCGCCGTCCGGCCGGCTTCTCCATGTCCGCTCCTTCTCCGTGGTCCGTTTGCCAGGGGTCGGAGCCGGAGCGGGGGACCGGACACGGGCCGGGAAGGATTTTTCGCCTGGTTTTTCGAGAGCCGCCGTGTCCCGGTGAGCGGGAACCTTTGTCAAGATCCGCCAGGGCGTTCCGGCTTTTCTTGTGCGATAACCAAAAAACCTCACACGGACGTAACAGGTGATCGATTCCCGCCGACAGGAAGATCGGCAAGTGACCAACTCACCTGAGGGGGATCCAGTGAAGAGGTTTTTGACCAGAGCCGCCGCCGCTGTCGCGGTGCCCGTGCTCGCCGTGCTCGTGGGGGCCGTGCCGGCGCAGGCGCAGACCGTCGCCTCCGGCTCGCTGTCGTTCAGCGGTGACGAGGGGGACTACATCAGCGGGGGCGGTTCGTACGCCTACAGCACGGCGGCGAAGGACCGGCTCACCGTCAACGCGTCGGAGGACGGCAACCACGTCTCCGTCAGCGTCAGCGCGTTCAACAGCGACTGGTGGACGGTCGACCTGGCCGCACCCAGCGGCACGGCGCTGACCGCCGGCACCTACGACGGGGCGACCCGGTGGCCGTTCCAGGGGGCCAACGCGCCGGGGCTGAGCCTCGACGGGAACGGCCGGGGCTGCAACACCCTGACCGGCACCTTCGCCGTGCAGAACGTCGTCTTCGGGCCGCACGGCTACGTCCAGACGCTCGACGCCACCTTCGAGCAGCACTGCGAAGGCGGCACGGCGGCCGCCCGCGGTGAGGTGCACATCGCGAACCCGCCGGCGCCGGCGGAGCTGGGGATCGGGCTCAAGGTGGCCACCGACGGCACCGCGAGCACGCTCAACGGCAACGCCTACCTGCACGGGACCGTCGAGTGCACCGCGGCCGCCCAGGTCACCCTGAGCGGGACCACGACGCAGGTCAAGCACAACGTCATCATCCGCGGCAACTACTCGGTGCCGGTCGCCTGCAAGCCGGGCGCCCCGGTGCCGTGGAAGGCGACCGTGGTGCCGACCGGCACCACGCCGTTCCAGAAGGGCAAGGCGGAGGTCGTCACCCAGGCGACCGCGCTGGACCCGAACTACAACACCAACGTCTCGGTCGACGACACCAGCGTCGTCACCCTGGTGAAGAGCTGATCCGCCGCCGTGGGGCCACCGGAACCGGGTGGCCCCACGGCGTTCACGCCGCGTGCCAGCTGTGCGCGGCGAAGGCTTCGTCGACCGGTGCGCCGGTGAGCCGGTTCGCGTACGTCGACAGCGTGTACGTCCCGATGCCCAGTACCACCTCCAGCGCGTTCCGGGCCGTGTAACCGGCGTCGGTGAACGCCGTCAGCGCGTCCGCCGGGACGCCGCCCGCCGTGTCCATGACCGCGTGGACGAAGGTGCGCAACGCCTCCAGCCGCGGTTCCGGCAGCGGCGCCTCCGCCCGCAGTGCCGCGATCAGCTCCGGCGCGGCGGAGAGGCCGTGCAGCGTGGCCGTGTGCATCGCCACGCACAGGTGACAGCGGTTGCGCGCGGCCACCGTCATGACGAGCACCTCGCGGTCCAGCGCCGGCAGCGTCGTGGCCTCGAAAATCGCGTTGAGCTTGAGGAACCCGTTCAGCAGCTCCGGCGACGTCGCCAGCCGGGCGACGGCGGCCGGGACGCGGCCGAACTTCTTCGCGGTGGCCGCCATCGCGGGGCGGGCGGCGGTGGGTGCAGACTCCGGGGTGTGATCGGGGAACAAGACGTCTCCAGACGTAGGATCGACAACGTGGTTGTCGAAACCGTAAACCTGGTTGTCGATTATGGCAAGGGGCCATGAGCGACACGCCCGGCTACGAGCTGCCCTTCCTGCTCTTCGGCGGCTTCCGCACGCTCATCGACCGCCTGCACGCCGAACTCGCGCGCCGCGGCCACCCGGACGTGCGGCCGTCGTACGGCTTCGCCATGCAGGCTGTCGGTGTCCAGGGCGCGACGGCGTCGGAGATCGGCCGCCGCCTCGGCGTCTCCAAGCAGGCGGCGGGCAAGACCGTCGAACGCCTGGAGGCGCTCGGGTACGTCGAGCGCGCCGACGACCCGGCCGACGCGCGCCGCAAGATCGTCCGGCTCACCGCGCACGGCGTCGACGCGCTCGCGAAGTCGGCGGAGATCTTCGACGAGCTGCGCGCGGAGTGGGCGCGCACTGTCGGCCGCGAGCGGATCGGCGCCCTCGAAGCCGACCTGCGCAAGGTCGTCGGCCCGGCCGCGTACCGCCTCGACGCGGCGGGCTGGTTCTCGAGCTAGAAGCCGCAGCCCGGGGCCGGCGCGTCCTCCGACAGCGGACTGCCCGCCGGGAGCACGTACAGGACTTCGAGCACCAGCGGCGTCGAGCCGAGGTTGCGGCCGATGTGCACCTGGTCCGGCTTCTCGGTGAACGCGCGCCCGGTGCCGAAGACGCCGTCGAGGCTGCAGTCGGCCAGGTTGTGCGTCAGCGTCCCGGCTTTCACGTACGCGTAGAGCGTGCCGTCGTGGAAGTGCCAGCCGGTGTAGCCGCCGGGCTGGACGGTGATCTCCCGCAGCGTGTAGTCGGTGTGGCCGATCGTCTTCCGGGCCAGGATCGTGCCGGTGACGCCGCTGCCGGGCGTCGCGGACGCGGTGGCGGGGAGCAGGACCGCGGCGAGCGCGGCGGCGGCGAGCACGGTGAACGTCTTGCGCAAGGGGGAATCCTCCTCATTCCTGGCGCAGGGTGCGCCGCATCATCTTGCCCGATTCCGTGCGGGGCAGGCGATCGGTGAAGTCGAACCGCTTCGGCGTCTTGAACCCGGCCAGCGCGGCCCGGCAGTGCTCGGCCAGCCGCGCGGCCAGCTCGTCGTCCGCCGGAACGCCGGCGACCGGCTCGACGACGGCGACGACCCGCTGCCCCCACTCCTCGTCCGGCTCGCCGATCACCGCCGCGTCGGCGACGTCGGGGTGGGTGAGCAGCCGCGCCTCGATTTCGGCCGGGTAGACGTTGACACCGCCGGAGAGGATCAGGTCGGTCCGGCGGTCGAGCAGGAAGACGCGGCCTTCGGTGTCGCGGTACCCGAAGTCGCCGACGGTGAGGTACTCCCCGGACCGGGCGGCCGCGGTCTTCTCCGGATCGCCGAGGTAGTCGAGCGCGGTGTGCGCGGAGCTGAAGTAGATCGTGCCCGGCTCGCCGTCCGGCACCTCGGCGCCGTCGTCGCCGAGGACCTTCAGCCGCACCCCGGGCAGCGGCCGGCCGACCGTCCCCGGCGCGGCCAGCCACTCGGCCGCCGTGACGCCGCAGATCAGCCCTTCGGAGGCGCCGTAGTACTCGTGCACGACCGGGCCGAGCCAGCCGATCATCCGCTCCTTCACCTCGGGCGGGCAGGGTGCGGCACCGTGGATGACGCTGGTGAGGCTCGACGTGTCGTACCGCGCGCGGACGTCTTCGGGCAGCCGCAGCATGCGGTGGAACATGGTCGGCACGAGGTGGGTGCTCGTGACGCGGTGGCGTTCGACCAGCCGCAGCGTTTCCTCGGCGTCGAAGCGGTCCATCAGCACCGCGCTGTGCCCGAGGTGCAGCGCGTTGACGGCGAACGAGCCGGGCGCGGCGTGGTAGAGCGGGCACGCCACCAGGTGGACACCCGGGCCGGGCCGGACACCGAACATCGCCAGGAGGTCGCGGTGGATCGGGTGCAGGGACGGCGGGTTCCCGCTGAGCGCCCGCCGGACGCCCTTGGGCCGCCCGGTCGTGCCCGAGGTGTAGAGCATCGTCTGCCCCGCGGTCCGCGGCTCGGGTGGGGTCGACGGCTCGTCTTCACCCCAGGACGCGTAATCGCCCCAGCCCGCTGTGGCGCCGACGGAGAACCGCGGCACGTCGAGGTCTAAGCCGTGCGCGATACCGGCGTCCGCGACGACGACCCGCGCGCCGCTGTTCGCCACCACGTAAGCGATTTCGGCTGCCGAAGACCGGTAGTTGACCGGGGTGAAGTACATCCCGGCCTGCAGCGTCGCGAACAGCAGCTCGAAGTAGGGGAGTCCGTTGTGGACGACGGCGACGACGCCGTCACCCGGGCCGAGTCCCAGCCGGTGCAGGGCGTGCGTCAGCCGGTTGGCCCGCGCGGCCAGCTCGCCGAAGGTCGCCGCCGTGCCGTCCGGCGCGAGCACCGCGAGGCGGCCCGGGTCCTGCTCGGCGACGTCGAAGAAGGTGCTCACGCACCGCACGCTACCGGGTACGGTGCGACGCATGGACGCGGACGTTTTCGGGCAGGTCCTCGGCGCGGTGCGGGAGTTCGTGCGCAAGGAGGTCGTGCCATGCGAGGCGGAGGTCGACGAGCGCGACGAGATCCCGGCCGGAATCCGCGAGAAGGCCGCCGGGCTCGGGCTGTTCGGCTGGGCGCTGCCGGAGGAGTACGGCGGGCTGGGCCTGGGGATGGCCGAGGACGTCCGGCTGGCGATCGAGCTCGGCTGGACGACACCCGCGTTCCGGTCGCTGTTCGGCACCAACAACGGCATCGCCGGCCAGGCGATCGTGCACTACGGGACACCGGAGCAGCGCACCCGCTGGCTGCCGCGGCTGGCCGCCGGGCAGGCGATCGCCTCCTTCGCGCTCACCGAGGCCGAGGCGGGTTCGGACCCGGGCGGCCTGACCAGCCGCGCGGTCCGCGACGGCGACCGCTACCGGCTGTCGGGCACCAAGCGGTTCATCACGAACGCCCCGCTCGCCGACGTCTTCGTCGCCTTCGCGCGCACCGATCCGGAAAGCCGCGGCAGTCGCGGCATTTCCGCGTTCCTCGTCCCGGCGGGTGCGCCCGGCGTCACGGTCGGCCCGCACGACGCCAAGATGGGCCAGGCCGGCGCGTGGACGTCGGAGGTGGTCTTCGACGACGTCGAACTGCCGCCGGACGCCCTGGTCGGCGAGGAAGGCAAGGGCTTCGGCATCGCGATGGCGTCGCTGGCCCGGGGCCGCCTGCACATCGCGGCGCTGTGCGTCGGCCTGGCGGAACGGGCGCTCGCCGAAGCGGTCGAATACGCGCGGACGGCCCGCCAGGGCGGCCGCGTGATCGGTGAGTACCAGCTGGTGCAGGCGCTGCTGGCGGAGTCGCACGCGGAGCTGGCGGCCGGCCGGGCGATGGTGCACGAGGCAGCGGCGAACTACGACTCGGGCGAGGACCGCAAGCTGGGGCCGTCGTCGGCGAAGCTGTTCTGCACCGAGATGCTCGGGCGGGTCGCCGACCGCGCGGTGCAGGTCCACGGCGGGACGGGGTACGTCCGCGGGGTGACCGTCGAACGCATCTACCGCGACGCGCGGCTGTTCCGCATCTACGAAGGCACGAGCGAAATCCAGAAGCTCGTCATCGCCCGGCAGCTGCTGAAGGACTGAACTTGCGCTGGAGTCCGCTCCAGGTCCTAGCGTCGGGGGTATGACCACCACCGCACAGCACAAGATC
This sequence comes from Amycolatopsis sp. NPDC004625, assembly GCF_040609695.1. Lineage (NCBI taxonomy): Bacteria > Bacillati > Actinomycetota > Actinomycetes > Pseudonocardiales > Pseudonocardiaceae > Amycolatopsis > Amycolatopsis sp. NPDC004625. The sequence continues at coordinate 31,771 of NZ_JBEXKX010000055.1, forward strand.
GGCTCGGGGTTCGGCGCCACCACCACGGCGGCGGAAGTCCTGACCGGCATCGACCTGACCGGCAGGCTCGCGATCGTCACCGGCGGCTACTCCGGCATCGGCCTGGAGACCACACGAGCGCTGACCGGCGCGGGCGCGCACGTCGTCGTCCCGGCCCGCCGCCGCGCGACGGCGGAGAAAGCCTTGCAGGGCTTCGAAAACGTCGAGGTCGGTGAACTCGACCTCGGCGACCTGGAGAGCGTCCGCGCCTTCGCCGAGCGGTTCCTGGCTTCGGGCCGCGGCATCGACATCTTCGTCGGCAGCGCGGGCATCATGGCGGCGCCGGAGACCCGCGTCGGACCGGGCTGGGAGGCGCAGTTCGCGACCAACCACCTCGGCCACTTCGCGCTGGTGAACCGGCTCTGGCCGGCGTTCGGCGCCGGGGCCCGCGTGGTTTCGGTGTCCTCACGCGGCCACCACTACGGTCCCGTCCGCTTCGACGACCTGAACTTCGAACGCGGCTACGACAAGTGGCTCGCCTACGGCCAGGCCAAAACGGCGAACGTGCTGTTCGCGGTGGAGCTCGACCGGCGCGCGCGTGACCGGGGCGTCCGCGCGTTCGCCCTGCACCCGGGCCGGATCCTCACCGAACTCGTGCGCCACCTGGACCGGCAGGAGCTCGTCGACGCGGGCATGGTCGACGAGTCCGGCCGGGTCACCGGCGGCGCGAAGACGCCGGAGCAGGGCGCGGCCACCCAGGTCTGGGCGGCGACGTCCCCGCAGCTCGACGGCCTCGGCGGCGTGTACCTCGAAGACTGCGACATCGCCGAACCCGCCCCGGCCGACGGAATCCGCACGGGGGTGAAGGACTACGCGGTCGATCCCGCGCTCGCCGAACGGCTCTGGACGGTGTCCGCCGAGCTGACCGGCGTGAACGCCTTCTAGAGCTTTTCGATCTGCCGCACCAGCAGGTCGATCTCGTCCTCGGTGTTGTAGTAGTGCACCGACGCCCGGACCAGGTCGGGCAGGCCGCGCGCGGTGAAGTCGTACTGCGCCGAGGTGCGCGTCGACAGCGACGTGGTGATGTTCGCCTCCGCCAGCCGGGCCTTGATCTCCGCGGCCGGCGTGCCGTCGACCGTGAACGTGACCAGGCCGCATTTCCGCGCCCCGGCGTCGTGGATGCGGGCGCCGGCGTCCCCAAGCCGGCTTCGCAGCGTCGCCGCCAGCGAAGCGACGCGTGACTCGATGGCCGGCAGACCCCAGTCGAGCGCGTAGTCGACAGCCGCGCCGAGGCCGAGGACCGCGGCGAAGTCGCGTTCCCACACTTCGAACCGCTTCGCCGTCGGGTCGACGACGTACTCCGTCGGCGACTCCCAGCTCGCCGAATGCAGGTCGAGCACGGCCGGCTCCAGCCGCTCGCGCAGCCGAGGGTGCACGTACAGGAACCCGGTGCCGCGCGGGCCGCGCAGGTACTTGCGGCCGGTCCCCGACAGCGCGTCGCATTTGATCCGGGTGACGTCGAGGTCGAGCTGGCCGGCCGACTGGCAGGCGTCGAGCAGGAACGGGATGCCGGCCGCTTCGGCGACCGCGCCGATCTCCTCGGCCGGGTTCACCAGGCCGCCCTGAGTCGGGACGTGGCTGACGGCGATCAGCTTGACGTCGTCGTCGACCCGCCGCCGCAGCTCTTCGACGTCCAGCCGGCCGGACTCGTCGTCGCCGATCACCTCGACGACCGCGCCGGTGCGCCGCGCGACCTGCAGGAACGCGATGGCGTTGCTGGCGTACTCCGCGCGGGAGGTCAGGATCCGGTCCCCGCGGCCGAACGGCAGCGCGTAGAACACCGCCTGCCAGGAGCGCGTCGCGTTGTCGGTGAGCGCGATGTCGTCGACGTCGGCGCCGAGCAGCCGGGCCACGGAGGCGTACACCGCGTCGAAGCGGTCCGCCGACTCGGCGACGGCTTCGTACCCGCCGATCAGCGCTTCGCGGCGCAGATATTCGACGACGGTGTCGGTCACCACGGCCGGGGGCAGCGCCGCACCCGCGTTGTTGAAGTGGACCACCTCGGCGCAGCCCGGGGTCTCGCGGCGCGCGCGTTCGACGTCGAAGCTCATACGAACTGAATACAGTAGATAGCTACTGTATGCAATACTGCGTCCCATGGCCCGGACCCCGTTGCGCAGCGACCTCCTGGAGCAGATCACCGGCCGCGTCCTCGACGGACGGCTCCCGGCCGGCACGCGCGTCAACGAGGTGCACCTGGCGAAGGAACTCGGCGTCAGCCGGACGCCGCTGCGGGAGGCGCTGATCGGGCTCGCCGACCGCGGCCTGCTGGTGTCCGCGCCCGGCCGGGGGTTCCTGGTGCCGCCGTTCGACCCGGGCGAGGCGCGCCGGCTCTACCCGCTGCTGGCCGAGCTCGAAGCGCTCGCGCTGCGCTGGACGTCCCCGGTGGAGCTGGCCGGGCTGCCGGACGCGCTCGACGCCGTCTCCGACGAGATGGCCCGCGCGCTCACCGGCGGCGGCGATCTGTCCACTTTGGACGAGCGGTGGCACGCGCTCCTGCTGTCCCGCTGCCCGAACCCGCACCTGCTGCGGCTGATCGAGCAGACGAAGCCGCTGCTCAAGCGGTACGAGTCGGCCTACTTCGCCCGCGACGGCCACGCGGGGGAGAGCATCGGCGAACACCGCCGGATCGCCGCCGCCCTGCGCGACGGCGACCTGGCCACCGCGTCCGCGGTGCTCGTGGCGAACTGGGTCAAGGCACTGGCGTACCTGGGGGAGGACCGAAGATGATCATCGCGCACCTGAGCGACCTGCACTTCGACGGCGGCTCGCGCGCCGAAGAACGCGTCGCCGCCGTCATGGCCTACCTGGGTGGCCTGGAGCCGGTCGACGCGGTCGTCGTCACCGGCGACATCGCCGACCACGGCGCGCCCGAGGAGTACGAGCGCGCCGCCGCCCTGCTGAAGTACCCGGCGCCGGTGCTGCTCTGCCCGGGCAACCACGACGTCCGGGCGGCCTTCCGGACGGGTTTGCTCGACCTGCCGGCGTCCGACGGCCCGATCGACCTCGCCCGGGAGGTCGGCGGCGTGCTGTTCGCGCTGTGCGATTCGACGATCCCGGGCCGCGGCGCGGGTTTCCTCGCCGACGAGACCCTGGCCTGGCTCGACGGCGTCCTCTCCGGCGGCGACGGCCCGGCGATCGTCGCCTTCCACCACCCGCCGGTGGCAGTCGGCGTCCCGCTGGTGGACGCGATCCGCCAGTCCGGCGGGGAGCGGCTGGAATCCGTGTTGAAGCGGCACCCGAGGGTGAAGGCGCTGCTGGCCGGCCACGTGCACACGGGTGCGTCGACGACGTTCGCCGGCGTGCCGCTGCGCATCGCGCCCGGGGTCGTTTCGGGCTCGCTGCTCCCGGGTGAGCCGGGTGGCGGCCGCGGCTGGGCCGACGGCGGCCCCCTGGACTACGACCGCCCGCCGGGGCTGCTGCTGCACGTCCTCCACGACGACGGCCGGGTGACCAGCCACCACCGGGTGGTGCCGTGCTGACGGTTCAGCCGGAGATCGTCGCGTCGTAGACCGTCTTGCCGCAGAACGCGCCGCCGTAGCCGGTCACCTCGATGCGGCCGGAGACGCTGCCGTCGGCGGTCACCCGCAGCCGTCCCGACACGGGGAAGAACGGGCACGCCGTGATGCTCGACGACGACGTGAAGACGTTGCCGCCGGTGGCGGCCATGTTCTCGACGGGCTCGACGGTGACCGTGTCGCCGTCCACGTCGACGGTCGCCAGGTCGAGGTGGGCCGCGCCGGCGCCGGGGGCGCAGCCGGAGTTGGAGCCGAACCAGATGGCACCGGGCTGGGGGCGCCCGGCGGGGTTGCCGGAGACCAGGCAGACGTCGACGGGGTTGACGTCGTTCGTGGTGCCGGACGAGGAGATCGTCTCGACGATGCGCAGGGTGGCGGACCGCCGGAACGAGGTGCCCGAAACGGACCCGGAGAGCGTGACGTCGTAGGAGCCGGACGGCGTCCGGCTCGCCTCTTCGGTCTCCGAGGTCGTCGTCTCTTCTTCCGCCGTCGTGGTTTCCGAGGTGGTCGTTCCGGTCGTGGTTTCCGGCGTTTCGGTGGGCGTCGCGGTCGTCGTCGGTGTGCCGGTCGTCGGAGTGTCCGTCGTCGAGACCGGAGCCGGGCTCGCGACCTGCCGGACGCCGTCGCCGCATCCGGCCGCGAGCAGCAGCCCGGCGGCCAGCACGGAGACGATCTTTCGGTTGCTGATCAAGGGAAATCCCGATCCGGAGCGGCGAGGGGGAGCTGTCACCGGCGTAGGTCGGTGGCGGCCGCGAAGACGTTACGACCGGTTTGTAACGGCTCGGCTCGCGTGCGCGACTCCCGGACGGAACGCCCGGCCCGGGCGTTGTGTCCACAGTGGAGGGTCGGTGCCGGGCGTTGTCCGCCGCGCGGTGGTCCGCGCGCTCGGGGTGGCCGCGAGCACGGTGCTGCTCGGATTCGTCCTTTTCCTGAGCCGCCCTGCGGTGTCGATGCCCGACGTGCCGACGACCGAGGTGCCGACGCCGTCCGCGGTGGACGTCCCGGCCCGGGGGAGCGACCGGCAGTGGGACCTGAGCGGCGCCCGGGTGGGTGACGACGGGACCGGGTTCTTCACCGGCGAGATCACCGTGACCAACCGGGCGGCCCGGCCGCGGACGGGGTTGTTCCGGCTCACCCTCCTGGTCGGGGGGACGAAGGTGGCGGAGCTGTTCGGCCGGACGGCGACGGCGGCCGCCCCGGGCGCGACGGTGGTGGTCGGGCTGGGTCTGGGCGGGAAGTTCGTGCCCGGCCCGTACGAAGTCGAGTTCCACGAAGCATTCGCGTAGAGGGGCGGCACGGGTGAGCGACGAAGTCATCGGCTGGGCGCTGCGGCTGGCGGCGGAGGTGGCACCGGACGAGGCGGAACTGGTGCCGCCGATGACGGCGGCGTACGTGGCGGGCGGCGCGGCGCGGCGGGAGCTGTTCGCGCGCACGGACGCGGCCCCGGGCGGCTTCGACGTGACCGCGCCGATCGTGCTGTTCCCGCACGTGCTGGCGGCGGTGACGCTGACGGCCCCCGCGATCTGGACGGCGCTGGGCGGCAACGCCAGCAGCGTCTCGACGCTGCTGAAGAACCTCGGCGACCTGTGGGACCGCCGCCGCGCGAAGCAGGCCCCGGAACCGCAGGTGCTCGAGCTGAACCGCCTGATCGACGCGATCAGCACCGAGCTCGCGGCGGCGGGGGTGCCGGAGACGGACAGCGAGGTCCTGACGTTCCGCATCGTCCGGGCCCTGATCAAGGACGGCGCGGGCACCCGGGCGTTCCTGGCCGCGGCCCCGCCGGAGGACGCGAGCCGATGACCGGTGGCGACCCGGCGCCGCGCCTGTCCCCGGCGCCGCCCTGGCTGCTCTTCTGGTTCCTGACCGCGCTGTGCCGGACCGTGCCCCGGCAGCTCCCCGCCTGGCGGGACACGCTGCTCGACCTCCTCGGCGCGACCCCGGACCCGGCGGCCACCGTCCCCGGCAGCGACCTCCTGCGCGTCGCCGGGCTCGTCGACCTCGTGCCCGCCTTCGTGCTGCTGGCCGCCGTCGTCACGGTGGCCGGGGCCGGGGTGCGCGGACGGCTCGTCGAACGCCGGTACCGGCTGACCGGCGACGTCGGCAGCCCCGGCGTCGCCGCCATCGCCGCCTACGCGCGGGCCCAGCTGCCCGGTGTCGAAGTCCGGGCCAACCTGCGGCGCACCGACCTGCTCGCCTTCGCCTACCTCCGCTGCCCCCGGCGGCCGCGGCTCGCCGTGTTCGCGCCGCTGGTCGTGCTCTGGCGGCGGGACCGCGCCGCCGCCGAAGCCGTGGTGCGGCACGAACTCGCGCACTGCCGGCAGGGCGACACCTACCTCGCCGGAGCCACCAGCCCGCTCGCCTTCGTCGTCCGGCACTGGTTCGGCCTCTTCGTCTGGGCCGCGGTCGTGCCGGTTGGGGCGGTGTGGTTCGCCGACGTCCTCGACGGGGCCGTGCCCTCCGCCGGACAGCTCGGCACCGGCGTGGGCCTGATGCTGCTCAACGCGCTGGGCCTGCTGCTCGCCGCCATCACGCTGCCGGTCGCCGGTTCGTGGAGCGCCGAGTTCGCGGCCGACCACGTCGCCGCCGCCGGACCGGCGACCCGGCTCGGCACCGCGCAGCCGCTGCGCGTGCTCGCCCGGCTCACCCACCCGCCGATGGCCCTGCGCTGGCGGCTGCTGCGCGCGGGCCCGCGCGCGACCGCGTTCGCCGCGATCGCGTGCTACCCGCTGGGCTGGCTGGTGCAGCTGGGCTGGCTGCTGCTCGCCGCCCACGCCGCCTGGCTGCAGATCGGCGAATCCGGCACCCTCCACGCGATCGGCCTCTGGGCGGCCGCGGGCTGGCCGGTCTGGGCGGCGGCTGCGGTTTTCCTGGCTGTGTGGCCGCTGTTGCGCCGGCCGTGGGCGCGGGTCGTCAGCTGCTGAACACCGGCAGCGTGATCGAGGGGCGGGCTGCTGCCGTGCCTGCCCTCGCCGCCGCTGGGCGCTGTTCCGCGGGCGGTGGTGGTTGCGGCTCGTCAGCTGCTGAACACCGGCAGCGTGATCCGCGACGGCCGGCCCGCGTCGTGGAAGACCTCGAAGCGGTTGGCCTTCCCGTCCACCGCCTCCGTGACCGGCTCGCCCGTGCCGTGGTTGCGGGCGAACCGCGGGAACGCCCCGCCGGCCACCTGGACGCGCAGCCGGTGGCCGCGGCGGAAGCGGTAGGCCGTCGGGTCGAGGGTCACCTCCGCCGTCACCACGTCGTCCGCGTCCGCGGCCGGGAAACCCGGGCGCAGCCGCAGGATCCCGTCGGTCACGTTGCGGGACACGCCACCGGAGTCGACGTCGCAGAGCCGGACGTAGACGTCCGCGTGGCCGAGCTCGGTGCGGACGTGCACGGTCGCCGTCACCTCGCCGATGACGTCGAGGTCCGACGGCAGCGGCTCGCCGGTGAACACCAGCACGTCCGGCCGGGCCTCGACCTCCTGGTTGTCGCGCTGCTTCCACTCGCCGGTCAGCAGCGGGCCGCCGACCGCCGGGGTCGGGTCGGCCGGGTCGTAGGTGAACGTCGTCGGCCGCGCCTCCGCCGTGACCGATTCGCCGAGCCCGCCGATCGGCCGCAGGTGCGCGTCGGTCGCCGTCGACGGCGGCGGCCAGGACTCGAAGTCCAGCCACGTCCCCGCGCCCTGCAGGAACAGCCGGACCGGCGCCCGCTGCAGGTACGTCCGGTCGCCGAGCAGGTGCGCGCGCAGGAAGCCGAGCTGGTCGCGGATCATCGGGCCCATGCTCGCGGGCTCGCCGTGCGCCCACGGCCCGATCGTGATCCGCGGCGCCTTCCCCGCCTCGGCGAGGATCCGGAAGTCGCGCAGCTGCCCGCGGACGAACAGGTCGTACCACCCGGTGACCATCGAAACCGGCACGTCGAGCTGCGCGACTTCGGCGCTGTGGTCGGACATCGACCAGTAGCCGTCGCCGGGGACGAAGTGGGCGGTGACGTCCTGGAGGAACGTCACCGGCTTCCCGATCGCGGCCACGTCGGCGCCGCTGATCGGCAGGTGGGCCATCGCGCGGCGGGTCCGGCGCGTCTGCAGCGGGTTCGGCAGCGAGGCGAACCGCTCCTCCTGCCGGCCGATCATCGCCGACCACGACACCATGTTGTCCGCCGCGAGCACGCCGCCCGGGTAGAACGTCGAGACGAATTCCGACGCCGTCACGCCGAGGCACATCGCGGCCAGCGGCGGGTCGAGGTAGGGCCCGACCGCCCACTGCGTGTGCCCGAGGTAGCTGGCGCCCGCCATGCCGATGCTCCCGTCGCACCACGGCTGGGCGCGCAGCCACCCGGCGGTCGCGACGCCGTCCTCGCGTTCGAGGTGGAACGGCCGGAACTCGCCGCCGGAGCCGAACGAGCCGCGGGTGCTCTGGATGACCGTCTGCAGCCCGTGCCGCGCGAACGTGTCGCCGAACAGCTTCGAGAGGATGCCCTTGCGCCCGTACGGCGTGCGGATCAGCACCACCGGCGCCGACGTCGTCCCGGCCGGGGCGTACCGGTCGGCGAGCAGCGTGACGCCGTCGGGCATCGGGACGGCGAGGTCGCGCGTCACGACCGGCTGGGGGCCTTCGGCGCGGGGGAGTCCGAGGAACTTGTCGACAAGTCGGTCCAGCACGGGCGCCCGCCTTCCGAAGTGGAGTCGATCCTTCCGGATCCGACCGTACCTCAGTTCGCTCGGGCGAGCGTTTCCGGACGAAGGAGCTTCGCCAGCTCCTCGGCCGGGATCAGGCCCTTCTCGACGACGAGTTCGGCGACCCCGCGCCCGGTCGCGAGGGCCTCCTTCGCGATCTCCGTCGCGGCCGCGTACCCGATGCTCGGGTTGAGCGCCGTCACCAGCCCGATCGAGTTCTCGACGTAGGAACGCATGACGTCGACGTTCGCCGTGATCCCGGAAACGCACTTCGAAGCCAGCGTCCGGCAGGCCGCGCCCAGGTGCGTGATGCTCTCCGACAGCGAGTGCAGGATGATCGGCTCGAACGCGTTGAGCTGCAGCTGCCCGGCCTCGGCGGCCATCGTCACGGTGACGTCGTTGCCGATCACCTCGAACGCGACCTGGTTCACCACCTCGGGGATCACCGGGTTGATCTTGCCCGGCATGATCGACGACCCGGCCTGCACCGGCGGCAGGTTGATCTCGTTCAGCCCGGCGCGCGGGCCCGAGGACAGCAGCCGCAGGTCGTTGCAGCTCTTCGACAGCTTGACCGCGATCCGCTTGAGTACACCCGAAAGGTGGACGAACGCGCCGCAGTCCTGCGTCGCCTCGACCAGGTCCGCGGCGGTGACGACGGGCAGCCCGGTGATCTCGCGCAGGTGCCGGCACGCGGCTTCGGCGTAGCCCGGCGCGGCGTTGAGGCCGGTGCCGATCGCGGTCGCGCCGAGGTTGATCTCGTGCAGCAGGGTGACGGCCTCGTTCAGCCGCAACCGGTCTTCGCCGAGCATCACCGCGTACGTGCCGAACTCCTGGCCGAGCGTCATCGGCACGGCGTCCTGCAGCTGCGTGCGGCCCATCTTCAGCACGTCGTGGAACTCGACGGCCTTGGCCGCGAACGCCTTCTCCAGCACGACCATCGCTTCGGACAGCTGCCGCACCGCGATGATCGTCGCCACGTTGACCGCGGTCGGGTAGGCGTCGTTCGTCGACTGCCCGAGGTTGACGTGCTCGTTCGGGTGCACGACGTGGTAGTCGCCCTTGGCGTGCCCGAGCAGCTCGAGCGCGCGGTTCGCGATCACCTCGTTGGCGTTCATGTTGGTCGAGGTCCCGGCACCGCCCTGGATGACGTCGACGACGAACTCGCCGTGCAGCGCGCCTTCGCGGATCTCGCGGCAGGCCGCGCAGATCGCGTCCGCGATGTCGGGGGAGAGCAGGCCCAGCTCGGCGTTGGCGCGCGCGGCCGCTTCCTTCACCGAGGCCAGCGCCTCGACCAGGTGCGGGTAGGCGGCGAGCGTCGTGCCGGTGATCGGGAAGTTCTCGCGGGCGCGGGCGGTGTGCACGCCCCAGTACGCGTCGGCGGGGACGTCCTTGTCGCCCAGCAGGTCGTGTTCGCGACGGGTGGTCATACGGTGCTCCCCACAGACAGGTTCCCGGTGAAACGCAGGTTTTCCGGCCCGGGCGGGACGTCGGCCCCGCACAGCCCGAGCAGGGCGGCCAGCACCGGGTACCGCGCCCGGTCGCCGCCGTCGGCGATCTTGAACGCGATCGCCGTGCCGTCCGGCAGGGCGGCGACCTGGACGGCCTCGAAACCGTCCTTGGCGATCAGGCCGGGCACCGCGCGCATCACGGCGGTGACGTCCCGGCGGTGGCCGCCGACCAGCTCGGGGTGCCGCCGGATGCCGTCGGCGACCAGGCCCTCCGGCGTGCCGGGGGCGGCCGTGGCGATCTTCGACACGGCCGTCGCGAGCCCGCGCAACGTCGTCGCGAAGAGCGGCGCGCCACAGCCGTCGACGGCCAGGCGGGCGATGCCGCGCCCGGTGAGGTCCTCGACGGTGGCGGCGATCGCGCGCTGCAGCGGGTGGGCCGGGTCGAGGTAGTCCTCGGTGGCCCAGCCGTTGAGCGTGCAGGTCGCGAGCATCGCCGCGTGCTTGCCGGAGCAGTTGTGCGCGAGCCGGGTGGGGGCCCGGCCCTCGGCGATCCAGCGGTCCCGCTCGACGGGGTCGAACGGGAAGTCCGCCGGGTTGCCGAGCAGTTCGGGGGAATTCCCGCCGAGCACGTCGAGCGCGGCGTCCAGGTGCATCGCCTCACCGGAGTGGCTGGCCGCGGCGATGGCGAACCCGGCGGGGGACAGGCGCAGCCCGAGCCGCGCCATCGCCGTGGCCTGCAGCGGCTTCGCCGTCGACCGCGGGTACATCGGGGTGTCGACATCGCCGGCGGCGAACCGCGTCGAGCCGTCCGGGGCGAGCACCACGGCCGAACCGTGGTGGACGCCCTCGACCAGGCCGTCGCGGACCAGCTCGACGAGGGGTTCGTGGCTCACATGCCCTCCTCGTCGAACGCGCGCATGTCGATCCGCTTGCGGACGCTGAACCAGCCCACGACCAGGGCGAGGGCGATGGCGGGCAACGCCAGCAGGGTGATCCGGCCGGTCTCGTCGAAGCCCATCAGCACGACGACCGCGGCGAGGAACACCAGCGTGGCGATCTCGGTGTAGGGCGAGAACGGCAGCCGGAACGACGGCCGCTCGACGCCGTCGCGCCTGGTCCGCCGCACGAACAGCAGGTGGCAGAGCACGATGATGGCCCAGGTGGCGAGGATGCCGATCGCGGCGAAGTTCAGCACGATGTCGAAGGCCTCCTTCGGCACCAGGTAGTTGAGCCCGACGCCGAGCACGCAGACGGCCGCGGTGAGCAGGATCCCGCCGTAGGGCACGTGGTTGCGGTTCATCACGCCGGTGAACTTCGGCGCCGAGCCCGCCATCGCCATCGACCGCAGGATCCGGCCGGTCGAGTACAGGCCGGAGTTCAGGCTGGACAGCGCCGCGGTGAGCACGACCAGGTTCATCACGCTGTCCGCCGCGGGCACGCCCAGGTGCGAGAGCACGGTGACGAACGGGCTCTGGTCCTTTGTGTAGGAGCTCCACGGCAGCAGCATCGCCAGCAGCACGACCGAGCCGACGTAGAAGACGAGGATGCGCCACATGATGGAGTTGATCGCCTTCGGCATGATCTTCTCCGGGTGCTCGGTCTCGCCCGCGGCGACGCCGACCAGCTCGACCGAGGCGTAGGCGAACACCACGCCCTGCACGATCAGCACCATCGGCAGCAGGCCGCCGGGGAAGATCCCGCCGTGGTCGGCGATCAGCTGCGGGCCGCCCGCGACGCCGTCGACCGGCGTCTGCGTCACCAGCAGGAAGATGCCGATCACCATGAACAGCACCAGCGCGGCGACCTTGACGATGGCGAACCAGAACTCCATCTCGCCGAACAGCTTCACCGAGACGAGGTTGAGCGTCAGGACCACGGCGAGCGCGACCAGCGCGAGCACCCACTGCGGGACCGGCGTGAAGAACGACCAGAAGTGCGCGTACAGCGCGATGGCCGTGATGTCGGCGATGCCGGTGGTCGACCAGTTGAGGAAGTGCATCCAGCCGGCGACGTACGCGCCCTTCTCGCCCATGAACTCGCGGGCGTAGGAGACGAAGGCGCCGCTGGAGGGCCGGTACAGGATGAGCTCGCCGAGCGCGCGGACCACGAAGAAGGCGAAGAGCCCGCAGACGGCGTAGACGATGGCCAGCGCGGGCCCGGCCTGGGCGAGCCGGCCGCCGGCGCCCAGGAACAGCCCGGTGCCGATCGCGCCGCCGATGGCGATCATGTTCACGTGCCGGGGCTTGAGGGCCTTGCGGTAGCCGGCGTCGCCCGCGTCGGCGGTCGTGGCCGTGAGGGTCTGTTCGGTCACTGTTCCCCGTTCACGATGCTGGTCAGGGTGGCTTCGACGTGGGTCAGGTGCGCCGTCATGGCGGCGATCGCCCGCGCTTCGGAGCCGCTTTCGATCGCGGTGACGATCTCCCGGTGCTCGATGTTCGACTGCCGGCGCCGGTCGCCGAGCTGGTTGAGGAAGGCCGACTGGCGGGCGAGCGCGTCCCGGATCTCCTCGATCACCTTCCCGAACACGGGGTTGCCCGAGGCCTGGGCGATGGTGATGTGGAAGAGCGAGTCGAGGGCGACCCAGGCGGTGTTGTCGGTCTCGGCGTCCATCCGGTCGAGCAGGTGGGCGAGCAGGTCGAGGTCGTCCTGGCTGCGGCGCACGGCCGCGTACCCGGCGACGGGGATCTCGACGTGCTGCCGCACTTCGATGAGGTCGCGGGCCGAGTAGGGCCCGAAGGTCGGGTTGTCGGCCGGGCCGGTCGCGGTGACGAAGGTGCCCTTGCCGGTCTTCGACTCGGTCATGCCGAGCGCCTGCAGGCCGCGCAGCGCCTCCCGGACGACCGACCGGCTGACCTCGAACTCCCTGCTCAGGGTGGTTTCGGAGGGGAGCTTGCCGCCGACGGCGTACTCGCCGCGTTCGATCGAGGAGCGCAGGTGGGCCAGCACGGCTTCCATGGCACTCACCCGGCGAGGACCACCTTGTCCGGCTGTCTGGCTGTCAGACAGGTTCATGGCGGGAATGCTCGGCGCCGCCGCCCCCGCTGTCAACGCGAGCCTCGGGGTCTGTGGCTCACCTCACGCCCCGGCTGTGGGGTGGTGGGTATGGGGGCGGTAGTAGGCGTAAACCAAAAAAAACGCGGGGGTGTCGCCCCCGCCGCGCCGCGGCGGCGCCGC
>NZ_JBEXKX010000055.1:44613-52008 GCF_040609695.1 Amycolatopsis sp. NPDC004625
CCCCGCCTTGTGCTCGGGCGGGGCGGTTTTCTTCCACCCGCCCGCCGGGTGGTTCTGCTTTTGTTTAGGCTTTTTCTGCACCCAATAAACACTTCCCCACGGCGGGTGTCCCCGGCCGCCGCGCGTGACCGCCCGGCCGCGGCGCGTGTCGTGATCGTTTCCGCCCGAACGCGGGGCGCGTCGCGCCGCCCGCCGCGGGCTCCGGAGGCGCACAATCAAGCCCGGCGAGTGCGGGATAAGGTGGGAGACCCGCCGCGCGCCGGTCCGATCCACCTAGGGGAGGTTTTCGCTGGTGTCGAACGATTCCTTCGTCCACCTGCACGTCCACACCGAGTACTCGATGCTCGACGGTGCGGCGAAGATCGCTCCCCTCTTCGCGGAGGCGGCGCGCCTCGGCATGCCCGCGGTCGGCATGACCGACCACGGCAACATGTACGGCGGCGACGAGTTCTACCAGCAGTCGAAGAAGCACGGCCTCAAGCCGATCATCGGCATCGAGGCCTACATCGCGCCGGAGTCGCGGTTCCACAAGAAGCCGGTCTTCTGGGGGCAGTCGAACCAGCGCGGCTCCGACGAGCTGGGTGAGGGCGGCGACGTCTCGGGCGCCGGTGCCTACACCCACATGACGATGCTCGCGCAGAACGCCACCGGGCTGCGGAACCTCTTCAAGCTGTCCTCGCTGGCCAGCATGCAGGGCTACTACCGCAAGCCCCGGATGGACCGCGAGCTGATCTCCGAGAACCACGCCGGCATCATCGCCACCACCGGCTGCCCGTCCGGCGAGGTGCAGACCCGGCTGCGGCTGGGCCAGAAGGAGGCGGCGATCCAGGCCGCGTCCGACTACAAGGACATCTTCGGCGCGGACAACTTCTTCCTCGAGCTGATGGACCACGGCCTGCCGATCGAGCGGTCGGTCCGCGAGGGCCTGCTGGAGGTCGGCCGGCTGCTCGACCTCAAGCCGATCGCCACCAACGACTCGCACTACGTCACCAAGGACCAGGCGGACACGCACTCGGCGCTGCTGTGCGTCCAGGCGGGCAAGACCCTCAACGACCCGACCCGGTTCAAGTTCGACGGCGACGGCTACTACCTCAAGTCCGCCGCCGAGATGCGCGAGTACTGGGACAAGGAGGTCCCGGGCGCGGCCGACACGACGCTGATGATCGCCGAGCGCGTCGAGTCCTACGAAGAGGTCTACTCGCACAAGGACCGGCTGCCGTTCTTCGAGGTCCCGGAGGGCTACGACCAGGGCACCTGGCTGCGCGAAGAGGTCCAGCGCGGCCTCAAGTGGCGGTTCCCGGACGGCGTGCCGGACGAGTACTACAACGAGCGCATCGAGATCGAGCTCGACGTCATCATCGGCAAGGGCTTCCCGGCCTACTTCCTGATCGTCGCCGACCTCATCAGCTACGCCCGCAAGGTCGGCATCCGGGTCGGCCCCGGCCGTGGTTCGGCCGCCGGTTCGCTGGTCGCGTACGTGCTCGGTATCACCAACCTGGACCCGATCCCGCAGAAGCTGCTGTTCGAGCGGTTCCTGAACCCCGAGCGCGTCTCGATGCCCGACATCGACATCGACTTCGACGACCGCCGGCGCGGCGAGATGATCCGGTACGCCACCGAGAAGTACGGCGCGGACAAGGTCGCCCAGGTCATCACCTTCGGCACCATCAAAACCAAGGCGGCGATCAAGGACTCCGCCCGCGTCCACTTCGGCCAGCCGGGCTACGCGATCGCGGACAAGATCTCCAAGGCCCTGCCGCCGCCGATCATGGCGAAGGACATCCCGCTCTCGGGCATCGTCGACAACAAGCACGAGCGCTACGGCGAGGCCGCCGAGGTCCGCGCGCTGGTCGAGACCGACGAAGAGTGCAAGACGATCTTCGAGACCGCCCGCGGCCTCGAGGGCCTGATCCGCAACGCGGGCGTGCACGCCTGCGCGGTCATCATGTCGTGCGACCCGCTGACCGACGCGATCCCGCTCTGGCAGCGTGACGACGGCTCGATCATCACCGGCTGGGACTACCCGTCGTGCGAGGCCATCGGCCTGCTCAAGATGGACTTCCTGGGCCTGCGGAACCTGACGGTCATCGGTGACGCGATCGACAACATCAAGGCCAACCGCGGGATCGACATCGACCTCGACACCCTGGGCGTCGAGGACCCCGAGACCTACAAGCTGCTCGCCCGCGGCGACACGCTCGGCGTGTTCCAGCTGGACGGCGGGCCCATGCGAGACCTGCTCCGCCGCATGGAACCCACGGTGTTCGACGACATCGTCGCGGTCGGCGCGCTCTACCGCCCCGGCCCGATGGGCATGAACGCGCACAACGACTACGCCGACCGGAAGAACAACCGGCAGAAGGTCAAGCCGATCCACCCGGAGCTCGACGAGCCGCTGCGGGAGATCCTGGCCGACACCTACGGCCTGATCGTGTACCAAGAGCAGATCATGCACATCGGCCAGAAGGTGGCCGGCTACACGATGGGCCGCGCGGACGTGCTGCGCCGCGCGATGGGCAAGAAGAAGAAGGAAGTCCTCGACCTCGAGTACGACGGCTTCGAGGCCGGGATGAAGGCCAGTGACCTGGTCCCGGGCGGGTTCTCCGCCGAGGCCGTCAAGGCGCTCTGGGACACGATCCTCCCGTTCGCCGGGTACGCGTTCAACAAGAGCCACGCGGCCGCGTACGGCCTGATCTCGTACTGGACCGCGTACCTCAAGGCGAACTTCACGCCCGAGTACATGGCCGCCCTGCTCACCTCGGTGGGGGACAACAAGGACAAGTCGGCCGTCTACCTGTCCGAGTGCCGCCGGCTCGGCATCAAGGTGCTCCCGCCGGACGTCAACGAATCGGCCCTGCGGTTCGCGGCCGTCGGGGACGACATCCGCTTCGGGCTGGGTGCCGTCCGCAACGTCGGCGCGAACGTCGTCGAGTCGATCATCAAGACCCGCGAGGAGAAGGGCAAGTACGCCACCTTCACCGACTTCCTCGACAAGTCCGAGCTCGTGGCCTGCAACAAGCGGGTGATCGAGTCCCTGATCAAGGCGGGCGGCTTCGACTCCCTCGGCCACACGCGGCTGTCGATGATCCAGGTCCACGAGGACGCGGTCGAAGCGGTCGTCCCCCTCAAGCGCCAGGAGGCGATGGGCCAGTTCGACCTGTTCGGCTTCGGCGGCGACGAGGGGGAGGCGGCACCGTCGTCGTCCCCGCTCGCGCACCTGAAGTTCGGCGAGGAGGAGTACCCGCGCAAGCAGCTGCTGGCGTACGAGCGCGAGATGCTGGGCCTGTACGTCTCGGCGCACCCGCTGGACGGCGCCGAGCGGATCCTGCGCAAGCACGCCCCGAAGCCGATCGCGAGCATCCTCAACGATCCGCCGAAGGAAGGCGAGCTGGTGATCTCCGGGCTGATCACCTCGCTGGAACGGCGGGTCAACAAGAAGGGCGAGCCCTGGGCCATCTGCACGGTCGAGGACATGGACGCGTCCCTCGAGGTGCTGTTCTTCCCCAAGTCGTACGCGCTCTTCGCGGGCGAGCTGATCGAGGACAACGCGGTCCTGGTCAAGGGCCGGGTCAACTGGCGCGAAGACAAGATGTCCGTTTTCGGCGGCGGCCTTGCGACGCTCGACCTGTCCGAGGTCGGCACGGGCAACGGCGACGACGAGCCACCGCTGGTCCTGCTGGCGGCGGCGGAGAAGATCGACCAGTCGGTGGTGAGCGAGCTGCGGTCCACGCTGCTGGCCCACAAGGGTGAGACCCCGGTGCACCTCAAGCTGGTGGGCAAGAACCAGACGGTCTTCGCCCTCTACGACTACCCGGTGAAGGTCAGCTCGATGCTGATCGGCGAGCTGAAGGGCATCCGCGGGATCACGGCGTCGACGTGACGGGCTCGGGATCCGCGGGCACAACGCGCGCGGATCCCGCCTTTCGTGTTTGCTGAGTGGGGTATCCCCGCCCGGTGAACACGCGTGAGGTCAGCTCCCCGATGTCGTACGAACCCGATCCCCGGCGCTGGAAAGCGCTTGCCGTCTCGCTCACGGCCGGGTTCATGGGCCTGCTCGACGTCAGCATCGTCAACGTCGCGCTCCCGTCCATGCAGACCGGCCTGAACGCGAGCAGCGGCGGGATCCGCTGGGTCGTCTCCGGCTACGCCCTGGCGTTCGGCCTGGTCCTGGTGACCGGCGGCCGCCTCGGGGACGCGTTCGGCCGGCGGAACATGTTCCTCGGCGCCCTCGCCGGGTTCGTCCTCACCAGCGCACTGGCCGGCGCCGCGCCCAACGAGACGACCCTGGTGCTCGCCCGCCTCGCCCAAGGCTTGGCCGCGGGCATGCTGACCCCGCAGAACACCGGCCTGATCCAGGACCTCTTCCGCGGCGCCGAGCGCGGGCGCGCCTTCGGCATGTTCGGCGCGGTCGTCGGGATCTCGACGGCGGTCGGCCCGATCCTCGGCGGCGCCATCATCGCGGTCTTCGGCGCCGCGGACGGCTGGCGCTGGGTGTTCTACGTCAACGTCCCGATCGGCGTCCTCGCCTTCGTCCTCGCCCTGCGGCTGCTGCCACGCAGCGAAAAACAGCAGCTCAGGGTCTCCTCGGAGATCGACTTCGTCGGCATCGCCCTGCTGGCGGTCGCCGTGCTCGGCGTGCTGCTGCCCGTCATCGACTCCGACAGCGGCGGCTTCAAGCACCTGTGGTGGCTCTTCGTCGTCGCCGCGGTGTTCGGGTTCGCGTTCGTGCGCTGGGAACGCTCGGTGGTCCGGCGCGGCCGGTCGCCGCTGCTCGACACCCGCCTGTTCACCGGCACCCCCGGCTACGCGGCCGGCGCGGCGGTCGGCGCGCTCTACTTCTGCGGGTTCGCCGGGATCTGGCTGGTCTTCGCGATGTTCTTCCAGCAGGGCCTGGGCTACTCGCCGCTGCAGTCCGGCCTGTCGGTGACGCCGTTCGCGCTCGGCTCGGCGGTGTCCGCGGCCGTCGCCGGGCGGCTGGTACCGCGCTTCGGCCGCCGGCTGACCGTCACCGGGCTGGCCATGGTCGCCGTCGGGCTGCTGGCCGTCGCCCTGCTCGCCGAGCTGGTCCCGCCGTCGGCGTCCGGGTGGGCGTTCGCCCTGCCGCTGGTGTTCGCGGGCGTGGGCGGCGGGATGGTGATTTCGCCGAACACGACGCTGACCCTGGAGTGCGTGCCGGTCCGGATGGCCGGGGTCGCGGGTGGTGCGCTGCAGACCGGGCAGCGGATCGGCACGGCGATCGGCACCGCCGTCCTCGCGTCGGTCTTCGGCCTGGTCGTCGGCCGGGGCTACCCCCTGGCGCTGACCGTCGCGCTCGGTTGCGCGGCCCTCCTGACGTGTGGCGCGCTCGCGCTGGCGATCGCCGAACTGCGGGCCCGCCGTCGCCGGGCTTCCGAAGACGAACGCGAGGCGCGCGAGGCCGAAACGTCCGCGGCCGACGTCCACCGGAGCTAGAACACTACTTTCCGCAGATTCGCGATGCTCCATCCGAGTGACGAGCACGGAAAGACACTGGTGCTACGGAGAGCAACCGGGTAGATCTTATGGAGCCTTCACTGCGCGGCTACGGCTACCGACAGTGGCAATCAGTCGGCCACCCGGGGATGGGGTGACCGGCTTGAGCGATCGAGGCGTCCGGAGTTCGAGGGAATGGACACACTCGGTCACCTTCCGTCCAGTGGGTGTCGGCGTCCGCGGGGGACCGTCCGGCACTCGCGGAAGGGCTGCCCATCGGTGCCCGCCGGCGCGTGACGGTGGCGGGCGGGCCCGGGTGAGGGGGAACCAGGCCCGCCCGTCTGCTTCACCCGTGTCGCACGCACCCCTCCCGCCCTGATCGTGCTGGGATGATCGCGTCCGACCGAGGCCGACGCGGGGGAGTCCCGATGACCGAGCAGCCGTCCGGGGTCCGGGTCTGGTACCGGCCGATGCGGTCCCGCGACCGCGGCGAGCACCACCGCGTCGCGACGCCGCTGGAGCTGCTGTTCGACCTGTGTTTCGTGGTCGCCGTCGGCCAGGCCGCGGCCGCGCTGCACCACGCGCTGGCCGAGGGGCACGCCGCCCACGGCGTGACGTCCTTCGCGATGGTGTTCTTCGCGATCTGGTGGGGCTGGCTGAACTTCAGCTGGTTCGCCTCCGCGTTCGACACCGACGACGTCCCGTACCGGCTGGCCACGCTCGTGCAGATCGCCGGCGGGCTGACCATCGCGGCCGGGGTGTCGAGCGCGTTCGAGGGCGACTTCCGGGTGATCGTCGCCGGGTACGTCCTGATGCGGCTGGCGATGGTGGTCCAGTGGCTGCGCGCGGCGCGGTCGGAGCCGGAGTGCCGCCCGGCCGCGTTGCGCTACGCCGCCGGGATCGTGGTGGTCCAGGCGCTGTGGATCGCGCGGCTGTGGGTGCCGGGGACCGCGGGCGCCGTCGCGTTCGTCGTGCTGGTGCTGGCCGAGCTCGCGGTGCCGGTGTGGGCCGAGAGCAGCGGCGGGACGACGTGGCACCCGCACCACATCGCCGAGCGGTACGGCCTGTTCACACTGATCGTGCTCGGCGAAGTGATCCTCGGCGCGACGAACGCGGTCAAGGAGGGCACGTCGGAGACCGGGCACCTGGGCGCGCTGATCTCGCTGGCCGCGGCCGGCCTCGTCCTGGTGTTCTCGATGTGGTGGCTGTACTTCGACCGGCCGGGGCACGCGCGGCTCGTCCGCCGCCCGACCATGTTCACGTCGATGAGCTGGGGGTACGGCCACTACTTCATCTTCGCGTCCGCGGCGGCCGTCGGCGCCGGCCTCGAGGTGGCGGTCGCCTACGACACGGGGACGCTGCACCTCGGCGGCGTGGCGGCGGCGCTGCCGACCACGATCCCGGTCGCGGTCTTCCTGCTGAGCGTCTGGCTGCTGCACATCGGCCCGACGAACGAGTGCCGCCCGATCGCCATCGGCTTCCCGGTGTCGGCGGTGCTCGTCCTGGCGGCGTCGTTCACGCCGGCGCCGATCCACGTGACCGCCCTCCTCGCCGCCGCTCTGGTCGTGCTGACGGTCGTCGCGACCCACGACTCGCGTCAGCCGGCCTGACGGCGGTATCGGTGCAGGTCAGGGGCCTGGCGCGAAAAAAGGGACCCCCCTGTGCAAGGGGGTTTCGGGGGCATGTAAAGTTCTCCAAGTCGCCAGGGAAACCGAGCGGCCGCCGGGAACACGAACCAAGCTCCCACGATCGTGGTAGAGTGGGTGGTCCCGAACCAGGGTGGTATCCCTGGAACAAAGCTTGAAACAAAAGCCGAAGACCAAGGCGCTTCGCGGCGCGGCGGTCCGAAGTGTGTTGCTTGAGAACTCAACAGTGTGCTAGTGAACTAAGCCAGTAGAGCTTATGTATTGAACCTCGTATGAGGTTCCTTTGAGAGCATTAAAT
>NZ_JBEXKX010000056.1:0-51451 GCF_040609695.1 Amycolatopsis sp. NPDC004625
TGGGGTCGGGCGGCGCGTTCGCCTTGGAAATCGGGGCAACTCCCCCCCACGACTGGCCGAGCTCGACGTCGTGCCGGACGCCGTCGTGCTGCCGGTGACCGATGTCGAGCAGGTCCTCACGGCCGCCCAGGCGTGGGTGGCCGACGGGCGGTTCGCCGCGTCCCGGCTGGTCGTGCTGACCACCGGCGCAGTCGCGGCACTGCCCGGCGACCCGGTGCCCGGCCTCGACCAGGCCCCGGTCTGGGGCCTGATCCGCTCGGCCCAGGCCGAGCACCCGGGCCGGTTCGTGCTCGTGGACGTCGACGAGCGTTCGGACCCCGAAGCCGCCGTCGGGACCGCGCTCGCCTCGGGCGAACCGCAGGTCGCGGCCCGCGCCGGGACGCTGCTCGCGGCGCGGCTGGCCCGTCCGGCCGCCGAACTGCCCCTGCCCGCGGACGGCGCCTGGCGCGTCGGCACCACCGGCACCGGCACCCTCGACGGCCTGACGACGTTCCCGGTTCCGCAGACGGCGCTCGGACCGGACGAAATCCGCGTCGCGGTCCACGCGGCCGGGCTGAACTTCCGCGACGTCCTGATCACCCTCGGCATGTACCCGGGGCAGGCGCTGATGGGCGGCGAGGCCGCCGGCGTCGTGCTCGAAACCGGGGAACGGGTGCGCGGGCTCGCCGCCGGCGACCGCGTCACCGGCCTGTTCACCGGCGCGCTCGGCCCGGTCGCGGTCACCGACCACCGCCTGGTGACGCCGATGCCCGAGGGCTGGAGCTTCGCCGAGGCCGCGTCGGTGCCGGTCGCCTTCGCCACCGCCTACTACGGCCTGTTCGACCTCGGCGGCCTGCAGGCGGGCCAGTCCGTCCTCGTGCACGCGGCCGCGGGCGGCGTCGGCATGGCCGCCGTGCAGCTCGCCCGGTGGCAGAACGCCGAGGTGTTCGCGACGGCGAGCGCCGGGAAGCACGACGTGCTCGGGGAACTGGGCCTCGACACCGTCCACATCGGAGACTCGCGGTCACTGTCCTTCGAGGACCACTTCCGGACGGTGACCGAGGGTCGCGGCGTCGACGTCGTGCTCGACGCCCTCGCGGGGGAGTTCGTCGACGCGTCTTTGCGGCTGCTGCCGCGCGGCGGCCGGTTCGTCGAGATGGGCAAGGCCGACGTCCGCGACGCCGCCGAGGTCGCCCGCGCGCACGCGGGTGTCCACTACCGCGCCTTCGACCTCATCGAGGCCGGACCCGAGCGCCTGCAGGAGATCCTGCGCGAACTCGCCGCGCTCTTCGAGGCGGGCGCGCTGACCCCGCTGCCGCGCCGGACCTGGGACGTGCGCCAGGTCCCGGAGGCGTTCCGGTTCATCAGCCAGGCCCGGCACGTCGGCAAGAACGTCGTGACCCTGCCGCGCCTGCTCGACCCGGACGGCACCGTGGTCGTCACCGGCGGCACGGGCACGCTCGGTGCCCGCATCGCGCGGCACCTGGTGACCGCGCACGGCGTCCGGCGGCTGCTGCTGTTGTCCCGCCGCGGCCCGGACGCGCCCGGTGCCGCGGACCTGACCCGGGACCTGACCGCGCTGGGCGCCGAGGTGACGATCGCCGCGTGCGACGCCGCCGACCGCGACGCACTGGCCGGGCTGCTGGCCGGCCGGTCGCTGACCGGGGTCGTGCACGCAGCCGGTGTCCTCGACGATGGCCTCCTGACCAGCCTGGATCCGGCGAAGCTCGCGGACGTGCTGCGGCCCAAGCTGGCCGCCGCGATCAACCTGCACGAGCTGACCCGGGACACGGATCTGGCGCTGTTCGTGCTGTTCTCGGCCGCCGCGGGCGTGTTCGGCACGGCCGGGCAGGGCAACTACGCGGCCGCGAACACCGCCCTCGACGCCCTGGCCGCCCACCGCCGCGCGCTCGGCCTCCCCGGTGTGTCGCTGGCCTGGGGCCTGTG
Organism: Amycolatopsis sp. NPDC004625; assembly: GCF_040609695.1. Classification (NCBI taxonomy): domain Bacteria; kingdom Bacillati; phylum Actinomycetota; class Actinomycetes; order Pseudonocardiales; family Pseudonocardiaceae; genus Amycolatopsis; species Amycolatopsis sp. NPDC004625. The sequence continues at coordinate 1,927 of NZ_JBEXKX010000056.1, forward strand.
GGCGGAGGCGAGCGGCATGACCGGCCACCTCGGCGCCGCCGACCTGGCCCGGCTGTCGCGGGGCGGGATGACGGGGCTGTCGGACGCGGAGGGGCTGGCGCTGTTCGACGCGGCCATCGCGCGGGGCGAAACCTTGGCGATCCCGGCCCGGCTCGATCTGTCCACAGCGGACGGACCGGTCCCGCCGCTGCTGCGCGGGCTCGTCCGCGCCACCCGCCGGACCGCCGCCGTCGCGACGAGCGAGAGCGACCTGGCCGCCCGGCTGCGAACCCTGCCCGCGGCCGAGCGCGACCGCCGGCTCCTGGACCTGGTCCGCGACCACGTGGCCGCGGTACTCGGCCACGACACGGCGGCCGACATCGACCCGGACCGCTCGTTCGCCGAACTCGGCTTCGATTCGCTGACCGCCGTCGAACTGCGCAACCGGCTCGGCGCCGCGACCGGCCTCCGGCTGCCCGCGACGCTCGTGTTCGACCACCCGGCGCCCTCGGCCTTGGTCAAGCTCCTCCGGACGGAATTGCTCGGTGCCGACACGCCGCAGGCGCAGGTGGTCACCGGTGCGGCAAACGGCGACGACCCGGTCGTCATCGTGGCGATGAGCTGCCGTTACCCGGGCGGGGTCGGCTCCCCGGAGGACCTGTGGGCCCTGGTGGCGGACGGCGTCGACGCGATCTCGCCGTTCCCCGCCGACCGCGGCTGGGACCTCGACGGGCTGTACGCGCCCGAGCCGGGGACCCCGGGCCGCGTCTACACCCGCAACGGCGGGTTCGTGGCCGACGCGGGCCGGTTCGACCCGGAACTGTTCGACATTTCGCCGCGCGAGGCGCTGACCATGGACCCGCAGCAGCGGCTGCTGCTCGAAGCGACGTGGGAGGCGTTCGAGCGCGCCGGCATCGACCCGGCGTCGGTCCGCGGCAGCCGGACCGGCGTGTTCGTCGGCGCCGCCACCTCCGGCTACGGCACCGGCGCGGCCACCGACGGGCTCGAGGGGCACCTGATGACCGGCGGCACGTCGTCGGTGGCGTCGGGCCGGCTGTCGTACGTGTTCGGGTTGGAAGGCCCGGCGCTGACGGTGGACACGGCGTGTTCGTCGTCGCTGGTGGCGTTGCACCTCGCGGTGCAGGCGCTGCGACGCGGCGAGTGCGATCTGGCGCTCGCGGGCGGTGTCACGGTCATGCCGACGCCCGGCGTCCTGCTCGCCTTCAGTCAGCAGCGCGGCCTGGCCGAGGACGGCCGCTGCAAGGCGTTCGCCGAAGCCGCGGACGGCACCGGCATGGCCGAAGGCGTCGGCCTGCTGCTGGTCGAGCGGCTGTCGGACGCGCGCCGCCACGGGCACGAGGTCCTCGCCGTGGTGCGGGGTTCGGCGGTCAACTCGGACGGGGCGTCGAACGGCCTCACCGCGCCGAACGGTCCTTCGCAGCAACGGGTGATCCGCGCGGCCCTCGCCGACGCCGGGCTCTCTCCGTCCGAAGTGGACGCCGTGGAAGCTCATGGCACGGGCACGAAACTCGGCGACCCGATCGAAGCCCAGGCCGTGCTGGCGACCTACGGCCAGGCACGGGAAACGCCGCTGTGGCTCGGTTCGGTGAAGTCCAACCTGGGCCACACCCAGGCCGCGGCCGGGGTCGCCGGGGTGATCAAGATGGTGCTGGCGATGCGGCACGGCGTCCTGCCGCGGACGCTGCACGTCGGCGCACCATCGTCGCATGTGGACTGGACGTCCGGGGCGGTCGAGCTGCTGACCGAGCCGCGCGCGTGGACGTCCGAGGGGCCGCGGCGAGCCGGGGTGTCGTCGTTCGGGATCTCGGGCACCAACGCCCACACCATCTTGGAGGAGCCCCCGGCCGTCGTGGCCGAGGAGCGCGAGCCCGTCGCCGGGCCGGTGCCGTGGCTGCTGTCCGGCAGGAGCCCGGCCGCCCTACGCGCCCAGGCCGCCCGGTTGCACGAGTTCCTGGACGGCCGCGAGGTGGTGCCCGCCGACATCGCGCTCAGCCTGGCCACCACCCGGGCCGACCTCGGGCACCGCGCCGCGGTCGTCGGCGAGACCGGCCCCGAGCTGCTGGCCGGGCTGGCGGCCATCGCCGACGGCGACCTCGGCGCCCGCACCGGCAGCGGCAGCCCCGGACGGCTCGCCGTCCTCTTCACCGGGCAGGGCGCGCAACGGCCCGGGATGGGCCGTGAGCTGTACGCGCGGTTCCCGGTTTTCGCCCGGGCCTTCGACGAGGTCAGCGCCCTGCTCGGCGGCGTCGAAACGGAGCAGCTGGACCAAACCGGGCACGCCCAGCCCGCGCTGTTCGCCCTCGAAGTCGCGCTGTTCCGGCTCGTCGAGTCCTGGGGCGTCCGGCCGGACTTCGTGGCCGGGCACTCGATCGGCGAGCTCGCGGCCGCGCACGTCGCCGGCGTGCTGTCGCTGCCCGACGCGTGCGCGCTGGTGGCCGCGCGGGCGAGCCTGATGCAGGCGCTGCCCGAGGGCGGCGCGATGACCGCCATCGGCGCCCCCGAGGCCGACGTCCGGGCCGCGCTGACCGGCGGTGTCGGCATCGCCGCCGTCAACGGGCCCGCCGCCACGGTGATCGCCGGCGAGGAAACCGCCGTGCTGGCCCTCGCCGGGGAGTTCGCCGCTCGCGGTGTCAAGACCAAACGGCTGCGCGTCAGCCACGCCTTCCACTCGCCGCTGATGGATCCGATGCTGGCGGAATTCGGAGCAGTGGCGGCGAAACTGACCTACCACGAGCCGGTGATCCCGATCGTGTCGACGCTGACCGGCACGCTCGCCGAACCGTCCACACCGGACTACTGGGTGCGGCACGTGCGTGAGACCGTCCGGTTCGCCGACGCCGTGCGCACGCTCGCCGAGCTGGGTGCGAGCACGTTCCTGGAGCTTGGTCCCGACGGCGTCCTGTCGGCGATGGCGGCCGACAGCGCCGACGTTCCGGCGATCCCGGCGTTGCGCGCGGGCGAGGACGAGCCGCGGGCCCTGGTCACCGCGTTCGCGCGGCTGCGGATCGCCGGATACCCGCTCGATGCGTCGGTGCTCCTGGCGGGCGCCCGGCGGACCGCCCTGCCGACGTACGCCTTCCAGCGGTCGCACTTCTGGCTCGAACCGGAACCCCCGGCGGCCGACCGCGACTTCTGGGCCGCGGTCGACGCGGGCGAGCTCGGCCTGGACGCCGACGCGCTGGCGGCGCTGGACCGCTGGCGCTCGACGTCCACTGTGGACAACTGGCGGTACCGGATCACCTGGCAGCCCGTGGCCGGGACCGCGGGCCGGCTCACCGGCCGCTGGCTGGTCCTCGACGCGGACGGACCGGCCGCGGAAGTGGCCCAGGCGCTGGCCGCCCACGGCGCCGAGCCCGTGGTCGAGTCCGGCGTCCGGGACCGCGCCGCGCTGACCACCCTGCTGCGCGACCACGCCGACGTCGAAGGCGTCGTTTCCCTGCTGGCCTTCGGCGGCGACGCGGCGGCCGGGCTCGCCGCCACCCTCACGCTCACCCAGGCGTTCGCCGACTCCGGCGTCCCGGCCCGGCTGTGGTGCCTCACGCAGGGCGCGGTCGACGGCGTTTCCCGCCCGGACCAGGCGACGACGTGGGGCTTCGGCCGGATCGCGGCCCTGGAGCTGCCGTCGGCCTGGGGCGGCCTCGCCGACCTGCCGGAAACGCTCGACGCGGCCGCGGGCGCGCGGCTCGCCGCGGTCCTCGCCGACGGCACCGAGGACGAGGTCGCGATCCGCCCGGACGGCGTCTTCGCCCGCCGGCTCGTCCCCGCCCCGGCCGGTTCGGCGCGGGACTGGCGGCCCCGCGGCACGGTCCTGGTCACCGGCGGCACCGGCGCGCTCGGCGCGGCCGTCGCCCGGGACCTCGCCACGGCGGGCGCCGAGCACCTCGTGCTCACCGGCCGTCGCGGCGGTTCCGCACCCGGCGCGGCCGAGCTGGCGGCCGAGCTGTCCGCCCTCGGCGTCCGCGTCACCCTCGCCGCCTGTGACGCCGCGGACCGGGACGCACTGGCCGAGGTCATCGCGGCGATCCCGGCGGACCTGCCGCTGACCGCCGTCGTGCACGCCGCCGGCACCGGCCAGCACGGCCCGCTCACCGCGATCACGCCCGCGGAGGTGACCGCGGTCCTGGCCGGCAAGGTCGCCGGGGCCCGGCACCTCGACGAGCTGACCCGCGGCCACGACCTGGACGCGTTCGTGCTGTTCTCGTCGATCTCCGGGGTCTGGGGCAGCGGCGAACAGGCGGTTTACGGCGCGGCGAACGCGTTCCTGGACGCGCTGGCGGAAGACCGCCGCCGTCGCGGGCTGCCCGCGACCGCGATCGCCTGGGGCCCGTGGGCCGAGTCCGGGATGGCGGCCGACGCCGACGCCGTGCGCATGCTGCGCGGACGCGGCCTGCCGCCGATCGACCCCGCCCAGGGGGTCGCGGCCTTCCGGCGGGCCCTGGCCGCCGACGACACGGCCGTCGTGGTCGCCGACGTCGACTGGGCGCGGTTCGCGCCGGTCTTCACCGCGGCCCGGCCGCGGCCCCTGCTGGCCGGCCTCCCGGCGGTGCGGGCCGCGCTGGCCGAGCCGGAGCCGGAGCCGACCGGGTTCGCTTCTCTTCCGGCGGGAGAACGGCCGAAGGCGTTGCTCACGTTGGTGTTGGACCAGGTCGCGGGCGTGCTCGGGCACGGCTCGGCCGCCACGGTCGGCCCGGAGCGCGCGTTCAAGGAGCTCGGCTTCGACTCCTTGATGGCCGTCGAGCTGCGCAACCGGCTCGCCGCCGGGACCGGGCTCAGCCTGCCCGCGTCGCTGGCCTTCGACCACCCGACCGCCGCCGACCTGGCCGAGGAACTCGACCGCCGGTTCGGCGGCGGCGAGCCGGCCGGTGGCCGCCTGCTCGACGAGCTCGACCGGCTGGACGCCGCGTTCGAAACCGTCACCGAGTCGGACCTGGCCAGCGACGAGATCACCGCGCGGCTGCGGGGATTCCTCGCGCGCTGGACCGAGCTGGCCGGCGGCACCGACCTCGGCGGCGCCGACGACGACGAGCTCTTCGACTTCATCGACAGCACTTTCCGGACTTCGTGACAGACAGTGGGGCTTCCATGGCCAACGAGCAGAAACTCCGTGACTACCTCAAGTTCGTCACGGCCGATCTGAAGGACACCCGCGACCGGCTCGCCGACGTCGAAGCCCGGGACTCCGAACCCGTCGCGATCGTGGCCATGAGCTGCCGCTACCCCGGCGGCGTCGGCTCGCCCGATGACCTGTGGCGGCTGGTCGAAAGCGGCACCGACGCCATCGGCGGCTTCCCCGGCGACCGCGGCTGGCCGGGAAGCACGTTCCAGGGCGGTTTCCTGCACGAGGCCGCCGGGTTCGACGCGGCGTTCTTCGGCATCTCGCCGCGGGAAGCGCTGGCCATGGACCCGCAGCAGCGGCTGCTGCTGGAGACGTCGTGGGAACTCCTGGAACGGGCCCGGATCGCGCCGAAGTCGGTGCGGCGCAGCAGCACCGGCGTGTTCGTCGGCGGCGCCGCGTCCGGGTACGGCACCGAGGCCGATTCCGACGACGTCGCCGGCTACCTGCTCACCGGGACGGCCGGCAGCGTGCTGTCCGGGCGGCTGTCCTACCACCTCGGGCTGGAGGGCCCGTCGGTCACCATCGACTCCGCGTGCTCGTCGTCGCTGGTCGCCCTGCACCTCGCCGCGCAGGCGCTGCGGCGCGGCGAATGCACCCTCGCGATCGCCGGCGGCGTGACGGTGATGGCCACGCCGGGCACCTTCGCGGAGTTCGACCGCCAGGGCGGCCTGGCGGCCGACGGGCGCTGCAAGGCGTTCGCGGAGGCGGCGGACGGCACGGGCTGGGCCGAGGGCGTCGGCCTGCTGCTGGTCGAGCGCCTGTCGGACGCGCGGCGGCACGGTCACCCGGTGCTGGCGGTGCTGCGCGGCTCGGCGGTGAACTCCGACGGCGCGTCGAACGGCCTCACCGCGCCCAACGGCCCGTCCCAGCGCCGCGTCATCACGGCGGCCCTCGCCGCGGCGGGACTGTCCACTTCGGACGTCGACGTCGTCGAAGCGCACGGCACGGGAACGGCGCTCGGTGACCCGATCGAGGCGCAGGCTCTGCTGGACACCTACGGGCAGGGTCGTGCGACGCCCCTGTGGCTGGGGTCGCTGAAGTCGAACATCGGGCACACGCAGTCGGCGTCCGGGGTCGCGGGCGTGATCAAGATGGTGCTGGCGATGCGGCACGGCGTGCTGCCGCGGACGTTGCACGTGGACACGCCGTCGTCCCAAGTGGACTGGTCGTCGGGTGCGGTGGAACTGCTGACCTCGTCGCGTGAGTGGCACTCGGGCGACCGGCCGCGGCGGGCCGGGGTGTCGTCGTTCGGCATCTCGGGGACGAACGCGCACGTGATCCTGGAAGAGGCGCCGCCTGCGGAGGCGTTGCCGCCTTCCCCGGTGACCGGGCCGGTTCCGTGGCTGCTGTCGGCGCGGGGCGAGGACGCCCTTTCCGCTCAGGCGGCGGCCTTGCTGCCGTTCGCCGGTGGGGACCTTGCCGACGTGGGCGCCGCCCTCGCCGGCCGCACGGCGTTCGAGGACCGGGCGGTGGTGTTCGGCACGGCCGAGACGGTGCGGACCGGGCTGTCGGCGCTGGCGGCCGGGAGCGAGGCGCCGAACGTGGTGCGCGGCCGGGTCGTGCCGGGTGAGCTCGCGGTGTTGTTCACCGGCCAGGGGGCGCAGCGGGTCGGGATGGGCCGGGCGTTGTACGAGCGGTACCCGGTTTACGCGGCGGCGTTCGACGAGGTGTGCGCGCAGTTCGACGTCCCGGTGCGGGACGCGGTGTTCGGCACGGTGTCCGGGTTGGACTCCACCGGGCTGGCGCAGCCGGCGTTGTTCGCCGTCGAGGTGGCGCTGTTCCGGCTCGTTTCGTCCTTCGGTGTCCAGCCGGATTTCGTGGCGGGGCATTCGATCGGCGAGATCTCGGCCGCGCACGTCGCCGGTGTGCTGTCCCTTGTGGACGCCTGCCGTCTGGTTTCGGCGCGAGCCGCCTTGATGCAGGCGTTGCCCGCCGGTGGGGCGATGGTGGCGATCGCGGCGCCCGAGTCCGCTGTGGACGTACCCGAGGGCGTCTCGATCGCGGCGGTGAACGGCCCGGAGTCGGTGGTGATATCCGGCGACGAGGCGGCGGTGCTGGCGGTCGCGGCGCGGTTCCCGAAAACCAAGCGGCTCCCGGTGAGTCACGCGTTCCACTCGCCGTTGATGGACCCGATGCTGGCCGAGTTCCGGGCGGTCGCCGAAACCCTGACTTATCACCCGGCCCGGATACCGGTGATCTCGAATGTGAGCGGTGCTCTCGCCGCGCCGTTCACGGCGGAGTACTGGGTGCGGCACGTGCGGGAGACGGTCCGGTTCGCCGACGGTATCTCGGCGCTGCCGGGTGTCGGTGTTTTCCTGGAACTCGGGCCGGATGGCGTGCTGAGCTCGATGGTGCCCGGCGTCGCGGTCCCGGCGTTGCGGCGTGATCGGGAGGAGGAACAGTCGCTGCTGACCGCGTTGGCGACGCTGCACGTCCACGGCGTCGACGTCGACTGGACTTGCTTCCTGCCCGGCAAAACCCGCGCGGACCTGCCGACGTACCCGTTCCAGCGGCAGCACTACTGGCTCCGGGCCCGGCCGCAGCGCCGGGACGCAAGCGGCCGGCGCTACCGAACCGAGTGGACACCGCTGGCGGCGGCGGCCGGCGCTTCGGGGCCGTGGCTGCTGATCGCCCCCGAGGGTGACGAGACGGCGGCGCGGCTGGGGGAGTTGCTCACCGACGTGGTGTTTGTCCCGGCGGGGTCCCGGTCCGAGCTGGCCGACCGCCTGCGCCCGGAGGCGGCCCGCGAGTGGACGGGCGTGCTGTCGGTGAGCGGCGACGCGGCCACGACGGCGGCGACCGCCCAAGCCCTCGGCGACGCGGGCGTGACGGCACCGATGTGGTGCCTGACCCGTGGCGCGGTGTCGATCGGCCCGTCGGACGTACTGACGGCACCGGAGCAGTCGGCAATCTGGGGTCTGGGGCGTAGTGCTGCCCTGGAGATCCCCGACCGCTGGGGCGGTTTGGTGGATCTGCCGGCCACTGTGGACGAGCGCGCGGTCGCACGCCTGTTGTCGGTCCTGCGAGGCGGCGAGGACCAGGTGGCAATCCGAGCCTCGGGAGCATTCGGACGGCGCCTGGTGCCGGCCCCACCCGGAGCCCGGCCGACGGACCCGCTCGGCCGCAGGCTCCGCGGCACCGTCCTGATCACCGGCGGCACCGGCGCGCTCGGCACCCGCGTCGCGCGGTGGGCCGCCCGAAACGGCGCCGAACGGCTCGTCCTCACCTCCCGTCGCGGCCCCGAGGCCCCCGGCGCCACCGCATTGGCCGCCGAACTCACCGCCGATGGGACCGAAACCTCCGTCGAAGCCTGCGACGTCACCGACCGCGCCGCCCTCGCCGCGCTCCTGGAACGCGTAGAAGACCTCCGCGTCGTCGTGCACACCGCCGGCGTACTCGACGACGGGGTCCTCGACACCCTCACCCCCGAACGCCTCGCCCAGGTCGAAGCGGCCAAGGTCACCGGCGCCCGCCACCTCGGCGACCTGACCCGCGACCTCGACGCCTTCATCCTCTTTTCCGGCCTCGCCGGCACCCTCGGCGCAGCCGGCCAAGCCGCGTACGCCGCCGCCAACGCACAGCTCGACGCCCTCGCCGAGACGCGTCGCGCCGCCGGGCTGCCCGCCTGCTCGGTCGCCTGGGGTCCGTGGGCCGGTGGGGGAATGGCCGATGCGGCCGTCACCGCGCGGCTCGGCGCCGCGGGGCTCCGTCCGCTCGACCCCGACCTCGCGCTCGCCGCTCTGGCCGACGCCCTCGCCGAGGGGGACACGACCGTCGCGATCGCCGACGTCGACTGGACCGTCTTCGGCCCGGCCTTCACCGCGGCCCGGCCGAGCCCGCTGCTCGCTGAACTCGCGCCGCCCGCCGAACGCGCCACCGAACGGGCCGCCGCCGTCGAGGTCACCGAAGCCGGCGTGCTGAACCTCGTCCGCGAGCACGTCGCCGCGGTGCTGGGCCACCCGTCGGCGGCCTCGGTCGACCGCGGCCGCGCGTTCAGCGACCTCGGGTTCACGTCGCTCTCGGCGGTCGAGCTGCGCAACCGCCTGCGGTCCGCGACCGGTCTGGACCTCTCCGCCACCCTGACCTACGACCACCCCGATCCGGCCGCCCTGGCCAGGCATCTCTACAGCCTGCTCTCAAACGAGAGCACTGCTCTGGTTGCGCCGGACACCGCCTCCACCGGTTCCGCCGGTGACGACGAGCCGATCGCGATCGTCGCGATGGCCTGCCGGTTCCCCGGCGGGGTGGCGTCGCCGGAGGACCTCTGGGAGCTCGTCGCGCGCGGGGCCGACGCGCTGTCCGCGCCGCCCGCCGACCGTGGCTGGCCGGCCCACGCCGCCATCCGACCTGGCGGATTCCTCGACAACGCCGCGGACTTCGACGCCGCCCTTTTCGGCATTTCGCCACGCGAAGCCCTGGCCATGGACCCGCAGCAGCGCATCCTCCTCGAGACGGCGTGGGAGCTGTTCGAGCGCGCGGGCCGGGACCCGCGCTCGGTCCGCGGCGAACGGATCGGCGTCTTCGCCGGCACCAACGGCCAGGACTACCCGGCGCTGCTGGCCGACGCGGGCGACGACGTCGCCGGGTACGTCGGCACGGGCAACGCGGCCGCCGTGGTGTCCGGCCGGATCGCGTACGCGTTCGGCCTGGAAGGCCCGGCGGTCACGGTGGACACGGCGTGCTCGTCTTCGCTGGTCGCGCTGCACTGGGCGCGCCAGGCGCTGCGGGCCGGCGAGTGCGATCTCGCCGTCGCCGGCGGGGTCACGGTGATGGCGACGCCCGGCGCGTTCGTGGAGTTCGACCGGCAGGGCGGCCTCGCCCCGGACGGCCGCTGCAAGGCGTTCGCCGAGGCGGCGGACGGCACCGCCTGGGGCGAAGGCGTCGGCCTGCTCCTGGTGGAGCGGTTGTCGGACGCGCGCCGGCTCGGGCACGAGATTCTGGCCGTGGTGCGCGGTTCGGCGGTCAATTCGGACGGCGCGTCGAACGGCCTGACGGCGCCGAACGGCCCGTCGCAGCAACGCGTGATTCGCGCGGCGCTGGCCGACGCCGGCCTGTCTCCGTCCGAAGTGGACGCCGTCGAGGCGCACGGCACCGGCACCGAACTGGGTGACCCGATCGAAGCCCAGGCCCTGCTGGCTGCTTACGGTCAGGAGCGCGAAGAGCCGCTGTGGTTGGGGTCGGTGAAGTCGAACCTGGGGCACACGCAGGCCGCCGCCGGTGTTGCCGGGGTCATCAAGATGGTGCTGGCCATGCGGAACGGCGTGCTGCCGCAGACGCTCCACGTCGACGCGCCATCGTCCCATGTGGACTGGTCGGCGGGTGGGGTGGAACTGCTCACGGAGGCCCGGAAGTGGCCGTCCGACCGGCCGCGGCGCGCGGGTGTGTCGTCGTTCGGGATCTCCGGCACGAACGCGCACACGATCCTGGAGCAGGCGCCCGAGCACGTCGTGGTCCACGACACGGCGCCGGCGGGGCTGCTCCCGGTGGCCCTTTCCGCGCGGACGGAGTCCGGGCTGCGCGAGCAGGCCCGGCGTCTGCTCGACGCCGAGCGCGGGACGTTGCCGGACGTCGCTTTCTCGGTGGCGAACGCGCGCGCGGCCCTGGCGCGGCGCGCGGTGGTGCTCGCCGAGGACGACGGCGAGCTGGTCCGTGGCCTCACCGCGCTGGCTTCCGGTGCGTCGGATCCTTCGGTGGTGCTCGGCGAGCCCGTCGGGGGCTCGCTTGCCGTGCTTTTCACCGGCCAGGGCGCGCAGCGGACGGGGATGGGCCGCGGGTTGTACGACCGGTTCCCGGTGTATGCGAAGGCGTTCGACGCGGTGTGCGCCGAGTTCGACCGGCTGCTGGACCGTCCGTTGCGGGACGTCGTCTTCGAAGGGTCCTCTTTGGACTCGACCGGGTACACGCAGCCCGCGTTGTTCGCGGTCGAGGTGGCGTTGTTCCGGCTGGTGGAATCCTGGGGTGTGCGGCCGGATTTCGTGGCCGGACATTCGATCGGGGAGATCTCGGCGGTCCACGCGGCTGGTGTGCTGTCCCTTGTGGACGCTTGCCGGTTGGTGGCGGCGCGGGCGTCCTTGATGCAGGCGCTGCCCGCCGGTGGGGCGATGGTGTCGATCGCCGCGCCCGAGTCTGCTGTGGACCTGCCCGAGGGTGTCTCGGTGGCGGCCGTGAACGGTCCGGAGTCGGTGGTGATCTCGGGTGACGAGGCGGCCGTGCTGGCGGTGGCGGCTCGGTTCCCGAAGACCAAGCGGCTGGCGGTCAGCCACGCGTTCCACTCGCCCCTGATGGATCCCATGCTGGCCGAGTTCCGCGCGGTCGCGGAAACGCTGACCTATCACCCGCCGGCGATACCGGTGATCTCGAATGTGAGCGGTGCTCTCGCTTCGTCGTTCACGGCGGACTACTGGGTGCGGCACGTCCGGGAGGCGGTCCGGTTCGCCGACGGCGTCTCGACGTTGGCGGATGCGGGCGTGGGGGTGTACCTGGAGCTGGGCCCGGACGGTGTCCTCAGCGCGATGGTGCCGGGGACGGCGATCCCGGCGTTGCGCCGCGACCGTGACGAAGAACGGACGTTCTTCGCCGCGCTGGCCGCGTTGCACGCGAACGGGGTACCGGTGGACTGGACGGCGTTGCCGGGACGCCGGATCCCGCTGCCGACCTACGCGTTCCAGCGGGAGCGGTTCTGGCCGGCGCCGGCCCCGCGCCCGGCGGATGGCGAGGTGGACGCCCGGTTCTGGGCGGCGGTCGACCGCGCGGACGTGGCCGGCCTGTCCGCGGAGACGGGTGTGGCGGAAGGCGACGTGGCGAAGGTGCTGCCGGCGCTGGCGTCGTGGCGCCGGGACCGCGCGGAGGCGGCGGTGACGGAGTCGTGGCGCTACCGGGTGACGTGGGTCCCGGCAGCGGAGCCCGCCCCGGCAGCGCCGGACGGCCGGTACGCGATCGTCGCGGCCCCCGGCGCGGCTCACCGGTGGGCGGAGGCCCTGGCGCGGCCGGGGGTGGCGGTGGTGCGGCCGGGTGAGTTGACGGCGGAACCGTGGGACGGCGTGCTGCTGGTCTCGGCCCCGGGCGACGACGCACTGGCCAACGCCGTGACGCTGGCGAGGGAGGCACGGGCAAGGCTGTGGTGCGTGACACTCGGCGCGGTAACCACCCCGGGCGACGACGCCCCGGCCGACGTGGAGCTGGCGGGGCTGTGGGGCTTCGGACGCGCGTTGGCGCTGGAGGCCCCGGAGCGTTGGGGTGGGCTGGTGGACGTACCGGAGGCCCCGGACGAGCGGCAGGCCGCCCGGGTCTGGGCGATCGTGGCAAGGGGTGGCGGTCAGGGACCGGCCGCCGGGGCTCCGGAGCTCGCCGACGACGCGCGGCAGCAGGTTGCTGGGGAGTTGGAGGCTGGCGGGCGGCAGGCTGCGACCGGCCACGGTCCGCAGCTCGGGCAAGCTGCCAAGGCGCCGCAGGTCGGCAGCCAGCAAAGCGCTGCGACCGGCGGGAAGCGGCAGCAAGCCGCCCAGAGCGCCGGCGGAGAGGACCAACTCGCCCTGCGCCCCTCCGGCGTCTTCGCTCGCCGCCTCGTTCGTGCACCCGACTCCGCCTCCTCCTGGACCCCCTCCGGCACCGTCCTCATCACCGGCGGCACCGGCGCCCTCGGCCGCGCCGTCGCTCGCTGGGCCGCCGAAGCCGGCGCCGCCCATCTCGTCCTTCTGAGCCGCAGCGGTCCCGATGCTCCCGGGGCCGCTGCGCTCGTCGATGAACTTCCCGCCACCGTCGTCGCCTGCGATGTCACCGATCGCGAAGATCTCGCCCGCACCCTCCGAACCCTCCCGGAGATCACCGCCGTCGTGCACGCCGCCGGGGTCAGTCAGGCCGCTGCCTTCGAACACCTCGGCGACCACGACTTCCACCGCGTCCTCGACGCCAAAGTCACCGGCGCCCGGCACCTCGACGACCTCCTCGGCGACGACCTGGAAGCCTTCGTCCTCTTCTCCTCCATCGCCGGCGTCTGGGGCAGCGGCGGCCAGACCGCCTACGCCGCCGCGAACGCCCAGCTCGACGCCCTCGCCGCCCGGCGCCGGGCCCGTGGGCGCGTCGCCACGTCGATCGCCTGGGGACCCTGGGACGGCGCCGGGATGGCCGCCGGAAAGGCCGAACAGGACCACCTTCGCCGTCGTGGGCTCACGCCGATGGCGCCCGCGCAAGCCCTGGCCGCGCTCAAGACCGCCGGGAACGACGATGTCGTCGTCGCCGACGTCGACTGGGAGAAGTTCGCGCCCGCCTTCACCGCCACCCGGCCGAGCCGGCTGCTCGACGAGCTGCCCGAAGCCCGCCTCCCCAAGAGCGAACAACCGGTCGAGACCAGCCGGTTCGCCGGCCTCGCGCCCGCCGAACTGCTGGCCGAGCTGGTCACGCTCGTCCGGACGGAGGCCGCGCACGTGCTGGGGCACGCTTCCGCCGCCGCGGTCGAGCCGGACCGCGCCTTCGGCGATCTCGGCTTCGACTCGCTCACCGCCGTCGAGCTGCGGACCCGGCTCGGCGCGGCGACCGGGCTCGCCCTGCCGCCCACCCTCGTGTTCAACCACCCCACCCCGGCCGCGCTCGCCGGGCACCTGCAGGCGCAGCTGGGGGACCACTCGCCGAGCGTCCTCGCCGAACTCGACCGCCTCGAAGCCGCCCTCGGCGGCGGTGCGCCCGACCAGCTGACGCGGACCGAGCTCACCGTCCGGCTCCAGGCCCTGCTGAGCCGGTACGCCGAGCCGGAAACGCATTCCGGTGCCCTCGAATTCGCCGACGACGACGCCCTTCTCGCATTCATCAACAATGACCTCGGAAAAATGTGAAGCACCCCGAAAAGAATGGGATTTCCCTGCATAGGGGCCCCTGTTAGGGGGCATTCTTAGGGGTTGTAGGCCCAAAACCGGTCCCATAGCCTCACTTTGATGCCACTTCGGCGCGCGGATGTGCCGGGTGTCCGCACTTCGCTGAGAAAAGGCTGGTGGCACTGACATGGCCGACGAGGAGACGCTGCGCGAGCACCTCAGGTGGGTCACGACCAATCTGCACCAGACGCGCCAGCGGCTGCAGGCCGTCGAAGAAGCCGAGCAGGAGCCGATCGCGATCGTCGGCATGGGGTGCCGGCTGCCCGGTGGTGTCCGCAGCCCCGAACAGCTGTGGGACCTGGTCGAAAGCGGCACCGACGCCATCAGCGGGTTCCCGGAAAACCGCGGCTGGGACCTCGACGCGCTCCGCGACCCCGATCCCGACCGCCCCGGCACCTCCCACACCGCGTCCGGCGGCTTCCTGCACGACGTCGCCGACTTCGACGCGGCCTTCTTCGGCATCTCCCCGCGCGAAGCCCTCGCCATGGACCCCCAGCAGCGGCTGCTGCTGGAAACGACCTGGGAAGCCATCGAACGCGCGCGCATCGACCCGGCTTCGCTGGCCGGCTCGCAGACCGGCGTCTTCGTCGGCAACACCGGCCAGGACTACGCGAACCTCATGCGCGGCGCCGGCGAAAGCCTCGAAGGGCACCTGCTCACCGGCACCGCGACCGCCGTCGTCTCGGGCCGGCTGGCCTACTTCCTCGGCCTCGGCGGCTCCGCCGTCACGGTCGACACCGCCTGCTCGTCTTCGCTGGTCGCGCTGCACTGGGCGTGCCACGCGCTGCGACGCCGCGAGTGCTCGCTCGCCCTCGCTGGCGGTGTCACCGTGCTGTCCACTCCGGCGGCCTTCGTCGCCTTCAGCCGCCAGCGCGGCCTCGCCCCCGATGGCCGCTGCAAGTCCTTCGCCGACGCCGCCGACGGCACGGGCTGGGGCGAAGGCGCCGGGATGCTGGTGCTGGAACGCCTGTCCGACGCCCGGCGCCACGGCCACCCCGTGCTCGCCGTCGTCCGCGGCTCGGCGATCAACTCCGACGGCGCCTCCAACGGCCTGACCGCGCCCAACGGTCCCGCGCAGGAACGCGTGATCGCCGAGGCCCTGGCCAACGCGCGGCTGTCGGCGAAGCAGGTCGACGCGGTCGAGGCGCACGGCACCGGCACCACCCTCGGCGACCCGATCGAAGCCCAGGCACTGCTGGCCACCTACGGCCGCGCCCGCACCGGCGACGACCCGCTGTTCCTCGGCTCGCTGAAGTCGAACATCGGGCACACCCAGGGCGCCGCCGGGGTCGCCGGGGTGATCAAGATGGTGATGGCCATGCGGCACGGCGTCCTGCCGCGGACCCTGCACGTCGACGCCCCGACGTCGCACGTCGACTGGGCGTCCGGCGGGGTCCGGCTGCTCACCGGCGCCCGGCCGTGGCCGGAGACCGGCGAACCGCGCCGCGCGGGCGTGTCCGCGTTCGGCATGAGCGGCACCAACGCCCACGCCATCCTCGAAGCCGCGCCGGACGCCGGGGAACCGGTGTCGGCAGAAGAGAACGGCCCGGTGCCGTGGGTGCTGTCCGCGCGGACCCCCGAGGCGCTCAAGGCACAGGCCGCCGCCCTCGCCAGCTCGGAAGCGTCCGCTGTGGACATCGGGTTTTCGCTGGTCACCACCCGGACGGCGTTCCCGCACCGCGCGGTCGTGGTCGGCGATCTCGCCGCCGGCCTCAAAGCGCTCGCCGAGGGTACGCCGGCGGCGAACGTCGTCACGGGGGAAGCCGGCGCGCCGGGCAAGGTGGCGCTGGTCTTCCCGGGGCAGGGTTCGCAGTGGGCCGGGATGGCCCTCGAACTCGCGGAATCGTCGCCGGTGTTCGCCGCGCGCCTGGACGAATGCGGCGCCGCACTGACGTCCTTTGTGGACTGGTCGCTGCGTGAAGTCCTGGCCGACGCCGACGCGCTGACCCGGGTCGACGTGGTTCAGCCCGCGCTGTTCGCCGTGATGGTGTCGCTGGCGGAGTTGTGGCGGTCGTTCGGGGTGGTGCCGGACGCGGTGGTCGGGCACTCGCAGGGGGAGATCGCCGCCGCCGTGGTCTCGGGGGCACTGTCCCTGGAGGACGGTGCTCGCGTGGTGGCCCTGCGAAGCAAGGCGATCCTGGCGCTGGCCGGGCGCGGCGGGATGGTCTCGGTCGCCGCGCCGCTCGAGACCGTCGAAGCGCGGCTGACCGAGGGCTTGTCGGTCGCCGCGGTGAACGGTCCGGCCGCCGTCGTGGTGTCCGGTGCGCCGGACGCCCTCGACGAGCTCATCGCATCCTGCGAAGCCGACGGGATCCGCGCGAAGCGGGTACCGGTCGACTACGCCTCCCACTCGGCGCAGGTCGAGCAGCTGCGGGACGAGCTCCTGCAAGTGCTCGCGCCGATCGTACCCCGCACGGGCGACACGGCGTTCATCTCGACGGTGACCGGCGAGTGGAACGAACGGGTCGACGCCGAATACTGGTACACCAACCTGCGCAGCACCGTTCGCCTGGACACCGCGATCGAACGTTTGAAGCGGGAAGGGTTCGGCACGTTCGTCGAAGCGTCGCCGCATCCGGTGCTGACCATGGCGATCGGCGACGACGTCCTGTCGCTGGGCTCCTTGCGCCGCGACGACGGCAGCCTGACGCGGTTCCACACCGCGCTGGCCGAGGCGCACGTCCGCGGGGTCGCCGTCGACTGGACCCCGGCCTTCCCCGGCGCCCGCACGACCGACCTGCCCACCTACGCCTTCCAGCGGGAACGGTTCTGGCCCGCGGTCGTCGCGGACCCGGGTGACGCGGGCGCACTCGGCCTGAACGCCACCGGGCACCCGCTGCTCGGCGCGGCCGTCGCGCTGGCCGCGGGCGACGGCCTGGTCCTCACCGGCCGCGTCTCGCCGCAGGCGCAGCCGTGGCTCGCCGACCACGCCGTGCACGACACGATCCTGGTCCCCGGCACCGCGTTCGTCGAACTCGCGATCCAGGCGGGCGACCGCACGGGCTGCGGCACGGTCGAAGAACTCACCCTCGAAACCCCGCTGACCCTGCCGAGCGCCCGCACGCTGCAGGTCTGGGTGGCCGCCGCCGACGAATCCGGCCGGCGCGCCGTCGAGATCCATTCGCGGCGGGACGAGGACGAACCCTGGACCCGGCACGCCACCGGCGTGCTCGCCCCGGGCAACCGGGCACCCGGGTTCACTTTGGACTCCTGGCCGCCCGAGGGTGCGGCCAGGATCGACTTCGACGGCTTTTACGACGGCCTGCGCGCGGCGGCCGGCTACGGCTACGGGCCCGCGTTCCAGGGCCTGCGTTCGGCGTGGCGCCGCGGCGAGGAGATCTTCGCCGAGGTCGAGCTGCCCGAGCCGGCGGACGCGGCCCGGTTCGGCCTGCACCCGGCCCTGCTCGACACGGCCCTGCACCCGCTCGCCCTGGCAGTGTCCACAGAGGATGAACAGCCCCGGCTGCCGTTCGCCTGGACCGGGGTGACGCTGCACGCCACCGGCGCGTCCGCGCTGCGCGTCCGGCTCACCCGCCGCGGCGCGGACGAGGTCAGGGTCGAGGTCGCCGACCCGTCGGGCGCCCCGGTCGCGACGGCGGACTCCCTCGTCCTCCGGCCGCTGCCCGCCGGCGGTCTGGACCGCGCCGACGATCTGTACCGAGTGGACTGGACCGAGAGCCCGGCCGAACCCACCGGGGCCGACGCCGTCTTCGAATCGCTGACGGGGGCGCCGGTCCACCGCGTGCTCGGGCTCGTCCAGGACTGGCTCGCCGCCGAGCGCCCCGAAACGCTCGTCTTCGTGACCACCGGGGCCGTCGCCGTGCACGACGGCGAGTCGCCGGACCCGGACCTCGCCGCCGCGTGGGGCCTGGTGCGATCGGCCCAGTCGGAACACCCGGGGCGGTTCGCGCTGCTGGACACCGACGATCCGGAGCACCCGGTCGTCCCGGCCGAGCCGCAGACGGCCGTCCGCAGTGGACAGTCCTTTGTGCCGCGCCTCGCCCGTGTCACCGCCACCGGGACGACGCCGGACTGGGGTGACGGCGCCGTCCTGGTGACCGGTGCCTCGGGGGTGCTCGGCGGGCTCGTCGCCCGGCACCTCGCGCGGCAGCACGGCGTCCGGCGGCTGGTGCTGCTCAGCCGCCGCGGCGCGGACGCGCCCGGCGCCGCCGAACTCGCCGCGGACCTGCCGGACGCCGTCTTCGCCGCCTGTGACGCCGCGGACCGCGACCGGCTCGCCGAAGTCCTGGCCGCGCACCGGATCACCGCCGTCGTGCACGCCTCGGGGGTGCTCGACGACGGCGTCGTCGAAGCCCTCACCCCGGATCGGCTGGACGCCGTCCTGCGCCCGAAGGCCGAAGCCGCCCGCAACCTCGACGAACTGACCACCGGCCTCGCCGCGTTCGTGCTGTTCTCCGCCGCCGCCGGGACGACCGGCGGCAGCGGCCAGGGCAACTACGCCGCCGCCAACGCCTACCTGGACGCCCTCGCCCAGCGGCGGCGCGCGGCCGGCCGCCCCGCCGTGTCGCTCGCGTGGGGCCTGTGGGCCGAGGCCAGCGGGATGACCGGGCACCTCGACGACCGCGCGCGAGACCGGCTGGGCCGCTCGGGCGTGCGTCCACTGGACTCCGCGCAGGGCCTCGCGCTGTTCGACCGGGCCGTGACCGCGGGCCCGGCCGCGCTCGTCCCGATCGCGCTCGACGCCGCCGCGTTGCGCCGCCAGGCCGCCGACGGCACCGTCTCGCCGCTGTTCCGGGGGCTCTTCCCGCCGTCGGCCCGGCGCACCGCCGCGACCGGAGGCCACCTCGGTGAGCTCTCCGAAGAGGCGCTGCTCGACCTGGTCCGGACGCACGTCGCCGCCGTGCTCGGGCACGCGTCGGCGCGCGCGATCGACCCCGGCCGCGCCTTCAAGGACCTCGGGTTCGACTCCCTCACCGCGGTGGACCTGCGCAACCGGCTCGCCGCGGCCACCGGCCTGCGGCTGCCCGCGACCCTGGTGTTCGACCACCCGACGCCGGCCGTGCTCGCCGCCCACCTGGCCGGGCGGACCGAACGGACCGCCGTCGCGCGGACCGCCGACGACGGCGACGCGATCGCGATCGTCGCGATGAGCTGCCGCTACCCGGGCGGGATCGCGTCCCCGGACGACCTCTGGCGGCTGGTCGCCGAGGGCCGCGACGCCGTCTCGGCGTTCCCCGCCGACCGGGGCTGGCCCGAGCTCTTCGACGACGACCCGGCTCACAGCGGGACTTCGTACGTCCGCGAAGGTGGTTTCCTCTACGACGCAGCGGAATTCGACGCCGAGTTCTTCGGCATGTCGCCGCGTGAAGCGACCGCGACCGACCCGCAGCAGCGACTGTTGCTGGAAGTCGCGTGGGAGGCGTTCGAGCGCGCCGGGATCGTGCCGGACGCGGTGCGCGGCAGCCGGACCGGGGTGTTCGCGGGCGTGATGTACCAGGACTACGCGACCCGCCTGCAGAACGTCCGAAGTGGACTGGAGGGCTACGAAGGCTACCTCGGCAACGGCAGCGCCGGCAGTGTCGCCTCGGGCCGGATCGCGTACGCGTTCGGTCTCGAAGGCCCGGCGATCACGGTGGACACGGCGTGTTCGTCGTCCCTGGTGGCGCTGCACCTGGCGTGCCAGTCGCTGCGGCAGGGCGAGTGCGACCTGGCGCTGGCCGGCGGGGTCACGGTCCTGTCGACGCCCGCGCTGTTCGTGGAGTTCAGCCGGCAGCGCGGGCTCGCGGCCGACGGCCGGTGCAAGTCGTTCGCGGACGCGGCCGACGGCACCGGCTGGGGCGAAGGCGCCGGTCTCCTGCTGGTGGAGCGGCTGTCCGACGCCCGCCGCAACGGCCACCCGGTGCTCGCGGTGGTCCGCGGGACGGCGGTCAACTCCGACGGCGCGTCCAACGGCCTCACCGCACCCAACGGCCCGGCCCAGCAGCGGGTGATCCGCCAGGCCCTCGCCAACGCGGACCTCTCGCCGTCCGAAGTGGACGCCGTCGAAGCGCACGGCACCGGGACCACGCTGGGTGACCCGATCGAGGCGCAGGCGCTGCTGGAAACGTACGGCCAGGAGCGGGAAACGCCCCTGTGGCTGGGCTCGCTGAAGTCGAACATCGGCCACACCCAGGCGGCGGCCGGGGTCGGCGGCGTGATCAAGATGGTCATGGCGATGCGGCACGGCGTGCTGCCGCAGACGCTGCACGTCGACGCGCCGTCGTCGCACGTGGACTGGTCGGCGGGCGCGGTGGAGCTGCTGACGGAGGCCCGGGACTGGCCGTCCGGAGACCGGCCGCGCCGCGCCGCGGTGTCCTCGTTCGGGGTCAGCGGCACGAACGCGCACGCGGTGCTGGAGCACGTCCCCGAGGCCGTAGCCGAGTCCCTTGTGGACGGTGTCGTGCCCTGGGTGCTGTCCGGCCGGACCGCCGACGCGCTGCGCGCCCAGGCGGCCGCGTTGCTCGGCCAGGCCGAACATCCGGCCGCGGAGGTGGGGGCGGCGCTCGTGTCGGCGCGGTCACTGTTCCGGCACCGCGCGGTCGTGGTCGGCGACGATCTCCTCGGCGGGCTCGCAGCGCTCGCCGAGGGCACTCCGGCGCCGAACGTCGTCACCGGCGAGGCGGCTGCGCCGGGCAAGGTGGCGCTCGTCTTCCCGGGCCAGGGTGCCCAGTGGGCGGGGATGGCCCTCGAACTCGCGGCGTCGTCGCCGGTGTTCGCGGCCCGGCTCGACGAATGCGGCGCGGCTCTCGAATCCTTTGTGGACTGGACGCTGCGCGATGCCCTCGCCGACGCGGCGGCGTTGAGCCGGGTCGACGTGGTTCAGCCCGCATTGTTCGCCGTGATGGTGTCTCTCGCGCAGCTGTGGCGGTCGTTCGGCGTGGTCCCGGACGCGGTCGTCGGGCACTCGCAGGGCGAGATCGCCGCCGCCGTGGTCTCGGGGGCGCTGTCCCTGGAGGACGGTGCTCGCGTGGTTGCCCTGCGCAGCAAGGCGATCCTGGCGCTGGCCGGCGGGGGCGGGATGGTCTCCGTCGCGGCCGCCCGCGAGACCGTCGAACAACGGCTGACCGACGGCATCTCGCTCGCCGCCGTCAACGGCCCCGCCGCCGTGGTGGTGTCGGGTGCGCCCGGAGCCCTGGACGAGTTCGTGGCGGCGTGCCGCGCGGACGGCATCCGGATCAAGCGCGTCCCGGTGGACTACGCCTCGCACTCGCCGCAGGTGGAGCAGCTGCGCGACGAACTCCTCGACGTCCTGGCCCCGATCACGCCCCGCCCGGGCGAGACCGCCTTCGTCTCGACGGTCACCGGCGAACGGAACGAAGTCCTCGACGCCGAATACTGGTACACCAACCTCCGCAGCCCGGTCCGCCTGGACACCGCGATCGAGCGCCTGAAGAGCGAAGGTTTCGGCACGTTCATCGAGGCCTCGCCGCACCCGGTGCTGACCATGGCCCTCGGCGACGACGTCGTCGCTCTGGGCAGCCTGCGCCGCGACGACGGCGGCCTCACCCGCTTCCACACCGCCCTGGCCGAAGCGCACGTCAACGGGGTCGCCGTCGACTGGACCCCGGCCTTCGGCGATGCCCGCCCGGCCGACCTGCCCACCTACGCCTTCCAGCGCGAGCGGTACTGGCTCGACGTCCCGGAGGCCGAGCCCGTCCAGGCCGACCAGCGCTTCTGGGACGTCGTCGCCGACCAGGACGTCCCGGCGTTCGCCGGGGCCCTCGACCTCGCCGAAGACGCCCCGCTCGACGCCGTCCTGCCCGCACTGGCGAAGTGGCGTGGCCGCCGCCGTGACGAGTCCACTTCGGACTCCTGGCGCTACCGGATCGCCTGGCGGCCCGTCACCACGACGGCGGCCCGGCTGTCCGGTCGCTGGCAAGTCGTCGGAGAGGGCGACGACGTCCGGGAAGTGCTGGCCGCCCACGGCGCCGAGCTCGTCGAGGACGACCGTGACCTGGCCGGCGTCGTGGCCGTCCGTCCGGACGCTGCGACCGCTCTCGAGCTGACCCGGCTCGACGCCCCGCTCTGGCTCCTCACCGAAGGGGCCGTGGCCACCGCCCCCGACGACCGCGCCCCCGACCCCGCGCAGGCCCGGGTCTGGGGCCTCGGCCGCGTCGCCGGGCTCGAACACCCCACCCGCTGGGGTGGTCTGGTCGACCTGCCGCCCGCCCTCGACGAATCCACGAGCGCCCGGCTGGCCGCCGTGCTGGCCGGGACCACCGGCGAAGACCAGGTGGCCGTGCGTGCTTCCGGCGTCTTCGCCCGGCGGCTCGTCCACGCCGACAAGGGCGAACCCGCCCGCCGCTGGCGGCCCGAGGGCACGGTGCTCGTCACCGACGCCGACGGCCACGCGGCCGTCCGGCTCGCCCGCTGGCTGATCACCCGGGGCGCCACCCGGATCGTGCTCGCCGCGGCGGCCTTCCCCGATGCCGGTGACCTGCGCGAACACGGCGTGATCGAGGCACCCTGCGACGTCGCCGACCGCGACCAGCTGGCCGCGGTCCTCGCCGCCCACGGGCCGGTGCGGTCGGTGTTCCACGCGGCCGCCGTCACGGACCTGGCGCCCCTCGCCGAGACCGGCCCGGACCTGCTGGACCGGGCCTGCCGCGTGAAGGCGGACGCCGCCGACCACCTCGACGCGCTGCTGCCGGACGGTCTCGACGCCTTCGTGCTGTTCTCCTCCATCGCCGCGGTCGTCGGCAGCGGCGCCCACGGCGCCCACGCGGCGGCCAACGCCCACCTCGACGCGCTCGCCGAGCGCCGCCGGGCCCGCGGCGAGACCGCCACCTCGATCGCCTGGGGTGTCTGGGACGCCGACGAGGGCGTCGACCGCGCCCGGCTGACGGCCGAGGGCGTCCCGCCGCTCGACCCCGAGCTCGCGCTGACCGCGCTCGGCCGGGCCCTGGACCACGACGACACCACCGTGCTCGTCGCCGACGTCGACTGGACGCGGTTCGCGCCGGCCTTCACCGCCGCCCGGCCCCGGCCGCTGCTCGCCGAGATCCCGGAAGCCACCGAAGAGACGGCCTCGGCCCCGTCCGGCTTCGCCGCGCAGCTCGCCGGGTTGAGCGCGCCGGACGCCCACCGCGTACTGACCGACCTCGTCCGCGCGCAGGCCGCGGCCGTGCTCGGCCACGCCGGCCCGGCCGCGGTCGACGTCGGCCGTGCCTTCTCCGAACTCGGCTTCGACTCGCTGACCGCGGTCGAGCTGCGCACCCGGCTGGCCACCGCGACCGGCCTGCGGCTGCCCGCGACCCTGGTCTTCGACCACCCGACGGTCACCGCGCTCGCCGGGTTCCTCGGCGAGTTGCTGGGCAGCGGCGGCGAGACCACCGAGCAGGCCCCGGCCGCCACGGGCACGGACGAGCCGATCGCCATCGTCGGCATCGGCTGCCGGTTCCCCGGCGGCGTCCGCTCGCCCGAGGACCTCTGGCGGCTGGTCGCCGCGGGCGGCGACGGCATCACGCCGTTCCCCGCCGACCGCGGCTGGGACCTCGACGAGATCTACGACCCCGAACCCGGCGTCACCGGCAAGAGCTACGCCCGCGAGGGCGGTTTCCTCGCCGACACCACCCGCTTCGACCCCGGCTTCTTCGGCATCTCGCCGCGGGAGGCCCTGGCCATGGACCCGCAGCAGCGGCTCCTGCTGCAGACGTCCTGGGAAGCCTTCGAACGCGCCGGGCTCGACCCGCTTTCGGTGCGCGGCAAGCGGATCGGCGTGTTCGCGGGCACCAACGGCCAGGACTACCCGGCGCTGCTGGAGCGGTCGACGGAGTCCCTGGAAGGCCACGCCGGGGTCGGCAACGCGGCCAGCGTCGTCTCCGGACGGCTGTCCTACGTGTTCGGCCTGGAAGGGCCGTCGCTGACCGTGGACACGGCGTGTTCGTCGTCGCTGGTGGCGCTGCACCTGGCAGTGCAGGCGCTGCGGCGCGGCGAGTGCACGATGGCGCTGGCCGGCGGGGCGACCGTGATGGCGACGCCGGGCATGTTCGTCGACTTCAGCCTCCAGCGCGGCCTCGCCGCGGACGGCCGCTGCAAGGCGTTCGCCGAGGCGGCCGACGGCGCCGGGTTCTCCGAAGGCGCGGGCATGCTGCTGGTGCAGCCGCTGTCCGACGCGCTGCGCGAAGGCCGCCGCGTCCTCGCCGTCGTGCGGGGATCGGCGGTGAACTCGGACGGCGCCTCGAACGGCCTGACCGCTCCGAACGGCCCGTCGCAGCAACGTGTGATCCGGGCCGCCCTCGCCGACGCCGGGCTTTCGACGTCCGAAGTGGACGCTGTGGAAGCGCACGGCACCGGAACGACCCTGGGTGATCCCATCGAGGCTCAGGCGCTGCTGGCGACCTACGGCCGGTCGCGGGAAACGCCGCTGTGGCTGGGGTCGGTCAAGTCGAACCTCGGGCACACCCAGGCCGCGGCCGGGGTCGCGGGCGTGATCAAGATGGTCATGGCGATGCGCCACGGCGTCCTGCCGCAGACCCTGCACGTCGATGCGCCTTCGTCTCATGTGGACTGGGAAGCCGGAGCCGTCGAGCTGCTGACCGAGTCCCGGCCGTGGACCGCCGACCGGCCGCGGCGGGCGGGCGTGTCGTCGTTCGGCATCTCGGGCACCAACGCGCACACCATCCTCGAGCAGGCGCCGGACCCGGTCGTCGAGCAGCGCGAGCCGGTGCCCGGGCCGGTACCGTGGGTGCTGGCCGGCCGGACCGAGGCCGCCCTGCGCGACCAGGCCGCCGCTCTGGCCGAGGTGGACGGCGACCCGGCGGACATCGGATTCTCGCTGGCGACGGCCCGGTCGCGGTTCCCTTACCGGGCGGTGGTTTTCGGCGCCGGCGCGCTGACCGCCGTCGCCGAAGGCAGGCCCGCGCCGGACGTGGTCACCGGGATCGCCGGGACGCCCGGCAAGGTGGCGCTGGTCTTCCCGGGGCAGGGTTCGCAGTGGGCGGGCATGGCCCTCGAACTGGCCGCGTCCTCGCCGGTGTTCGCGGCCCGGCTCGACGACTGCGCGGCCGCGATCGAGTCCTTTGTGGACTGGAAACTCCGGGACGTCCTCGCCGACGCGGAGGCGCTGACCCGGGTCGATGTGGTTCAGCCCGCGCTGTTCGCGGTGATGGTTTCGCTGGCGGAGTTGTGGCGGTCGTTCGGGGTGGTGCCGGACGCGGTGGTCGGGCACTCGCAGGGCGAGATCGCGGCCGCGGTGGTCTCCGGCGCGCTCTCGCTCGAAGACGGCGCTCGGGTGGTGGCGTTGCGCAGCAAGGCGATCCTCGCCCTGGCCGGTCGCGGCGGCATGGTCTCGGTGGCCGCTTCGCTGGAGGCGGTCGAGGAGCGGCTGACCGACGGGCTCTCCATCGCGGCGGTCAACGGCCCGGCCGCGGTCGTGGTTTCCGGCGCACCGCAGGCCCTCGACGACCTGATCACGTCGTGTGAAGCCGACGGAGTCCGCGCCAAGCGGGTCCCGGTGGACTACGCGTCGCACTCGGCGCAGGTGGAGCAGCTGCGGGAAGAACTCCTCGAGGTGCTGGCGCCGATCACGCCCAAGGAGGGCGCGATCGCCTTCATCTCGACCGTGACGGGCGAGTGGAACGAACGGGTCGACGCCGAGTACTGGTACACGAACCTCCGCACCACGGTCCGCCTCGACACCGCGATCGAACGGCTCAAGCGCGAAGGGTTCGGCACGTTCGTGGAGGCGTCCCCGCACCCGGTGCTGACCATGGCGCTCGGCGACGACGTCGTCGCGCTCGGCTCGCTCCGCCGCGACGACGGCGGCCTCTCGCGCTTCTCCACCGCGTTGGCGGAGGCACACGTCAACGGCGTCACCGTCGACTGGACCCCGGCCTTCCCCGGCGCCCGGCTCACCGACGTCCCCACCTACCCGTTCCAGCAGGAGCGGTACTGGCCAGAGTGGACGGCCACCACCACGGGCGACGCCGGCGGGCTCGGCCTCACCGACGCCGGGCACCCGCTGCTCGGCGCCGCGGTGACCGTCGCGGGCACCGGCGTCACCCTGCTCACCGGGCGGCTTTCCCGGCGCAGCCACCCGTGGCTGGCCGACCACGCCGTCGGGGACACCGTGCTGCTGCCGGGCACCGCGTTCGTCGAGCTGGCCGTGCAGGCGGGCGACCAGGTCGGCTGCGCGACCGTCGAAGAGCTCACCCTGCAGGCCCCGCTGGTCCTGCCGGAACGCGGCGGCGTCGCCCTCCAGGTGCGGGTCGAAGCCGCCGATGAACACGGCCGCCGCGCGCTGACCGTCCACTCGCGACCCTCCGACGACGTCGACTGGACCCAGCACGCCGAAGGGTTCCTCACCACGGGCGCCGAGCCGGGCACGGCCCTCACCGCGTGGCCGCCGCCGGGTGCGGAACCGCTGCCGGTCGACGGCCACTACGACACCCTCGCCGGCCGCGGCTACCGCTACGGCCCGGCGTTCCAGGGCCTGCGCGCGGCCTGGCGCCACGGCGACGACCTCTACGCCGAGGTCACCCTCCCCGGCGACCAGGACGCCGCCCGCTACGGGCTGCACCCGGCCCTGCTCGACGCGGCCCTGCACCCGATCGGCCTGACCAGCGCCCAGGCCGGCGCCCGGCTGCCGTTCGCGTGGACCGGCGTCCGGCTGTACGCGACCGGCGCGACCACCCTGCGCGTCCGGCTCGGGGCGCTCGGCGCGGACGGCGTCTCGGTCGCCGTCGCCGACGAGACCGGCGCACCGGTCGCCGAAGCCGAATCCCTCGTCATGCGGCCGATTTCCGCCGGGCAGCTGGCGGCGGCCGCCGACCACAGCGCCCTCTTCACCCTGAACTGGCCGCCCCTGGCCGCCGAGCCGGCCGCGCCGGCGGTGCCGCTGGGCGAGCCCGGACCGGTCGCCTACACGCAGTGCCGTGGCGACTCGACGGCCGAAGCGCTCGGGATCCTGCAGGAGTTCCTCGCCGGAGACGGGCGGCTGGTGCTGGTCACCGAGTCGGCCGTGGGAGAAGCACCCGCCGACCCGGCCGCGGCGGCCGTCTGGGGGCTGGTGCGGTCGGCGCAGTCGGAGCACCCGGACCGGTTCGTCCTCCTCGACGTCGACACCACCGACAACCTCGCCACCTGGGCCGGAGTGGCGGCCGCGTCCGGCGAACCCCAGCTGGCCCTGCGCGGCGGCGAACTCCACGTGCCCCGGCTGGCGCGGGCCGCCGCGCCGCAGCGGGAGCACGCGTGGAACCCGGACGGGACCGTGCTGATCACCGGCGCGAGCGGCGTGCTCGGCGGCCTGCTGGCCCGGCACCTGGTCACCGTCCACGGTGTCCGGCACCTGCTGCTGCTCAGCCGCAGCGCGCCCGACACCACCGAGCTGACCGGTGCGTCCGTCACCGCCGTCGCCTGCGACGTCGCCGACCGGGCCGCCCTCGAAGCCGCCTTGGCGCAGATCCCCGCCGAGCACCCGCTGACCGCGGTGGTGCACGCCGCGGGCGCGCTCGACGACGGCGTCCTCGAAGCCCTGACCCCCGAGCGGCTCGACACCGTCCTGCGGCCCAAGGCCGTCGCCGCCCGGCACCTGCACGACCTCACCGAGCACCTCGACCTCGACGCGTTCGTCCTGTTCTCCTCCTTCGCGACGACGATGGGCGGCGCGGGCCAGGCGGGCTACTCCGCGGCCAACGCCTACCTCGACGCCCTCGCCCAGCACCGCCGCGGCCGGGGACTGGCCGCGACCTCGCTCGCCTGGGGCCTGTGGGAGACGCGCAGCGGCCTGACCGCGCACCTCGGCGACGACGACGTGTCGCGGCTCGGCCGCTCCGGCGTCCGCGCGCTGCCGACGGACCGCGCGCTGCGGCTGTTCGACCTCGCCCTGGGAACCGGCGAGCCGCTGCTGATGCCGGTCGCGCTGGACCTGGCCGCCTGGCGGGCCCGGCCCGAGGTCCCGGCGCTGCTGCGCGGCCTCGTCCGGACCCCGGCGCGGCGGGCCGTGCGCGACGGCGTCCCGGCCGGGCCCGGGCTGGCCGAACGGCTCGCCGGCCGGCCGGAGGCCGAGCAGCTCCGGGCCGTCGACGAGGTCGTGCGCGCCCAGGTGGCAGCCGTGCTCGGCTACGCGTCGGGCCACGCCGTCGAAGCCGGACGCGGGTTCCTCGACCTCGGCTTCGACTCGCTCACCGCGCTGGAGCTGCGCAACCGGCTCACCGCGGCGACCGGGCTGCGGCTGCCGGCCACGTTGATCTTCGACTACCCGAACCCGGACGCGCTCACCAAGCACCTGTGCGCCGAACTGCCCACCGGCGGCGCGAAGGCCGCCCAGCCCGTGCACGCGGAACTGGACCGCCTGGCCGCGGTGCTCGCCGCGGCCGAACCCGCCGCCGGCGACCGCGACCGCGTCACCGACCGCCTGCGCGGGCTGCTGGCCCGGTGGACCGCGACCGACGACCGCCGGGACGAACCCGGCACGGAACTGGCCGACGCCACCGCCGAGGAGATCTTCGACCTCCTCGACGACGAACTGGGGATGTCCTGAATGTCGAACGAACAGAAGCTCCTGGACTACCTCAAGCGGGCCACGGCCGACCTGCGCGAAGCCCGGCGGCGGCTGAAGGAGAACGAGGACCGCGCGCAGGAGCCGGTCGCCATCGTCGGCATGAGCTGCCGGTTCCCCGGCGGCGTCCGCACCCCGGACCAGCTGTGGGACCTGCTCGAAGCGGGGGAGGACGCGGTCGGGGCGTTCCCCGCCGACCGCGGCTGGGACCTGGCCCGCCTCTACGACGCCGACCCCGGCAGCGCGGGCACCAGCTACACCCGGGAAGGCGCGTTCCTGCACGACGCGGCCGACTTCGACGCGGAGTTCTTCGGCATTTCCCCGCGTGAGGCGCTCGCCATGGACCCGCAGCAGCGGCTGCTGCTGGAGACGTCGTGGGAGGTGCTGGAGCGGGCGGGCATCGACCCGGCGTCGGTGCGCGGTGAGAAGGTCGGCGTCTACGCCGGGGTGATGTACTCCGACTACGCGGCCCGGCTGCTGCTGGCCCCCGACGTCTACGCGGAGTTCGAGGCGTTCCTCGGCAACGGCAGCGCGGGCAGCGTCGCCTCCGGCCGGATCGCCTACACGCTCGGCCTGGAGGGGCCCGCGGTCACGATCGACACGGCCTGCTCGTCGTCGCTCGTGGCGCTGCACCTGGCCTGCCAGGCCGTCCGGCTCGGCGACTGCACGCTGGCCCTGGCCGGCGGTGTCACGGTGATGGCCACCCCGGGCACGTTCACCGCGTTCAGCCGCCAGCGCGGCCTCGCCGCCGACGGCCGGTGCAAGCCGTTCGCCGATGCCGCCGACGGCACCGGCTGGGGCGAAGGCGCGGGCATGCTGCTCGTCGAACGCCTTTCCGACGCCCGCCGCCACGGGCACCCGGTGCTCGCCGTCGTCCGCGGCTCGGCGGTCAACCAGGACGGCGCGAGCAGCGGCCTGACCGCGCCCAACGGACCGTCGCAGCAACGCGTGATCCGGGCCGCGCTGGCGAACGCCTCGCTGTCCATTTCGGACATCGACGCGGTGGAGGCGCACGGCACCGGCACCCGGCTCGGCGACCCGATCGAAGCCCAGGCCTTGCTGTCGACGTACGGCCAGGGCCGGTCGACGCCGCTGTGGCTCGGGTCGGTCAAGTCCAACCTCGGGCACACCCAGGCCGCCGCGGGCGTGGCCGGGATCATCAAGTCCGTCCAGGCCATGCGGCGGGGCCTGCTGCCGCGGTCGTTGCACATCGACGCGCCTTCGTCCCAAGTGGACTGGAGTGCCGGGTCGGTCCGGCTGCTCACCGAGGCGACGCCGTGGCCGGAGACCGGGCAGCCGCGGCGGATCGGCGTCTCGTCGTTCGGGGTCAGCGGGACGAACGCGCACGTGATCCTGGAGCAGGCGCCGGTTGTGTCGCCGGTGCCGCCGCTGCCGCCGCGGGAGGCGTCCGGGCCGGTGCCGTGGGTGCTTTCCGCGGGTTCGCCGGAGGCGTTGCGGGCCCAGGCCGCCGAGCTGCTTTCCTGGGAGCGAAACCCGGTCGACGTCGGGTTCTCGCTGGTCGGGTCGCGGGCGTTGCTGAGCCACCGCGCGGTGGTCACCTCCCCGGAGGGTCTTGCCGCGCTGGCCTCCGCGGCGCCTTCGCCGAGCCCGGCGGTGGTGATCGGGGAGGCCGCGGTCCGCGGCAAGGTGGCTCTGGTGTTCCCGGGGCAGGGGTCGCAGTGGCCGGGGATGGCGCTGGAGCTGGCTTCGTCGTCCCCGGCCTTCGCGGCTCGGCTGGACGAGTGCGCGGTCGCTTTGTCGGCTTTCGTGGACTGGTCGCTGCGGGATGTCCTTGCCGATCCTGCTGCGCTTTCGCGGGTCGATGTGGTGCAGCCCGCGTTGTTCGCGGTGATGGTTTCGCTGGCCGAGCTGTGGCGGTCGTTCGGGGTGGTTCCCGATGCCGTGGTGGGGCACTCGCAAGGCGAGATCGCGGCCGCGGTCGTGTCCGGCGCACTGTCGCTTTCGGACGGTGCCCGCGTGGTTGCGTTGCGCAGCCGGGCCCTGCTGGCGTTGGCCGGGCGGGGCGGGATGGTGTCGGTGGCGGCACCCCTGCCCGCGGTCGAAGCGCGGCTTTCGGACGGGTTGTCGATCGCGGCGGTGAACGGTCCGTCCGCGGTGGTGGTGTCCGGTGCCCCGGAGGATCTTGATTCGCTGATCGCGCGTTGCGAGGCCGATGGCATGCGCGCGAAGCGGGTGCCGGTCGATTACGCGTCGCATTCGGTGCAGGTGGAGCAGCTGCGTGCCGAGCTGCTCGAAGTCTTGGCGCCGATCGCGCCGCGGGCGGGCGGGACCGCGTTCTTCTCCACGGTGACCGGTGAGTGGATCGACGGGTCCGCGTTGGACGCGGAGTACTGGTACACGAACCTGCGCACCACCGTCCGGCTGGACGTGGCGGTCGAGCGGCTGAAGGGCGAGGGATTCGGCGCGTTCGTGGAGGCGTCGCCGCATCCGGTGCTGACCATGGCGATCGGGGACGACGTCGTCGCGCTGGGTTCGCTGCGGCGGGATGACGGCGGGTTGACCCGGTTCCACACGGCGCTGGCCGAGGCGCACGTGAGCGGGGTGGCGGTGGATTGGACGCCCGCGTTCCCGGACGGCCGGATCGTCGACCTGCCGACCTATGCGTTCCAGCGCAAGCGGTACTGGCTGGAGGTGCCGGACCGGCCGGTCGCCGGAGACCCCGCGGACGCCCGGTTCTGGGCCGCGGTCGACGGCGGCGATCTCGGTGCGCTGGCGGAGTTGCTCGGAGTGCCCGCGGAGACGTCGTTCGCCGAGCTGCTGCCCGCCCTCGCCCAGTGGCGGCGGCTGCGGCAGGAGAAGTCCACTGTGGACTCGTGGCGGTACCGGGTGGACTGGAAGCCGCTGGCGGAACCGGAGGCGGGGACGCTGTCCGGGCGGTGGGTGGTGGTCGCCCCGCCGGGAACGGACGCGGCCGAGGTGACGAACGCCCTGGCCGCGGCCGGGGCGGAGCCGGTGGTGCTCGAGTGGCCGAGCGACGGTCTCACGGGCGCCGAGCTGGCGAGCGAACTCGCCACCGACCCTGCGGTGGCCGCAGGTAGCGGCCCTGCGGCGGCTGCCGAGGTGGCGGTCGTGGGCACCGACCCTGCGGCGGTTGCCGAGATGGCGGTCGCGGGTACCGACCCTGCGGTGGATGCCGAGGTGGCGGTCGCGGGCACCGACCCTGCGGCACAAGCCGTCCGCGGGGATCGCGAGCCTGCGGCGGTTGCCGAAGCCGCCACCGAGCCCCGCCTGCCCACCATCGCCGGTGTCATCTCGCTGCTCCCCGATGCCCCCGCCACCCTCCTCCTCACCCAGGCTCTCGCCGACACCACCGCACCCCTCTGGCTGCTCACCCGCCACGCCGTCGCCGCGCTGCCCGGCGACACGCCGCCCGCCGCCGATCCCGCGCAGGTCTGGGCGCTCGGCCGGGTCGCCGGCCTCGAACACCCCGAACGCTGGGGCGGTCTCGTCGACCTCCCCGCCACCCTCGACCGGCGCGCCGCCCGCCGGTTGACCGCCGTGCTCGCCGGGCTCGACCACGAGGACCAGGTCGCCCTCCGCGCCTCCGGGCTCTTCGGTCGCCGCCTCGCGCACGCCCCCGGCGTCGAACCCGGCCGAACCTGGCGCCCGCGGGGGACCGTGCTCGTCACCGGGGGCACCGGCGCGCTCGGCCGGCACGTCGCCCGGTGGCTCGCCCGGGCCGGCGCCGAGCACCTCGTCCTCGTCAGCCGCCGCGGGGCCGATGCCCCGGGGGCCGCCGAACTGGAAGCGGAACTGGGCACCCGCGTCACCTTCGC
This sequence comes from Amycolatopsis sp. NPDC004625, assembly GCF_040609695.1. Classification (NCBI taxonomy): domain Bacteria; kingdom Bacillati; phylum Actinomycetota; class Actinomycetes; order Pseudonocardiales; family Pseudonocardiaceae; genus Amycolatopsis; species Amycolatopsis sp. NPDC004625. The sequence continues at coordinate 34,207 of NZ_JBEXKX010000056.1, forward strand.
CGCCTGTGACCTCGCCGACCGCGACGCCGTGGCCGCACTCGTCGAAAGCCTCGGGGACGTGCGGGCCGTCGTGCACACCGCCGGCCTGCCGCAAGCGCAGACCATCGCCGGCACCAGCCCCGCCGAGTTCGCCGAAATCCTCGCCGCCAAGGCCACCGGCGCCGACCACCTCGACGCACTGCTCGGCGACGACCTCGACGCCTTCGTCCTCTTCTCCTCCAATGCCGGCGTCTGGGGCAGCGCCGGGCAGGGCGCCTACGCCGCCGCGAACGCCCACCTCGACGCCCTCGCCGCGCGCCGCCGCGCCGCCGGCCGGACGGCGACGGCCGTGGCCTGGGGCTCCTGGGCGGGCGACGGCATGGCGGGCAGCGCCGAGGCGAAGGACCACCTGCGTCGCCGCGGCCTGCGCGAAATGGCCCCCGAACGCGCGATCGCCGCCCTGCAGCAGGCGCTCGACGCCGACGAGACGTTCGTCGCCGTCGCCGACATGGACTGGGCGCGGTTCGCCGCCGGGTTCACCGCCGCCCGGCGGCGGCCGCTGATCGAAGACCTGCCGGAAGTGACCGCCGAGGAGGTCGTCACCGAGGTCGGCACCGGACTCGCCGAAGCCGTCCGCGGGCTCGGCCCGCGCGAAGCCGCCCACCACGTCCTCGAGCTCGTGCGCGCGCAGGCCGCCGCCGTCCTGGGGCACGACTCCGGCGCGGCCGTCCCGGCGGACCGGGCCTTCCGCGACCTCGGCTTCGACTCGCTGACCGCCGTCGAACTGCGCAACCGGCTGACCAGCGCGACCGGCGTCCGGCTCCCGTCGACCGTCGTCTTCGACCACCCGCACCCGCGGGCGCTGGCCGAGCTCCTGCTGCGCGAAGTCTCCGGCGCCGAAGCCGTCACCGCGGGCCCGGTCACGGCCGCCCCTTCCGACGAACCGATCGCCATCGTGGCCATGGGCTGCCGCTACCCGGGGGACGTGTCCTCGCCCGAGGACCTGTGGCGCTTGCTGGCAAACGGCGGTGACGGCGTCGGCCCGTTCCCCGCCGACCGTGGCTGGGACCTGGCCGCGCTGTACGACCCGGACCCGGCGAACCTCGGCACCAGCTACACCCGCGAAGGCGGGTTCATGACCACGGCGGCGGAGTTCGACGCGGCCTTCTTCGGCATCTCGCCGCGCGAGGCGCTCGCCATGGACCCCCAGCAACGCGTGCTCCTGGAGACGTCGTGGGAGGTGTTCGAGCGCGCGGGTCTCGACCCGGAGTCGTTGCGCGGCAGCGGAACCGGTGTGTTCGTCGGCGCGACCTCCTCCGGCTACGGCGTCGGCGCGCGCGACGAGTCCGGCGGCTCCGAAGGCTACCTGCTGACCGGCAGCGCCCCGGCCGTCGTCTCCGGCCGGCTGTCCTACACGTTCGGCCTGGAGGGCCCGGCCGTCACCGTGGACACGGCGTGTTCGTCGTCGCTGGTGGCGCTGCACCTGGCGTGCCAGTCGCTGCGGCAGGGCGAGTGCTCGATGGCGCTGGCCGGCGGTGTCACGGTGATGGCGCACCCGGCGGCGTTCGTCGAGTTCAGCCGTCAACGCGGGCTGGCCGAGGACGGCCGCTGCAAGTCCTTCGCCGACGCCGCCGACGGCACCGGCTGGGGCGAGGGTGTCGGCCTGGTGCTCCTGGAACGCCTGTCGGACGCCCGCCGGCACGGGCACGAAGTCCTCGCCGTGGTCCGCGGTTCGGCGGTCAACCAGGACGGTGCCTCCAACGGGCTCAGCGCGCCGAACGGCCCGTCCCAGCAGCGGGTGATCCGCGCCGCGCTGGCCAACGCCGGTCTGTCCACTTCGGACGTCGACGTGGTCGAGGCCCACGGCACGGGAACCCGGCTCGGCGACCCGATCGAGGCGCAGGCTCTGCTCGCCACCTACGGTCAGGACCGCGATCGGCCCCTGTGGCTCGGCTCGGTGAAGTCCAACATCGGGCACACGCAGTCGGCCTCCGGCGTGGCCGGGGTGATCAAGATGGTGCTCGCCATGCGTCACGGCGTCCTTCCGCGGACGCTGCACGTCGACACGCCGTCGTCCCAAGTGGACTGGTCGGCCGGTGCCGTCGAACTGCTCACCGAGGAACGCGGGTGGGTGTCCGACGGCCCGCGCCGCGCGGCCGTCTCGGCGTTCGGGGTGAGCGGGACCAACGCGCACGTGGTCCTCGAACAGGCCGAACCGGTCGCGGCCCCGGCGGCGGGACCGGACGCGACACCGCCGCTCGTCCCGCTGTCGGCCCGGAGCGCCACGGCGTTGCGAGCCCAAGCGGACCGGCTCCGGGGCACGGGCCTGGCCCCGCAGGATCTCGCGTACTCCTTGGCTTTCACGCGCGCGACGCACGACCATCGCGCTGTCCTCGTCGCGGGTGGCGACGAGATCGACCGTGCTCTGGGTGTCCTCGCCGACGGTGGTTCCGACGCCGCCGTGGTGACCGGCACCGCCGACCGCGACGCCCGGCTGGCGGTGCTGTTCACCGGCCAGGGCGCCCAGCGGGCCGGGATGGGCCACGGGCTCTACGAGCGATTCCCCGTGTACGCCGAAGCTTTCGACGCGGTGTGCGCACATTTCGGCCCCGAACTCCGCGAGGCCTTCGACGACGCCGAGCGCCTGGATCGGACCGAGTTCACCCAGCCCGCGTTGTTCGCGGTGGAAGTGGCGCTGTTCCGGCTGGTCGAGTCGTTCGGTGTGCGCCCGGATTTCGTGGCGGGGCATTCGATCGGCGAGATTTCGGCTGCGCACGTGGCTGGGGTGTTGTCCCTTGAGGACGCTTGTCGGCTGGTTTCGGCCCGCGCGTCACTGATGCAAGCCCTACCGGCGGGCGGCGCGATGGTGTCCATTGCCGCGCCGGAGTCGGCGATCACGCTGACCGAGGGCGTCTCCATCGCGGCGGTGAACAGCCCCGAGTCGGTGGTCATTTCGGGTGATGAGGCCGCCGTTCTGGCGATCGCGGCGCAGTTCCCGAAAACCAAGCGCCTCACCGTCAGTCACGCGTTCCACTCGCCGCTGATGGACCCGATGCTGGACGAGTTCCGTGCGGTGGCGGAAACCTTGACCTGTCGTCCGGCGGAAATACCGGTGATCTCGAATGTGAGCGGTGCTCTCGCCGAGCCGTTCACCGCGGATTACTGGGTGCGGCACGTCCGGGAAGCCGTCCGGTTCGCCGACGGCGTCACCACGCTCGAAGCCGCGGGCGCCAAGGTCTTCCTGGAGCTGGGCCCGGCCGGCGTCCTCAGCTCGATGGTCCCCGGGACCGCGATCCCCGCCCTCCGCCGCGACCGCGACGAAGCACGAACCCTCTTCACCGCACTCGCCCGCCTGCACGTCAACGGCGTCGACCTGGACTGGGAGAGCCTCTACGCCGGATCCGCCGGCCGGGCCGTCGCACTGCCGACGTACCCCTTCGAACACCAGCGGTACTGGCTCGAACCGGCCCGCCCGCAGCCCGCCACCGACCCCGCCGACGCCGGGTTCTGGGCCGCCGTCGAGCGCGGCGACCTGGCCCGCGACCTCGCCGTCGACGCGGAACTCGCCGACGCCATCCAGCCCGCGCTCCAGGCCTGGCGCACCCGCCACCGCGAGGCGAGCACGCTCGAATCGTGGCGCTACCGCGTCACCTGGCGGCCCCACCCGATCCCCACCGGCCGCCTCACCGGCACCTGGCTGCTCGTCGGCGCCGCCCCCGCGGGGCTCGCGGACAGCCTGGCCGAGCGGGGTGCGGACGTCGTCAGCGTGCCCGTCGACCGCCTGGGCGAGGTGCCGGACGTCGCCGGGGCGCTCGCCTTCCCGGCGAACCTGGCCGAAGCCCTCACCGTGCTGCAGGCCGACCTGCCCGGCCCGCTCTGGCTCGGCACCGCCGGCGCCGTCCGCACCGGCCGCTCCGACACCGCCCCCGACCCGGCGAAAGCGCAGGTCTGGGGCCTCGGCCGGGTCGCCGCGCTCGAACTCACCGGCCGCGGGATCGGCCTGCTCGACCTCGCGGCGACCCTCGACGACCGCGGCCACGACCGGCTCGCCGCGCTCCTGGCCGCGGGGACCGGCGAAGACCAGGTGGCCCTGCGGGCGTCCGGCGCGTTCGTGCCCCGGCTCGTCCGCGCCCCGGCGGGTGCCGAACCCGGCACCTGGCGCCCCGAAGGGCCCGTCCTCATCACCGGTGGCACCGGGGCACTGGGCAGCACGCTCGCCCGGACCCTGGCCGCCCGCGGCGTCCGGGACCTGCTGCTGATCAGCCGCCGCGGCCCGGACACCCCGGGCGCGGCCGACCTCGCGGCGCAGCTGCGTGCCCTCGGCGCCGAGCCCGAGATCGTGGCCTGCGACGTCGCCGACCGCACAGCGCTGGCCGAAGTCCTCAAGGGACGTTCCACCAGAGCCGTCTTCCACGCCGCCGGCTTCGGCCGGTTCACCCCGATCCTCGAATCGTCCACAGCGGACTTCGAAGAGGTGGCCGGCGCCAAAGTGGACGGTGCCACCCACCTCGACGAACTGCTCGGCGACGACCTCGAAGCGTTCGTGCTCTTCTCGTCGATCGCCGGGGTCTGGGGCAGCGGGCACCAGGGCGCCTACGCGGCGGCCAACGCCCACCTGGACGCCCTCGCCGAGCGCCGCCGGGCCCGCGGCGAGACGGCCACCTCGATCGCCTGGGGCCCCTGGGCGGGCGCTGGGATGGGCGCGTCCGAAGAGGGCGAAGACCTGCTCCGCCGCCGCGGGCTCCTCCCGCTCGACCCCGGTCTCGGCGTGCGCGCGCTGCTGCAGGCCGTCGAACTGGGGGAGACCACGGTCGTCGTCGCCGACGTCGACTGGGCCCGGTTCGCGCCGTCCTACGCGGCCGCCCGGTCCCGGCCGCTCATGGCCGAACTGCCCGAGTTCGACGCCGGCGAGCGCCCCGGCGAGCGCGGAACGGCCGAGCTGACCGACCGCCTCGCCGCGCTGCCCGCGCCCGAACGCCGTCGCGTGCTCCTGGACGTCGTGCGCGCCCGCGCCGCGGCGGTCCTCGGACACGCCGGTGCCGAAGCGATCGACCCGGCCCGGCCCTTCAAAGACCTGGGTTTCGACTCGCTCACCGCGGTCGAGCTGCGCAACGCCCTGGCCGCCGAAACCGGCCTCGGCCTGCCCTCGACGCTGGTGTTCGACCACCCGACCCCGGCGGACCTGACCGACCGCCTGCTCGGCGACGCCTTCGGCGCGGACACTGCGGACACCGCGGACACTGCGGACACCGCGGACACCGCGGACCCGGACCGGCCCACCGTGGCCGTCACCGGCGACGACCCGATCGCCATCGTCGCGATGAGCTGCCGCTACCCGGGCGGGGTCCGGTCCCCGGAGGACCTCTGGCGCCTGGTCGGCGCGGGCGGCGACGGCATCTCGGCGTTCCCCGGCGACCGCGGCTGGGACGTCGGCGCGCTCTACGACCCGGACCCCGGCAAGAGCGGCCGCAGCTACACCCGCGAGGGCGGATTTCTCGACGGCGTGGGCGAGTTCGACGCCGCGTTCTTCGGCATCTCGCCGCGTGAGGCGCTCGCCATGGATCCGCAGCAGCGGCTGCTGCTGGAGACGTCGTGGGAACTGTTCGAGCGGGCCGGGATCGACCCGCACTCGCTGCGCGGCACGAAAACGGGCGTGTTCGCCGGGACCAACGGCCAGGACTACGTCACCATGCTCGGCGCGTCCTCCGGCGTCGAAGGTCACCTGCTGACCGGTAACACCACCAGCGTCATCGCCGGGCGCGTCTCCTACACCTTCGGCCTCGAAGGGCCGTCGGTCGCGGTCGACACCGCCTGCTCGTCGTCGCTGGTCGCGCTGCACCTGGCCTGCCAGTCGCTGCGGCAGGGCGAGTCCGCGATGGCCGTCGCGGGCGGGGTCACCGTGATGTCGACGCCGGGTGCGTTCGTCGAGTTCAGCCGGCAGCGCGGGCTCGCCCCCGACGGCCGCTGCAAGCCGTTCGCCGAGGCCGCCGACGGCACCGGCTGGGCCGAAGGCGCCGGGTTGCTCCTGCTGGAACGGCTTTCCGACGCCCGGCGCCACGGCCACGAAGTCCTGGCGATCGTCCGCGGGTCCGCGGTCAACTCCGATGGCGCGTCGAACGGCCTGACCGCGCCGAACGGCCCCTCGCAGCAGCGGGTGATCCGGGCGGCCCTGGCGAACGCGGGTCTGGAACCGTCCGATGTGGACGTCGTCGAGGCGCACGGGACCGGGACCACCCTGGGCGATCCGATCGAGGCCCAGGCCGTGCTGGCCACCTACGGCCAGGACCGCGAGACGCCGTTGTGGCTGGGGTCGGTGAAGTCGAACATCGGCCACACACAGGCCGCCGCCGGGGTCGCCGGGATCATCAAGATGGTCATGGCCATGCGGCACGAGCTTTTACCGCAGTCTCTGCACGTCGACGCGCCGACGTCCCATGTGGACTGGTCCGCGGGTGCGGTCCGGCTGCTGACCGAGGCTCGCGAATGGCCGGCCGACCGGCCGCGCCGGGCCGGCATCTCCTCCTTCGGCATCTCCGGCACCAACGCCCACACCATCATCGAGCAGGCCGGACCCACGCCGGTCGTGCTCTCTGCCGAGAGCCGTGGCCCGGTGCCGTGGCCGGTGTCCGGCCGGTCGGTGGCCGCGTTGCGCGCCCAGGCCGCCCGGCTGTCCGAAGTGGACGAAAACCCGGCCGACGTCGGGTTCTCGCTGGCCACCGGCCGGGCCGCGCTGGACCACCGCGCGGTCGTGCTCGGGACCACCGCCGAAGACTTCCGGGCCGGCCTGACCGCCCTCGCCGACGGCACGCCCGCCCCCGACGTGATCTCGGGCGAGGCGGAGAGCGGCCCGCTGGCCGTGCTGTTCACCGGGCAGGGCGCCCAGCGCGCCGGGATGGGCCGCGAGCTCTACGCGCGGTTCCCGGTGTACGCCGACGCCTTCGACGAGGCGTGCGCGCACCTCGACCCGCACCTGGAGCACGCCCTGCGCGACCTGGTGTTCGCCGAGGCGGGCACGCCCGAAGCCGCGCTGCTGGACCGGACCGCCTACACCCAGACGGCGCTGTTCGCCGTGGAGCTGGCCCTGTTCCGGCTGGCCGAGAGCTGGGGCGTGCGGCCGGACCACCTGGCCGGCCACTCGATCGGCGAGCTGGTCGCCGCGCACGTCGCCGGCGTGCTGTCCCTGGCCGACGCGGCCGAACTGGTCGCCGCCCGCGGCCGCCTGATGGATGCGCTGCCCGACGGCGGGGCGATGGTTTCGCTGCGGGCCGGCGAAGAAGCCGTGGCCGCCGAGGTGGCCAAGACCGGCGGCCGGGTGGGCATCGCGGCCGTCAACGGGCCCGGTTCGGTCGTCGTCTCCGGCGACGAGGACGCCGTGCTGGAGCTGGCCGCCGGGTTCGCCGCGGCGGGCGTGCGGACCAAGCGGCTCACGGTGAGCCACGCGTTCCACTCGCCGCGGATGGACGCGATGCTCGACGACTTCGCCGCGGTCGCCCGGCGGCTCACCTACCGCCCGGCCGAGCGGGCCGTGGTGTCCACGGTGACCGGGCGGCTCGCCGGTCCCGAACTGTCCACACCGGACTACTGGGTGGGTCAGGTGCGGGCGTCGGTGCGGTTCGCCGACGCGGTCGCCACGCTGGCCGGGCTGGGCGTGCGGACGTTCCTCGAAGCCGGGCCGGACGCGGTGCTCAGCGCGATGGCCGCCGACTGCCTCGGCGAGGACGTGGTGGCCGTGGCGCTGCTGCGCCGCGACCGGCCGGAGGAACGCACGTTCGCCGCCGCGGTCGCCGGGCTGTGGGTCCGCGGTGTCCCGGTCGACCTCGCGGCCGCGTTCACCGGCGCCCGCCGGGTGCCGCTGCCGACGTACGCCTTCCAGCACCGGCGTTACTGGCCCGAGGTTTCGGCGCCCGCCGGGGACGTCGGCGCGGCCGGGCTCACCGCCGCGGCCCACCCGCTGCTGGCCGCGGCCCTGCCGCTCGCCGGCGGGGACGGCATCGTCCTCACCGGACGGTTGTCGCTGTCCGCGCAGCCGTGGCTGGCCGACCACGCGGTCCTCGGCACGGTCGTGCTGCCCGGCACCGCCTTCGTCGAGCTGGCGGTCCGGGCGGGCGACCAGGCCGGCTGCCCGGCGGTCGAGGAACTGACCCTCTCGGCGCCGCTCGTGGTGCGCGAGCAGGACGCCGTCGCGATCCAGGTGTCGGTCGGCGACCCGGACGACGACGGCCGCCGCGAGCTGACCATCCACTCGCGACCGGACGGCCGCGACGAGTGGACAGCGCACGCCGCCGGTGTCCTCGCGCCGGCGTCCACGGCCGAGCCCGCCGGCCTGGCCGAGTGGCCGCCCGCCGGTGCGGAACCCGTGGACATGACGGGGTTCTACGACCAGCTCGCCGCGTCCGGGTTCGGCTACGGCCCGGCTTTCCGCGGCCTGCGCGCGGCCTGGCGCCTCGGCGAGGACGTCTACGCCGAAGTCGCCCTGCCGGACCAGCAGGCGGGCGCGTTCGGCCTGCACCCGGCGTTGCTCGACGCCGCCCTGCACGCCCTCGGCCTCCGCGGCGGCGAGACCGGCCCGCGGCTGCCGTTCGCCTGGACCGGCGTCACCCTGCACGCCACCGGCGCCACCGCGCTGCGGGTCCGGTTGCAGCCGGGCGCCGGGGACGCGGTCGCCGTCGACGTCGCCGACACCACCGGCGCCCCCGTGGCCTCGGTCGCTTCGCTGGTGCTGCGCCCGGTTTCGGCCGATCAGCTGCGCGGCCCGGACGGCGGGGACGCGCTGTTCCAGGTCGAGTGGACGCCGATCCCGGTGCCGGAGACTTCGGGCGGCCGGTATGCGGTCATCGGCCCGGACCCGCTCGGCCTGGTGGCCGGGCTCGGCTCGTCGGGCACCGTCGAGTCCTGTGTGGACCTGGCCGAACTGGGCCGCCGCACCGAAGAGAGCGGCGAGGAACCGCAGTACGTGTTCTCCGCGATCCGGCACTCGGCGCAGCCGCGGGACCGGGCCGCGTTCGCGCTCGAACTCGTCCGGGAGTGGCTGGCCGACGACCGGTTCGCCACCGCCCGGCTGGTGCTGGTGACCCGCGGCGCGGTCGGTGCGGCCGACGGCGACCGCGTCCCCGACCTCACCGCCGCCCCGGTGTGGGGCCTGCTGCGGTCGGCGCAGTTCGAGAACCCCGGCCGGCTCGTCCTGGTCGACCTCGACGACGAAGACCCGCGCTCGGCGGCGTTGCTCGGCGCGGTCGCCTCCGGCGAACCGCAGCTCGCGTTGCGCGACGGCCGCGCGCTGGCCGCCCGGCTCGTGTGCGCCGGGTCCGGCACCCTGCTCCAGCCGCCCGCCGAGGGCGACTGGCGGCTCGACAGCACCGGCCGCGGCACCCTGCAGAACCTCGCGCTCGTCCCGAACCCGCTGCCGGAGACCCTCGAACCGGGCACGGTCCGGGTGGCCATCCGCGCCGCCGGGATGAACTTCCGCGACGTCCTCATCGGACTCGGCATGTACCCGGGCGAGCCGCTGATGGGCATCGAAGGCGCCGGTGTCGTCCTCGAATGCGGCGAAGGCGTCACCGGGCTCGCCCCCGGCGACCAGGTGATGGGCTTCTTCCCCGGCGCCTTCGGCCCGCGCTCGGTCGCCGACCAGCGGATGCTGGCGAAGATCCCGGACGGCTGGTCGTTCAGCGAAGCCGCGTCGGTCCCCATCGTGTTCCTCACCGCCTACTACGGCCTCGTCGATCTGGCCGGACTGCGGGCCGGGGAGTCGGTGCTGGTGCACGCGGGCGCCGGCGGCGTCGGGATGGCCGCGATCCAGCTGGCCCGCCACCTCGGCGCCGAGGTCTACGCCACCGCCAGCCCCGGCAAGTGGGACGTCCTGCGCGCCTCCGGCCTCGACGACGCGCACCTGGCTTCGTCGCGCACGACCGGGTTCGCGGAGCTGTTCCGCGAAGCCAGTGGCGGCCGGGGGGTCGACGTCGTGCTCAACGCGCTGACCAACGAATTCGTCGACGCCTCCTTCGCGCTGATGCCGCGCGGCGGGCGGTTCCTCGAGATGGGCAAGGCCGACGTGCGGGACGCGGATGCCGTCGCCGCCGCCCACCCGGGTGTCCGGTACCAGGCGTTCGACCTCGTCGAAGCCGGCCCGGACCGCATCCGGGAGCTGTTCGGCGAGGTCCTCGCGCTGTTCGAAGCGGGCGCGCTGACGCCGCTGCCGGTGCGGACCTGGGACGTCCGGCGCGCGCCCGAGGCGTTCCGGTTCGTCAGCCAGGCCAAGCACGTCGGCAAGGTCGTGCTCACCATGCCGCCGTCGTTCGGCGACGGCACGGTGCTCGTCACCGGCGGCACCGGTGCGCTGGGCGGTCTGGTCGCCCGGCGGCTGGTCACCGGGCACGGCGTCCGCGACCTGGTGCTGCTGAGCCGCCGCGGGCCGGCCGCCCCCGGCGCGGCCGAGCTGACCGAGAGCCTGCGGGAGCTGGGGGCGAACGTACGGATCGTGGCCGCCGACGCCGCCGACCGCCGCGAGCTCGCGGCGGTGCTCGCCGCGATCCCGGCGCTCACCGGCGTGGTGCACGCGGCGGGCGTCCTCGACGACGGCGTCGTCGCGTCGCTGACGCCCGAACGGCTGAACGCGGTGCTGCGGCCGAAGGTCGACGCGGCCCTCAACCTGCACGAACTCACCCGCGACCGGGGCCTGTCGGCGTTCGTCCTGTTCTCCTCGGCGGCGGCCACCCTCGGCAGCCCCGGCCAGGGCAACTACGCCGCGGCCAACGCGTTCCTCGACGCCCTCGCACAGTACCGCGCGGCCCGGGGGCTGCCGGCCGGGTCGCTGGGCTGGGGCCCCTGGGCCACCGAAGGGATGCTCCGCGAGGCCGATCTCGCGAAGCTGACGAAGTCGGCGTTCGTCCCGTTCACCGCCGAGCGCGGGCTCGACCTGTTCGACGTCGCGGCGGCCCGGCCGGAACCGGCGCTGCTGCCGCTGCAGCTCGACGCGGCCGCGCTCGGCGCGCAGGCCGGGCTGCCGCCACTGTTCGCGTCGCTGGTCCGGGCGCCGGCCCGGCGGACCGCTTCGGTTGCATCGGGTGATCCGTCGGGTCCGCCGCTGGCCGAGCGGCTCGCGGCCGTGCCCGAGACCGAGCGCGGCGAGTTCCTCCTCGACGTCGTGCGCGGGCACGTCGCCACCGTGCTGGGCCACGGTTCGGCGGCCGACGTCGACGGCGGCCGCGGGTTCCTCGACCTGGGCTTCGACTCGCTCACCGCGGTCGAGCTGCGCAACCGGCTCACCGCCGAGAGCGGCCTGCGGCTGCCGGCCACGCTGATCTTCGACCACCCGTCGCCCGCCGACCTGGCCGCGCACCTGCTGGCCGGGCTCGCACCCGCCGCCGTCGACGCGGACGCGGCGGTGCTGGCGGAACTGGACCGGCTGGAACGGCTGCTCGAAGCCGCCGGGGACAGCGTTTCCAGAAACGTGACCGCGCGGCTGGAAACCCTGCTCGCGCGCCGCCGGAGCGGGGCCGAGGACGCGGACGCCGAACTCGACGCCGCCACCGACGACGAAATCTTCGACCTGATCGACAACGAACTCGGACTGTCCTGAATGGACGGCACGCGACGGGATGGGGCCTGATGGACAACGACGCGAAGCTCCGGGAGTACCTGAAGAAGGTGACCGCGGACCTCCGGCGCGCCCGCAAACGCGTCCAGGAGGTCGAGGACGCCGCGTCCGCCCCGGTGGCGATCGTCGGGATGGCCTGCCGGTTCCCCGGCGGCGTCCGCTCGCCCGAAGACCTCTGGCGGCTCGTCGATTCCGGCGGCGACGGGATGTCCGGGTTTCCCGCCGACCGCGGCTGGCCCGACGCCCACGACGCCGGCTTCGTCGCCGAAGGCGGCTTCGTCCACGACGCGGGCCGGTTCGACGCGGCCTTCTTCGGCATCTCCCCGCGCGAAGCACTGGCGATGGACCCGCAGCAGCGGCTGCTGCTCGAGACGTCGTGGGAGGCGCTCGAACGCGGCGGGATCGTGCCGGAGACCCTGCGCGGCAGCCGCACGGCGGTGTTCGTCGGCGCGGCCTCCCAGGGCTACGGCACCGGCGCGGGGGAGGAGGCCGAGGCGGTCGCCGGGCACCTGATGACCGGCACCGCCACCAGCGTCCTGTCCGGCCGGATCTCCTACACCCTCGGCCTGGAAGGCCCTTCGGTCACCGTCGACACGGCGTGTTCGTCGTCGCTGGTGGCGCTTCACCTGGCGGTCCACTCGCTGCGGCGCGGGGAGTCCGATCTCGCGCTGGCCGGCGGCGCGGCGGTGATGGTCAACCCGGACATGTTCACCGAGATGAGCCGCCAGGGCGGGCTGTCCGGCAACGGCCGGTGCAAGGCGTTCGCCGACGGCGCCGACGGCACGGGCTGGGGCGAGGGCGCCGGGATGCTGCTGGTCGAGCGGCTGGCCGACGCGCAGCGCCTCGGCCACCCGGTCCTGGCGGTGGTCCGTGGTTCGGCGGTCAACCAGGACGGCGCCAGCAGCGGCCTCTCGGCGCCGAACGGCCCGTCCCAGCAGCGGGTCATCCGGGACGCACTCGCCGACGCCCGCTTGTCCACTGTGGACGTCGACCTGGTCGAGGCGCACGGCACCGGCACGGCCCTGGGTGACCCGATCGAGGCGCAGGCGCTGCTGGCGACTTACGGCCAGGCGCGGGAAACGCCGCTGTGGCTGGGTTCGGTGAAGTCGAACATCGGGCACACGCAGGCCGCGGCGGGGGTCAGCGGCGTCATCAAGCTCGTGCAGGCGCTGCGGCACCGCCGGATGCCGCCGACCCTGCACGCGGACACGCCGTCGGCGAAGATCGACTGGACCGCCGGTGCGGTGGAACTGCTCCGGGAAGGACGGGACTGGACGGCCGACCGTCCGCGGCGGGGTGCGGTGTCGTCCTTCGGCATCTCGGGCACCAACGCGCACATCATCCTCGAAGAGGCTGCGGAACCGCCTGCTTCCTCGGAGGGTCCCGGCGGGGTGGTGCCGTGGGTGCTGTCGGCCAAAACGCCCGAGGCGCTTCGCGAGCAGGCTGCCCGGCTGTCTCTTGTGGACGGCGACCCGGTGGACATCGCCTTCTCGCTGGCGACGTCCCGGTCGACGTTCGCGCACCGGGCCGTCGTGGTCGGCGCGGACCGGGAGCGGCTGCTGGCCGGGGTTCGCGCGATCGCCGACGGCACACCCGCGCCGCACGTCGTCTCGGGGGTCGCCCGCGGCGGCAAGGTCGCCATGGTCTTCCCCGGCCAGGGGGCCCAGTGGACCGGGATGGCGACCGGACTCCTGGCCACCTCGGAAGTGTTCGCGGCCCGGTTCACCGAATGCGCGCGGGCGCTCGAGCCGTACACCGGCTTCTCGCTGCTCGACGAACCCGAACTGGACCGCGTCGACGTCGTGCAGCCCGCGCTGTTCGCGATGATGGTGTCCCTGGCCGAGCTGTGGGCCGCCCACGGCGTGCGTCCGGACGCCGTGATCGGCCACTCCCAAGGCGAGATCGCGGCCGCGGTGGTGTCGGGTGCACTGTCGCTCGAGGACGGTGCCCGGGTCGTTGCGCTGCGCAGCAAGGCCATCCTCGCGTTGGCGGGTGCTGGCGGCATGGTCTCCGTCGCGGCGTCCCGGAGCCGGACCGAAGAGCTCACCGCACCCTGGGGCGACCGGATCGGCATCGCCGCGGTGAACGGGCCCGGGGCGACCGTCGTCTCCGGCGAGCCCGGCGCGCTCGACGAATTCACGGCCGCCTGCGCCGAGGTGCGCACCCGGCGGATCCCGGTGGACTACGCGTCCCACTCGGTGCAGGTCGAGCAGTTGCGCGACGAACTCCTCGACGTCCTGGCCCCGATCACCCCGCGGACGGCCGGGACCGGGTTCTTCTCGACCGTCACCGGCGAGTGGATCGACGGTACGGAGCTGGACGCGGAGTACTGGTACACGAACCTGCGCAGCACAGTCCGCCTGGACCTCGCGGTCGAGCGGCTGAAGGGCGAGGGGTTCGGGACGTTCGTGGAGGCGTCCCCGCACCCGGTGCTGACCATGGCGATCGGCGAGGACGTCGTCGCGCTCGGCTCGTTGCGCCGCGACGAAGGCGGCTTGGATCGCTTCGCGCTGTCGGTGGCCGAAGCGCACGTACACGGCGTGAAGGTCGACTGGACGCCGTACATCGCCGGGGCCACGCGGGTCGATCTGCCCACGTATGCGTTCCAGCAGCGGCACTACTGGCTCAAATCCGGCCGCTCCCCGGTCGGCGATCCGGCGGGCTCCTGGCGGTACGACATCCGCTGGCGGCCGGCACCGGAACCGGTGGGCACGCGGTCCGGACGCTGGCTCGCCGTGGTCGCCCCCGGCCCGGAACCGTCTCTTGTGGACGTTCTCGGCGCCGAAGTCCTGACGGTGACCGGAGACCGCGAAAGCCTGGCCGCACGGCTGCGCGAAGCGGGGCCGGGCATCGCGGGCGTGGTGTCGCTGCTGGCCTTCGACGAACGGCCGCACCCGGAGTTCCCCGAGCTGCCGTCGGGGGTCGCCGGAACGCTCCTGCTCGCCCAGGCCCTCGGCGACGCGGGGATCGACGCGCCGCTGTGGCTGCTGACGTCCGGCGCCGTCCACACGGACTCGCCGTCGCCCGCGCAAGCCCAGGTCTGGGGGCTCGGCCGCGTGATCGGCCTGGAACACCCGGACCGCTGGGGTGGCCTGATCGACCTGCCCGCCGAGCCCGACGCCCGGGCCCTGGAGCGGCTCACCGCCATCCTGGCCACCCCCGGCGACGAGGACCAGCTGGCCATCCGCGCCTCCGGCGTCCTCGTCCGCCGTCTCGTCCACGCCCAGCCGCCGCGGACCGCGCCCGGCTCGTGGTCGGTCCGCGGTACCGTCCTGGTCACCGGCGGCACCGGCGCCCTCGGCCCGCGGATCGCCCGCTGGCTGCGCAACGCCGGTGCCGAGCACGTCGTCCTGGCCAGCCGTCGCGGCGGCCACGCCTCCGACGACCCGGGTGTCACCTTCGCCACCTGCGACGTCGCCGACCGGGCCGAGGTCGAAGCGCTCGCGCAGGCGCACGACTTCAACGCCGTCATCCACGCCGCCGCGCTCATCGAACTGGCCTCCATCGACACCACCGACGTCGCCGAGTTCGCCACCGTCGCGCGCGCCAAGGTGCTCGGCGCCGAAAACCTCGACGCCGTCTTCGACCACGACCTCGACGCGTTCGTCCTGTTCTCCTCCATCGCCGGGGTCTGGGGCAGCGGCGACCACGCCGCCTACGCCGCGGCCAACGCCCACCTCGACGCCCTCGCCCAGCGTCGGCGCGCCCGCGGCCTGCGGGCCACCTCGCTCGCCTGGGGCGTCTGGAACGCCGCCAACCCGGAAAAGGCGAACCAGGACTTCGACGCGAGCCGCCTGCTGCGCCAGGGCCTGCCGTTCCTCGACCCCGACCTCGCCTTCGCGGGCCTCCGCCAGGTGCTCGCCGACGACGAGACGTTCCTCGCCGTCGCCGACGTCGACTGGGCCCGGTTCGCGCCGGTGTTCACCGCCCTGCGGCCGCGCCCGCTGCTCGACGAGCTGCCCGAGGTCCGCCGCGCGCTGACGGTGGAAAAGCCGCAGGTCAAGCCGGGGTGGCTGGCCGACGTCGCCCCCGCCGACCGCCCGCGGGCCGTGCTCGGGCTGGTCCGCGCGACCGCGGCGGCGGTGCTCGGCCACGACGGCCCGGACGCCGTCGCCCCGGACGTCGCCCTGCGCGAACTCGGCTTCGACTCGCTCACCGCCGTCGAGCTGCGCAACCGCCTCGCCGCGGAAACCGGCCGCAGCCTCCCCGCGACCCTCGCCTTCGACCACCCGACGGCCGAGCGCATCACCGGGTTCCTGCTCGACGCGACGGCGAAGGTGACCGAGACCGTCGTCGCGGTCGCCGACGACGAGCCGATCGCCATCGTCGCGATGAGCTGCCGCTACCCCGGCGGCATCCGGAGCCCCGAGGACCTCTGGGACCTGATCACCGCCGGCGGCGACGCGATCACCGGGTTCCCGGCCGACCGCGGCTGGGACGTCGAGGCGCTGTTCGACCCCGACCCGGACCACGACGGCACCAGCTACACCCGCCACGGCGGCTTCCTGCACGACGCGGGCGACTTCGACCCGGGCTTCTTCGGCATCTCGCCGCGCGAAGCGCTGACCATGGACCCGCAGCAGCGGCTGCTGCTGGAGACGTCGTGGGAGGCGATGGAACGCGCCGGCGTCGACCCGGAAAGCCTGCGGGGCAGCGCCACCGGCGTGTTCGTCGGCACCAACTACGCCGACTACGGCATCGGGCTCGCCGCGCCGGACAGCTCGGCCGGGCACCTGCTCACGGGCGGCGCGGCCAGCGTCGTCTCCGGCCGGATCTCCTACACCTTCGGGCTCACCGGCCCGGCCGTCACGGTCGACACCGCGTGCTCGTCGTCCCTGGTCGCGCTGCACCTGGCCTGCCAGTCGCTGCGCACCGGCGAGTGCACGATGGCGCTGGCCGGCGGGGTGGCGCTGATGTCGACCCCGGCGTCGTTCGTCGCCTTCAGCCGCCAGCGCGCGCTCGCCGCCGACGGCCGCTGCAAGGCGTTCTCCGACGGCGCCGACGGCATGGGCATGGCCGAAGGCGCCGGCGTCCTGCTGGTCGAACGGCTCGCCGACGCCCGGCGGAACGGCCACGAGGTGCTCGCCGTGATCCGCGGCTCGGCGGTCAACCAGGACGGCGCCTCCAACGGCCTCACCGCGCCCAACGGTCCCGCGCAGCAGCAGGTCATCCGCCAGGCCGTGGCCAACGCCCGGCTGACCTTCGACGACGTCGACGCCGTGGAGGCCCACGGCACCGGCACCACCCTCGGCGACCCGATCGAGGCCCAGGCCCTGCTGGCCACCTACGGCCGGGACCGGGAGAACCCCCTGTGGCTCGGCTCGGTGAAGTCCAACATCGGGCACAGCCAGGCCGCCTCCGGCGTCGCCGGGGTGATCAAGATGGTGCTGTCCCTGCGCCACGGCGTCCTCCCGGCCACGCTGCACGCGGGCACGCCGTCGTCCCATGTGGACTGGTCGGCCGGGAACGTCTCGCTGCTGACCGAAAACCGGCCCTGGCCCGAAACCGGCCGCCCGCGCCGGGCCGCCGTGTCGTCGTTCGGCATGAGCGGCACCAACGCGCACGCGGTCCTCGAAGCCGCACCGGAGCCGGTCGCGACGGAGCCCGGCGCGGCCCGCGCCCCCCCCCCGCGGGCGGGGGGGGGGTGGGGCGGAAAACCCCGCCACAGCC